>NZ_JYNQ01000001.1:2087500-2435833 GCF_000934685.1 Lacinutrix sp. Hel_I_90 | reverse complement strand
TCCCTTTTATCAAACCATTTACATCACATCAAAAAATGCTGGATTAGCTTATGAAATTGCCGAAATTAATTTGCAACTCAACAACTTAGCTGAAGCAAAAAAATACGTCGATTTGGGTTTAAACAGCGTAACAGACAAACAAGGAAAAGCATTTTACGAAAAGCAACAACCCTATCAAGTGCCTTTAAAAGCGGCACTCTATTATCTTGATGCTTTAATAAAATTCAATGAAGATAAAGCGACGAACATTGATGCTGCAGTCCTTATTTTAGATAAGGCTTTAGCCATTGAACCACAATTTAATATGGCTACCATTACTAAAAATGCGCTAAATGCACAAAAAGAAAAAACGACTGAAACAAAAAATTAAATCCTATTTTTAATAAAAGAAAAATGCTTCCTAAAACAGGAAGCATTTTTTTTATAATGTAACGTTTATTACCAGATTCTTACACGGTCCTCTGGAGCAATATACATGTTATCCCCTTCTTTAATATCGAATGCTTCATAAAAAGCATCAACATTTAAAAGTGGCTGCACCGCTCTATTCATTCCTGGAGAATGTGGATCTGTTTTAATTCTTGTTTTTAAAGCGTCATCACGCATTTTTATTCTCCAAACTGTAGCCCAACTCATAAAGAAGCGTTGCTCAGGTGTAAAACCATCAATTGGTTCTGGTCTTCCGTTTTCTTCAAAACTCATTTGTAAAGCATCGTAAGCTGCTAAAACGCCTCCTAAATCACCAATATTTTCCCCTAAAGTAAATTTACCATTAATATTAACTTCCGGTAAAACTTCTATTGCAGAATATTGGTCTGCCAATGCAGTACCTAAGTTTTCAAATTGTTTTTTATCTTCATCTGTCCACCAATTATTAAGGTTTCCATCCTTATCGTACTTCGCTCCAGAATCATCAAAACTATGAGAAATTTCGTGACCTATTACCGCACCAATACCGCCATAATTTACAGCATCATCTGCAGTATAATTATAAAAAGGAGGCTGTAAAATAGCTGCAGGAAATACAATTTCGTTAAACGCAGGATTAAAATAGGCATTCACTACTTGTGGTGCCATATACCATTCGCTTTTATCTACTGGTTTCCCTAATTTATCTATATCTTTTTTAAAATTCCAAGCTTGTGCATTTAATGTGTTTTGAAGGTATGATCCACCAGCTTCTACACTCTTAATTTCCAAATCTGAATAATCCTTCCATTGGTCTGGATAAGCAATTTTTATTGTTGTTGCTTTTAGTTTTTCGATGGCTTTCATTTTAGTTTCTTCACTCATCCAATCCAGCTTATTGATCCTTGCTTCGAATGCTAAAATAACATTCTTAATCATTTTTTCAGCCTTAACTTTTGCTTCCGGCGGGAATTTTCGGTCAACATATAATTTTCCTAGAGCTTCACCAATAGTACCATTTAAACTCCCTAGAGCACGTTCGTCTCTTGCACGTTGCTTTTTAGCACCGTTTAATTCCTTACTGTAGAAATCCCAGTTTGCATTGTCCAATTCTGTAGTTAATAGTGCTGCAGTATTATTAAAAGCATTCCAACGTAAATATGCTTTCCAGTTGTCAACATTGTTTTCTGCTAACACATCTTGTAACCTCTTAAAGTAACCTAAATCTCCCACAATTACTGTATCTAATTCTTTAGCGCCTATGCCGTTAAAGAAATTTTTCCAATCTACTGCTGGCACCATTTTTTGTAAATCGCCAATAGATCTTGGATTATAGCGATTGTCTGGATTACGACGCTCTACCTTATCCATTTTTGCTTCTGCTAACCGCGTTTCGAAGGCTAAAATTTGTTCGGCTTCTTCTGCCGCTTCAGTTTCACTTTCTCCTAAATACTGTAACATTCTAGTGATGTGCTTTACATATTTTTCTCTTTTTTCTTTTGAATCTGCATCATCTTTTACGTAATAATCACGATCTGGTAAACCTAAACTACCGCCACCAACATAAGCAACATTTCGATTGCTGTCTTTTGGGTCTGCTCCAACACCAAAACCATAGAGTCCGCCGCCACCTTTAGGCTCCATCTCAATCATATACGCTTGTAAATCATCACTGTTCTCTATCGCATTAATTTTAGTTAAGTAGGGCTTTAAAGGCTTGATTCCTTGTTCATCGCGACCTACTGTATCCATTATCGTTTGATAGTAGTGCACCGCCTTTTCCTGATCTGACCCTGGAATAACGGTAATCGTTTCCATATCTTTATCTGTATTCATGGCCGCTTTTAAAATTGCTAAAGCATCGTTATCGGTCTTCTCTCTTAACTCTGCGAAACTTCCCCAACTGGTTTGATCGTCTGGAATTTCGTTGGTCTCAAGCCATTTTCCGTTAACATAGTTAAAAAAGTCTTCATTAGGCTTTATCTCTGGATTCATAAAACCCACATTAATCCCCGGAACTTCTTCTAACATTACCATCTCTTTTTTTTCTTCTTCTTCTTTGCAAGCGATTATACTAACGAATGCTAAAGCGCCCAAAAAAGACCATTTACTAAAATTTGTTTTCATTACTTCTAGTTTTATTTTTTGTTGATTATCAGCTACTAAGTTACAGAGATATTTCTAGCATAAAATAATTTTTAACAAAAAAAAACGCATTCAAATCAATGAATGCGCTTTTATGGTTTTTAAAATAGCCCTTAATTTAGTATTAATTTCTTTGTAATTTCACTAGTTCCATTTGACATGTTCAGAAAATACATTCCTGCAGAATAACCAGACATATCCAATTGATAGTGTTGGTTATTTGAAGTGACCTTATTACGTTTAAGAATTAATTTCCCCGAAACGTCATAAATTGCTATATCAAAAGCTTCAGCGGTTTTTGTTTTGATATTGAAAAGGCCTTCAGATGGATTAGGGAATACTGAGAAGTTACTCGTTTCAAACTCATCAATACTCAAAGAATTACCAGCAATTACTAAGTTATCTACAATGACACCTTCTTTAGTCTCTGCTTGATCTGAATGGAAGACAAATCGAAACATCATACTGGTCTCTGCAGCAAAGGCAGCTAAATTATAACTATATTGAGTTAAGGTGGTAACTTGACCTGTCCATTGTGCTCCCGGACAATTTAAACAATTTGCCCCTGGAACAGTATCACTATTGTACCAGTTAGGATCTGTTGCTGCACCTAAAACTTGCCAGCTCACGCCTTGATTTGTTGAATATTCCATGTAAACTAAATCCCAATCTAGTTCTAACTGAAATGCCATATCAAATTGTATTTCTGGATTTGAAACGGTCGTTAAATCATAGCAATCGCTCACTAAATAGCTTTTGGTATTATTGCTATATTGACCTCCTAAATTTGTACCATATACTTGATTTGACGGATTTGAAGCATCATTTAATACAATTCCTGTTGGAATGCCGCGCACCCAGTACTGCGTTGATGCGCCTTCATCGAAAACTAAAAGTTCTTCGCTAACAGTTTGAAAAGTATTTACAACTTGTGCCGCACCCGGAGCATTGGCAAGAATTACTTTCTCTCCTGAATCATTATTTGTTGCATAAGCATCATTAGCCGTGTTTACGACCGTTTTAAACGTATGCACCCCTTTAGATAAAGAAAATTGTGGCAAGGATACAGTCGTTGAAGTTTCTGAAGCTAAACTACCTGTCCAATTATAAACAGAATCTACGCCGTCAATAGTATAAGTAAAATCTACACTAGTAAGTGTTGAAACACCGTTATTTAGAATTTCAATTTCTGGAGTCACCATAGCATTACATTCGATTGCATCACTAATCCCTGAAACTGAAACCAATTTCACGTCTGTTGGCGCTAATTGAGTTTGAATCAGCGATTGCCAAATGCCTCTTCCATAAGTCGCTGCTGTAATTTTATTATCGTAAACATTAATTTCCAAGTCTCTAACCGATACGTTCGGTAATCCAATATTAAATTGCTCCCATTGTAAGGTGTCATCATCATAGCGATACACGCCTAAGCTCGTACCTAAATATAATGGGTTCTTAGAATGTAAATTCTGGTGTTTAATGCTGTTTTTAGTAACTGATGGTAAGCCAGCAGAAATATTAGTAAAATTAAGACCGCCATCGTTAGATTGATAGACTTGGCCATTAGTTCCAGAAGTAGTGACATAAACGATGTTACTATCTTGGGTATTCACCTCAATAGAAGTAATGTCTCTAGAAAAGGTTTCCGTCACAGAAAAGGTAACCCCTCTATCTGTGCTTTTTCTTAGACTCCCATTTAGGGCGATAAAAATGTTGTCAGGATTGATGTCGTCTATTTCTAAAACATCAATATTAAAATTAGCTCCAAAATTTTGAGACACCGGTGTCCAAGCACTGTTTTCTAATTTATATAAGCTCGAATAACCAGCGTATAAATCGCCATCCTTATTCATCAGCAAAGGTGTAATCCAATTTCCACCACTATCATTATTTGCTGCATCTTTTTCAGCAGTTGGTGCTCCTACGCTTCCATTAGAACTTCCTCCAGATGTATTGGAGATATATAAACCGCCTCCAAATTGCGTAAACCCATAATATTTATTTGAATCAGTAGGGTCTATTGCAGTATCCATACCATCTGCGCCATAATAATTTTGCCAAATACTATTATTATAGGCGTGACCTCCATTATCCTGTAAACCACCAACCATTTTATCTGAAGTTTGCTTTGAAACCGCAATACGATAAAACTGACTAATTTGCATTCCCGCTGTTAAATCTGAAAAACTTACTGCCGCGTTATCCGACTTGTAAAAACCACCATCTGAACCTACTAACAACTCGCCATTAAAAAAGCGCAAAAAGTGAATATCGGCATGTGTGTAAGTTGAGCTAGATGGGGAACTCCAGTTATTAATTTTAGTAAAACTCGCTTGATTACTTGTTGTGCTTACAATCCCTTTCCAAACATTTAGTACACCGGTGTAAATTTCGTTTTCATTAGTATCAGAAACAGCAAACGCCATGTCATAGTTACTTTGTCCTGACTCAAAAATATCTCCAGCCGTTGTAAAATCAGCAACTGTTACAAATGTACTACCAGAATTTACAGATTTATAAACGCCTTTAAAATCTCTACCGCTATCAGAAGCCAATACATAAACCACTTCTGGGTTTATTGGTGTTACATCTATTACATACCTCGAAATACTTGATAATGGCAAGCCAGAAGCTGTAGTATTATATTCGGTATAACTCTCTCCAGCATCTGTAGATTTCCAAAAACGATTGCTACTTACCGCATAAATGGTATTAGAATCTCCAGGCTTAATTTTTATATCACGCATGTTTTCACCTTGAGTCCCATTACTATTGCTCCAGGTCGCTCCAGCGTTAATTGATTTATATATCCCATTATTTGTAGCTACCCAAAGCATATTAGAATCGTTTGGGTTGATATAAATATCATTCATATAATAAGGCGAGTTGCCCGCATTTAATCCAGTAGTATTCCACGTTAAACCACCATCTACAGATTTCATGACCCCTACACTATAAGAATCACCACCATCATCATCACCTGTAGCAATATAAACAGTTCCTGGATTCCCATAATCTACTGCAATTCCGGACACCCCTATTTGAGGTAAATCATCTGTAGTTGTTTCCCAGGTTGCACCCCCATCTGTTGAGCGCCAAAAACCGCCTGCAGGTGCTCCAGCATAATAGGTATTGGTAAGCACAGCATCTTTAACAACTACATTTACACGCCCTTGTCCAGAAGACCATGATCCTGTATTTGAATGCGAGAAAGGCCCAATGGCCTGCCAGTCACTCAAATCTGCCATGCGACTTTTATTCGCTGAATTCTTTTTAGTACTTAAGTACGTATTCCATAATTCTAGATTTGAAGGTAAGGTACCGTCCTTTTTAACAAAGTTAGACCAATACGTCTCCCAACGTTTAAACGGTTTATAACCACTACCTCTTACGGTTTCGTCTTTGTTTACCCAATAAGCGTTAAAAGCATCAACGACTTCTTGAAATGTAACTGGCTTGTTTGTGTTTTTTCTAGCTTCTATATTAATATTTTCCATCCAAGGGGCATTTTGATTGTATTGCGCTTGAACGAAACTCAATGATAAAAAGAATACTAAGAATACTAATTTCTTCATGTTTTTTAATTTTGGTTGGCTAAAATAAAAGATAAAGCTGTAACTGTTATACTTTTACATCACAAATATTTAAAAATTAAAGGTTTTATTTTTTTATTAGTAGTCTTTTAGTGTAGATACTGTCAAAAGACGTTTTTATTTTTACGACTTCAGAAACATTCTCATTCGGAATCGCTATAGAGAGCACATAATGCGCTACTTTCCACTGGTTATTCACTAATTTTAGAACCCCTGAGCCTCTACAAAGCTTCATTTGAGTATCTAAAAGCTCATCAAACCAAGCTATTTTTTTATCCTCATAAAGATAGATATTTCTCTCAATGGCAGTAAAATCCCAAGCTTTACCCGTATCAAAATAGGGTTTCGAAAATGCTCTAAAGGCGTCATTTTGCCAATTTTCAGTGGCATCAGTCCCTATAAATACGCCATCAGTAGTCATTAAATTAAAATAGTTCTCGAAATTAGCTTCAGCTGCTGCCTTATGCCAATCGTTAAGCGCTACATTAATTTCTGCTTTTAGTTCTTCTGGAGATTTTTGATTTTCAACTTTAATCTCTGTTTCACACGACCCTAAAAGTATTGAAAAGATAAGTAGTTTTAAAAATTTCATACTGAATCTGGTTTTATAATGTTTTGTGCTTCCTTTTCAAACTTTTTATTAACTTGAAGTGTAACGTAAGAAAACGCCTGAAACAACTCCTTTATGGCTTTAAGCCGGTCTTCCTTTTCTATTGTTTCTAAATAAATAGCTTCTCTGAGTTTCAATAGCTTAGTTCGTAAGACTAATACTCTTGCCTGAACTGGCTCACTATTAATAGTTAATGGCATGGTACCTTCTAAATCTTTTAAAATCGTATTAAACTCTTCATCATCTGTTTTAAAAAACTCAAAATTTGCCGTTTTAAGCTTACCAATGGCAGCAGATACAGTAGCATACGCCTGCCAAGAGTCTAAAGTATTCTTGGCTTTTCCGTCTACACCAAAATCAAGATAAGTTATTTTAGAAATGTCTTCACTTGTAATTTTAGTAGAGTCGTTAACAATAGTCACCTGATCTACTCCAATACTCACTTCTTTTTTACAGGCCACTGTGGAGATTAAGACAAAAAAAATGATAAAATATTTCATATATAAAAATTGGTTAGGCTACAAATATATTGTATTCGAAGTTTTTAGGTCTTAGGAATATCATAAAAATAGATTTACAGACTTAATATTGGTAAATTCCCTTTTAAATGAGCAAAAACTTAGTATTTTTGAACAGATTTAAAAATCCAAATCATATTATGTCTTCAAAAATTTTAATTATTGGCGCTTGCGGTCAAATAGGATCAGAACTCACTTTTAAATTAAGAGAACTCTATGGCGATACTAATGTTATCGCTAGTGATATTAGTTATAATAATTTAGATATTGTAAACTCTGGATTATTCGAAATTATAGATGCTATGGATTATAAATCCATACAGGTTTGTGTTGAAAAACACAATATAGACACCATTTACCTTATGGCTGCCATGCTAAGTGCTACTGGAGAAAAATATCCAATGAAAGCATGGGATTTAAATATGACCTCTTTATTTCACGTCTTAGATTTAGCGAAAGCAAAATTTATTAAAAAAGTGTTCTGGCCTTCTAGTATTGCTGTTTTCGGACCATCAACCCCTAAAGACAACACCCCACAATATACCACCATGGAGCCAACAACCGTTTATGGCATCACCAAACAAGTTGGTGAACGTTGGTGTGAATACTACCACCAAAAATATGATGTAGACGTGCGTTCTATTCGCTATCCAGGTATTATTAGTTGGAAAACCTTACCTGGTGGCGGCACAACAGATTATGCTGTTGAAATTTATCACGAAGCGCTAAAAAACAAAAAATACGACTGTTTTTTATCTGAAAAAACAGCCTTACCGATGTTATTTATGGATGACGCCATTAAAGCGACTGTAGACATCATGCAAGCCAAAGCTTCTGATATCAAAATTAGATCCTCTTATAATTTGTCAGGTATTTCATTTACGCCTGAAGACATCACTGCTTCAATAAAAAAACACATTCCTGAGTTTGAGATCACATATTCTCCAGATTTTAGACAGCAGATTGCAGATTCTTGGCCAAGTAGTATTGCCGATTCGCATGCAAGAAAAGACTGGAACTGGAAACATAGTTTCGATTTGGAAGCGATTACAAAAGAAATGCTGTCACAACTTAAAAGCAAAAACTAGCGAACGGTCATTCGGTTTTTCTCTTTCCGTTCTTATTTAAAAGTTACCTATTGCAGCTTTCAAAACATGAGATAAAGGATTTTAATATGACCCGCTTGACAATCGTAGGTTTTTAAGAGCTCATTATTCGCTTGCCGCCCAACCACGTGTTCTTTTAACAGCTTCATGCCATTTTTTAATTTTTTGATCGGCTTCATTTTGAGGCATTTCAGCTTTAAAAACCCGGTCAATGCTCCATTGTGCTTGTAACGCATCCAGAGACTCCCAATAACCTACCGCTAAACCTGCTAAATAAGCCGCGCCTAGCGCAGTGGTTTCAAGCATTTTAGGTCTGATTACCTCAAAACCAAAAATATCACTTTGAAACTGTAGCAATAAATTATTAGCAGAGGCACCACCGTCAACTCTTAATTCTGTACATTTTTCATGAGCATCCTCTTCCATGGCTCTAACAATATCATAGACTTGATAGGCAATCCCTTCTAAAGTAGCTCGAGCGATATGTGCTTGGGTCGTTCCACGAGAAATTCCAAAAATAGCACCCCGAGCATACGGATCCCAATGAGGCGCTCCCAATCCTGTGAGTGCCGGAACAAAATAAACACCTTCATTATCTTCTAAAGTACCCGCTAACGTCTCTATAGACTTTGAGGCTGCTATTAGCTTTAAGCCATCACGCAACCATTGTACCGCGGCACCACCAACAAAAACACTACCCTCTATAGCGTAGTGCACTTTTCCATTTATTTGCCAGGCAATAGTTGTTAATAAATTGTTTTTTGACACTATTGGGGTTTCGCCAGTATTCATTAGTAAAAAACAGCCTGTACCATAGGTGTTTTTTGCCATGCCTTTTTTAGTACATAACTGCCCGAATAATGCGGCCTGCTGGTCGCCTGCAATACCAGCGATTTTAACAGGCTTGTCAAATATAGCAATCGCCGTTTCTGCATAAACCATAGAACTTTCACAAACTTCGGGCAGGATGCTTTTGGGAATGTCTAACAGCTCTAAAAGCGCATCATCCCATTCTAAACGGTGAATATTGAACAATAGGGTTCTGCTGGCATTACTTACATCTGTAATATGCTTCTTCCCATTGGTTAACTTATAGACTAACCACGAGTCAATAGTACCAAAACAGAGGGTTCCCGCTTTAGCTTTTATTCTGGCCCCTTTTACGTTATCTAAAATCCATTTAATTTTTGTAGCCGAAAAATAGGAATCAATTAATAAACCTGTTTTTTGTTTAATAGTTTCAGAATGTCCTTTCTCTTTTAAACTATTACAGTATTGCGCTGTACGACGATCCTGCCAAACAATAGCATTGTATATTGGTTCTCCTGTGGTTCTATCCCACAGTACTGTCGTTTCTCTTTGATTGGTAATCCCAATTGCAGCAATAGCTTTAGAAGTAATCTTTGCTTTTTTGAGTACACTTTTAATCGTATGTAATTGTGATTCCCAGAGGGTATTTGCATTATGTTCTACCCAACCCGATTGTGGTAAAATCTGTTCAAAATCTTGGTGAGCCACTGCTATCATTTCACCTTTACGATTAAAAAGAATGGCTCGTGAAGCCGTGGTCCCTTGATCTAATGCTAAAATGAATTGGTCTTTTATCATCCTTACTGTTCTATTAAATAGCCTTTGGCTAAGACTATAAATTCGTCCGCTTTTTCTTTAGCCCATGTTAGGTCTTTTTGAAGTATTTCTGCTAAAATACCTGCAACCTTTGGTGCCACATCTATGGCGGCTTGTGCATCTAAAAAGAGTAAACGTATCCGTCGTGCTAAAATATCTTCTACCGTTCTTGCCATTTCATTCGTAATCGCGAAAATAACTTCGGAAACTGTATAATCATACTTGGGGTGCAGTTTTTCAGCAGAACCTTTTACTTTTTTTTCTAAAGTTTCTAAAGTAAGCAAATCGCTGCCGTAGACATAACGATGGCTTGGAGATTTTAAAGCATTTTCAGAAACATTTCCGAAGAGCGACAAATGTTCAGTAACACAAGGCTTGGCTTCTAATTGGTGCTCTACTATGGCTTTGTCTACTGTATCTTCTGCCATTTTACGATAGGTTGTCCATTTACCACCAACCAAGGATAGTAGTCCGGTTTCCGACACTATAATTTTGTGCCCTCGGGAAATTTCTTTCGTGACACTTTTGTCGCCTGATGGCGCAACCAAGGGCCGCAGTCCAACAAAAACAGATAAGACATCTTTTCGCTCTGGCGCCTTCCTTAAATAGGTTTTACATGTAGTTAGAATAAATTCAATTTCTTCTGTTAGTGGTTTAGGTTCATATTTAGGTTTTACGTTTGGCGTGTCTGTTGTTCCTACCACTACTTTTCCATGCCAGGGAATAATGAATAACACACGACCATCACTCGTTTTTGGAATCATAATTGCCGTGTCACTTTGCAAAAAAGAAGCGTCTAAAACTAAATGAATGCCTTGACTTGGTACAATTTTTAAGGGCTCACGTTCTCTTCCGTTAAGTTTTAAAATCGTATTCGCAAAAACACCTGTTGCGTTAATGACCACTTTAGATTTTATGTCGTGTATTCTGTTCGTTTCAATATCTAAAACTTTAACACCGCAGACTTTATTAGCCTCATCTTTTAGCAAATCGACGACTTTAAAATAATTTAAAACAACAGCATGATGCCGTAATGCCGTTTGCGCTAAATTTAATGCTAAACGCGAATCATCAAACTGTCCATCCTGATAAGACACACCATTTTGAAGGTTTTTAGTCTTTAAAACAGGAATCGTAATTTGAGTTTTTTCTTTACCAATAAGTCTAGATTTCCCCAAACTCAATCGACCAGAAAGCACATCGTAAACCTTAAGTCCAAAAGCATAGTACAAACCTTGCCACCATTTATAATTTGGAATAATAAACATCTGATTTTTAAATAAATGTCTTGCGTTTTTTAACAATAAGCCACGTTCCTTTAAAGCCTCCATCACGAGGGCTATATTGCCTTGCGCAAGATAACGCACACCACCATGTATTAATTTTGTGCTGCGACTAGAGGTTCCTTTTGCAAAATCAACACTTTCAAAAAGCCCTGTTTTATACCCTCGTGAAGCGGCATCTACAGCAATACCGAGACCACTAGCTCCTCCTCCAATAATAACAAAATCGAATAAGGCTGTTTCTTTTAGTTGCGTAATGAGTAGGTCGCGATCCATGAACTGTTTTTAATTTGAGCATGAAAATATTGCTTTTATATTGAAAACGGAAAATTAAGGACCTAAAAGGCATGTTTAGATTTTTGATATGGCTTATACGGTAACTATTATGATAAAAATAAACCTTACCGAAAGTAAAGGTGTAGGTCTTGTTGAGATTATATTTCTTTGGGGCTTGAAACATATTAAATTAAAACGTACAAATAAAAAATCTGAGCTTCACAACTAAATCACATTTATAACTTGTTCTTCCAATACTCTACTAATAAATCGTATTATTTTAAAAACTAGATGGCGTTAGCATAAACGCTGAATTTTGTTAAACATTAAAACATTTTTTTTTAATCTTCTTTTCAGATTTTAGACTGAAATTTACGCTTACTTCAATTTATTTTTAAAGTGAATCACGTACGTTGCGTTAAAACCAAAATGGAGATTAGGATTCTTGAAGTTAAAGTTGTTACGGGTTTGCGTGATAAAAGCATCTTCTACCATATTTACCGCATTCGTAAGCATGAATTGAAGTAAAACATCACCAATTTCCCAATTTACACCTAGTGCAAAAGGGCCATAAGTATCAAATGATTCTATGGGATTAAACGTTTTATAGTATTCAGAGACTACCGAAAGATGACTACCTATTTTATAGCGCGCTCCGATACCTAACGCAAAAAAATCTTGTTGATCCTCCTCAGAAAGTTTAAGCCCTCTATGTACATATGTTGGTGCGATTTGAAATGAAAAATCCGACGATATTTTTCTTGAAATCAATACTTGAGAGGTAAAAGATAACCGATCAGAAAAATCATCTTTAATTTCTGGGTTTACTATAGAACTACTATTGTAACTCGAACTTTGAAAGAGTGTAATGTTCAAAGGCGTGGTTTTTATGCCTTTTTTTTGTGCTAGCAATTTATATTTTAAATAGCCATCAAAAAGCCCATCAAAGGTTGTTCCTCCAAACCCTACAGACAAACGATCTAACAAACCATATTCCAGTGCAATTCGTGTACTCATTTTATCTGCCGCAAAACTCTGAGATTTTTCTGTTGGTAAATTCCAAAAACGGTTAGCCGTAAAAATCTCTAAAATCCCTTTACTTCTTACCTCGGTTGAATGTCCAAATGCTATTCTAGTCATTTTAAATGTAGCAGGCAAATACCCTAAGGAGTCCTGTTGTTCATTTTCTAAAATCTCCAAAAGGTTCTGGGATTTAGAAAAGTGAACACAGCCTAAAAGTAAAAAACAGGTGAATAGTATCTTTTTAGTTTTCATAAGGTCGATATTCGAATCTAAAGTTAATTGAAATACTTTTTGCAATATTACCTGCCAATAATGGTGGGATATTTATGTTATAGTCCTTAACCAAAGCTTCAAAACTACCTGAAAGAATATACGTCCCTCCAGAATTCTCAATTTTAGTCTTTACCGTGAGTTCTTGGGAAACACCGTGCATATAAAAAGTGCCCTTAACCATTCTGGTTTGCTCACCTTCTTTATTTGGATCAAATTCTAATATCTTTCCTTCAAAAGTTGCTTTTGGGTAGATATCAGATTCGATATAACTCTCATTAAAGTGTTCTTTCATCAAAGCCTTTTCAAAAACAAAGGTATTCATAAGCATACTTATCGCAATGTCCCCATCTTCAAAATTGATAATACTCAACACCTGATTATTCTCGGCCTTTATATTTTCTACGGATGTATATGAAAAAAAAGAAACCTGCCCTTGTCTTGCAATTATTTTTTTAGGTTCTTCAATCGAACTAAAGTTCAAAATTAAGAACAATACCAAAAAAGATCTAGTCATTGGTTTTTTGTTTGGTGATTATACAATTTAACAGGATAACATCTTTTAATGAGCCTTTCAAAACACCTTTTACTGTAACAGCTTGGCCTAGCACTAAATTCTCAAGGATAACAGTTTGACCTTTTTGCATATCACATATAACGGATTTATTAATATTTTCTTTTCCTTTTAAAACAATGGTCTCCCGGTTATTTAGATAATTAACCTCTTCAACAAAACCTTCTACCGAAACAATACTTTCTTTAACATCTGATGTATTGAAACTAAGTTCTTCAATAAGTTTCTCGACATTAAACTGCTTAACAGATTTTTGGTCATTAACCATTTGATCTGAATTATCTTTACAGCTATTTAAACCTAGTATAACAGTTAGGCTTCCTAAGAGTATTAGCGCTTTTGAAAGAACCAATCGTTTTCTTATATTAGTTGTTGGTTTTTGCATTACCATTCAAATTTACTAC
Organism: Lacinutrix sp. Hel_I_90; assembly: GCF_000934685.1. Lineage (NCBI taxonomy): Bacteria > Pseudomonadati > Bacteroidota > Flavobacteriia > Flavobacteriales > Flavobacteriaceae > Lacinutrix > Lacinutrix sp. Hel_I_90. The sequence continues at coordinate 2,421,997 of NZ_JYNQ01000001.1, read as the reverse complement.
TTGATATTCTATACCTTTCGATTTAGATTGAAAAAATTTAATTCCCAAGATAGCAAAATGCCTTGGGAATCAAATCCAAAAACCAAAAAACTAATACTCTAGTCTATTATCGTTATAATTCCTGTCATAGACCCATGGAACTCACAATTATAAAATAATGTATCCGGCGCATTTTGAGGCACCTGAAACGTTATTAAATCGGCAGAGGCACCATTATTAGTTACACCATTATTATAAGCGTTACCCGTTCCTGTTCCTTGAACAGATTTGATAATAAAAGGATGACCAGGTGTGGTAACATTAAAGGTATAGGTTTTACCTCTCTTAAAAGTAAAATTGGCGTTTTCAACTGTATTAAATCCGTCTCCACTAAAGACATAAGAAGTTGCCCCATTATTACCTACCTGGAAAGATCTGGTATCATCTTCATCTACAATTCTAATTCTTCCAGTCATAGACCCATGAAATTCACAATTATAAAATAAAATATCCGGTGCATTATTTGGTACGGTAAACATAAGGGTTCCATTAGAAGTTCCATTATTGGTCACCCCATTGTTAAATGCATTGTTAGTACCTGTGCTCTCAATAGATTTTATATAGAACGGATGACCAGGTGAATTAACATTAAATTCATATGTTTTACCTCTTGTTAATTCCAATTCTGGGTTCTCAACAGTAGTAAAATCAAATAGATAAGCAGATGCTCCAACATTTGTAACCTCAAATATTTGATCAGGTTGATTAACCTCTTGAGGTGCTATCTCAGTATCAAGATTTAAAATAGGCCAGACACCTGCTACTGGAAAGCCTACGCCAAAATTATCCCCTCTATTATTATCGCCTCCAAAATTGTAAAGTGGCCAGCCTTTGTAGGTTAACTGAGGCTCACCAAATACATCTATAGTACCAAAACCATTACTATTTAATGCACTTGGTACTTTTTGCAGTTGCGTGTGAAAGATAGGCCATACCGCGTTGTTTGAAAAATCAGAAGCAGTAAAATTATTGTTTCCGTTTTCATCATTTGAAAAGTGGTAAAGCGTGTTTCCCCAATCGTCAGTAATATAAAAGGTTTGCTCATCACCTGGTTCGAAAGCGCTATTCAAGTTGGTCTCGTTACCATTACTATCTCTACCTACCAATTGGGAACGCACTAACATCACTGAGTAATCAGGCTTAGCCACAAACCATACGCCATTAGCACCATCACCATTAATTTGTCCTGCTTCGTTATCGTTCGAGAATTTGTAAAGTGGCCATCCCTTGTATGTGGTTTGGCTTTGGCCATCGGTACGAGTGATGCTACTAAAGTCAGCTGAGTTTAGACCGGCATCAAGTGTAAGGTTTTCTGCAAAAAATGATGGCCAAGCATTAGCACAGCCGCCAAGACAATTGGCTTCGCCTTTGGCATCTGGCGCAAAAAAGTAAAGGGTGAACCCATCAGTATCTGTAAGTACATTTCCAAATGTGGTGTCTGAACGGAGTCGTACTGAGTTCAGCACATTAGGTTCTGGGTTGGGATCACTGTAATCGTCTGTGCTGCAACTGAACACTAATACACTAATAGCTAAAAGAAAAAAATTTTTCATTGTTATTTATTTATAATTAATAGCGCAAAGAACACTATGCTTTGGGCGTTTTACCTTATAAATTTTGGCGAAGCGGAAAATCAAGCTTTAAAAGGGAATGCTTATTTGTTAAAAGCGTACCATTATTAAAACTTTCCATACGCATGTTGTTATAGATGATTGACATTAAGAGAGCGTTGCAAGGGTTTTACTTGATTTCACCAGATTTCGTGCCTTTTTATTATGGCGTTAGTGAAACACCCAACCTTTTATAGACATCAAGGTTTGGTTTTAGAAGTATTATAACTACAAAAGCAAGTGCGAATGAACTGGATAATTTGTAAGCTATTTTATACGGTAACTTTACTAGGAGAACTTTCCTAAAAAAAGAAAGACCCTATTAAATGGAAACCTCGCTTACTCGCGAAAATTATAGTATAGTGTTTCGGAAATAAAAAACATCTACTTCGTGTTATGTAACCTTTTTGAAGTAGGCAAGGACTAGTTAGAAGATGGCATACTGCCTATTTGGATGCTCTATAAACAATAAAAATACCGCATCGTGACGATGCGGTTTGAAAAATAGGATACCCTACTAAAATAACCCTACTCAGAAATATGTCTTATTAACAATTCTACGCGGCGATCTTCACTAGCCTCTCCACCTAAATTATAGTATCCTTTTAAACCTTGGTAACGGATTCTTTTAGCATCTACACCCGCTTTTACTAAGTAATCACGAATGTACTTTGCTCTTACTAAGCTTAAATTAATTTTCCCCGTTTCTTTATCTCTTGATTCTCTTCCATTTTTTGTACAACAAACATGACCATTAATGGTGAAAAATAAATCTGTCCGTTTTGTTAAGTAATTTGCGAGTTCTTTTAATGTCTCTGTAGATTCTGGAGTTAGATAACGTAATCCTCTTTCAAAGTTTAACTTTTTTAAGTTTATTAAATCTCCTTTTCTTAAATCTTCACCATAAAAAGAATCTGCTATTAATTTTTTAGGAGCCATAACAACAGTTACTTTTCTATTTAAACTTCTTAATTCATTAAATAATGATGTTTCTGAAGTAGATAATATTATTTCTCCTTTACCAATAGTATTAACAACCTCTGGTTTTTTTAAGCTGTTTCTGTAATTGGCAATAATAACCCTAATAACGTTTGCTCTTTTATTAGATAAGGTTTTGTTGTATTCATTACTTCCTCTATCGTCACAGTAACCAATAATAGTGATTCTTTTGATATCTAATTTTTCAGAAGCCTTGATAAAAGCTAATAACCTTGAAAACTCTTCCGTAGTAATTTGGTACTTATCTGTATCAAAAAAAACATCATGACTAACAACGGTTGTAGTATTTTCTAATTTGTCCTTTTTTAAATGATCTGATGCGAAAGCAATATTTAAAGTGCAGATAAAAACGAGCAGGTAACTTAAGTTTTTCATTGTTATTCTTTTTATAATTAACAATACAAAGAACACTATGCTTTGCGCATTATACCCTATAAATGTTGGTGAAGACGAAAAACTAGCTTTAAAAGGGAATACCTATTTAATAAACGATTAGCCTATTTAAGACGTTTCATCTTAGTGTTATTAGACGCGATTGAGGTTTTATTCAATGAGCACTATTTCGAGGTTGTTTGTGCTTTTTTCAATTAAACCACTGTAGCTATTTATTATGCATTATATTTTCGTCGTCTTTAACGCAAGAGGGTGTTAAAAAGAAAAGACCCTCCGAAGAGGGTCCTTACCTTAAAAATTAAAATCAAACCTAAAACAACTCACTTTTTAGCAACGACAGAATGATTTAGAAAATCGTTCTGTATTAATGCGTTCTCCTTTTTCAGGATATCCTATTTCAGATAAAGCATTCAAGGCATTAGAAAGCGCATTAGCTTTGATAAAATTGAACGTGACTATTGATTCTTTTGGGTAAAACCTAATATTACTTAAGTTACTAATTTTCTGTAGTTCTTTTTTAATACAAAAAGAGCACCCCTCACAAAAGTGATGTTGTAGTTCTATTCTCGCCATTGTCGCTTTATTTTTTTCTACTAACATATTTAAAACACTCTTGATAGATTAAATCCAAAGAAAATATCTCCTTTACCCCAATCTCCTGTTGCTTGACCTAAAAACCCATTTGTATTCATGGGTTGGGCATTTGTAAAATGGAGTTGAAATACATGACCACCTGTCTCTAGATCAAAACCTATCGAAAGCGGATTTACAAATGGTGAGTACTCTGCTCTGTTCATGTGTAAACCATAATCAAGATTGATTGACCATCTTTTAGTCAATTTGTGTCGCCCACCTATACCAATAACATACTGAGAATTATGCTGCTCATCAATGTCCACATAATTATCGTGAAAAAAAGTAGGCATTAGCTGCAATGAAAAATCCTTATTGAACTTTTTTGAGAGGAGTAGTTGCATAGTATAGCCCAATCGATTTTTGAATTTTAAACCAGGTAATATTTGATCATCCAGAGACGTGTTAATCAAAATATTATTTGAGCTTACAACCGTAAAAGGGAACCCTCCTTTTTTTTCTCGTATCAACCTCATCTTCAAAGAAGATTCATAAATTTTTCTGAACGAACTTCGTGACACACCTATGTTGATGCCATCTGATATTCCATATATAAGATTAAGTCTGGTCACTGCTTGATCAAGACCAAAGAAATCTTTGAATCCAGTTTCAATAGACCCAAATCTATGAGAAACAACGAAATACATCTCATTAGCTGACACCATTTTTGTTGATTCAAAATTTACAATCTTTAGCCCCTTAAAAGCAGCGCTTTTATAGTCCTCTTCTACCTCACTACTTATTTCAGATAACAAATCGTTTTGTGCAAGAAGCACTATTGGTATTAGAAAAATTAATAGATATACATATTTCATCTGTTAAATATTTATTGTTTTTTAATTGTTAGAAAGAACTTCCAAATTATGATCACTCTATAGAATTAAAGTGTAAACATGGCTGTTTTATTTCAGTTTTCTTTATTAATTACTACTGCTTGATCAATTTTAACCATTTCAAGAAGCTCGTCATAACCAACGCATCATCCTTTAATTGAAATTGACTCTTGCTCTTTGTATTTCAGAACCCCTTCAGAAATAAAACTTACCTGTATTTTATCACTTAAAGCGACATTGTTTGTTTCCACAGAAGTAATTTTACCGCTAACAGCAATTACTTTATCCAAATAATTAGTCGTGGCCAATGACTCATTATTTAAAAAATAAGAATGAAGTTCATTAGCAGATAAGGTTATGGTCGCTTCTTCATTGACAATGTTTCTATGTTTACTATTAAATGTATAATTGTAAACCAGACCAGCTATAAGTATGGCGAGAAACAGTGTTAGAATTATTACTTGCTTTTTCTTCATTTTTGACTCAGTTTAAAAGCCAAAGACACATTTATTTCTTTGGCTATTTTGTTTTTTACAATGTTTGGAATTTCAATATCAAAATCATCAGGAGTCACGTTGAATGACCCCTGAATGATTATTGAATCACCGGATTTCTTAATCTTTAGGGTAGTACGAATTTCTTTTTCTTTTCCATGCAATTCTAATTTCCCATCAACGGCGATATCTGTCATGTTTTCCGACAAATCCGAAAAGTTGAAATCCAATAATTTTCCTCTAAAAGTAGCCTTCGGATAGGTTTCCGATTCGATATAGTTTTCATTGAAATGCTCTTCCATTAAAGCATTCTTAAATCGAAAACCTTTAACGAGGCCTAATGAGGCAATTTCATTTGTGTCGATGTTTAAAATCGCAGTTACCGATGCGTTGGTAGCTTTTACTTCTTCAAAAAGTTCTTCTGAAGCCTCAAAGGTTAGTGTACCATTTTTATCAATATACTTTGACTGTGCTTGAGCTGACCCTATTGACGATAAGACTATCAATAATACAAGTGATAGAATACAATTTGTTTTTTTCATAATGATCTAATTTTTTTTGTTGTTATTAATTCTCTGGTTTCCCATTGTTTCTCCACTGTTGTAGTCAAAAATCTATGGTTGCCTGAGGTAGTTCTAATGAAGACATATCAACAGCCGAGTCAATGCCACTAATGACGTTTAAGACGCGCGCTCGTTGGTTTGTTTATCTGACTAATTTTACTTAGGAAAAAGGCTTATCGTTAGTAGGAAGACCTGAATGAAAACCCATGCACCTAAGACAAAAACTATAATCCTATCCGTTTTTTTCATGATTGTCTAATTTTCTGGTTTCCCATTGTTTATCCATTCTTGTACTAAATCTATAGTAGCCTGAGGTAGTCTTCCAGATGGAGGCATGGCACCAGCTGAGCCGCTCTGACTCCTCATAACATTCAATATAGACCCAGATTGTTGACTAACTTGACTAAAGTTTATTAAAGCAAAAGGTGCTCCGTTTACAGGTGGACTTGAATGACAACCAATACAACTGCTTTGCATTATAGACTTAATGTTATTTATATAATTCACTGTAATCCCAGAGCCATTATTATCAGGGTTATTAATTTGCCCTGTCTCGTTCGTAACTTCAATCAAGTCACTTTCGCTATCATAGCTACAGCTAAAAATTAAAAGTGCTAATACTGATGAAAAAATTAGTTTACTTGCCTTCATTTTGTGTTATGTTTTATATTCTTTAATACTTATTTATAGACCTATTGATGCGACTTGTCTATGGCACAAAGTAATTGTATTCAAAGGATTGATAAAGCAGAAAACTGGGTGAAAGGGAATAATTAATCTTGACAGGGAAATTTTAACCTTAAAGCGTTTTAGGCGAAACGGCTCACTTCATTTCGAAGTAATTATACTTGCTTATATTTTGTATATTCGTTTCATCATTAATAATGAACATGCGTAAAGACAGACTGTACTTACTAACTTTTTTATCGATTTCTCTAATTTTCTTAGTTATCTCAACTGTATCCATTAGATATTTTGTCAAGGTTGCAGCTGATGGTGTTCTTGAAACCCAATTGGAATTCAGTAAGCGTGAGGCACGACAAGTAGCCTTATTAATTGGTAATCAATTTCAGAATGGTATTTCTAAGGAAACAATCATTTCAGGCACACAGCGGAGTATTGAAAATTTGAACCCAGAGTCTGGTTTTGTTAGTCTGTTTGATTGGTCAGGTAAAATTATATGTCACCCAGATATAAAACAATTAGGGCAACAAATAAGTACTAAAGAATCTTTTGTGTCATCCATTTCAGATGAGCTAACCTCAAAAGATTTATACGAATTGTTGCTAAAGGCTGAAGACAGTTTGGAAACACGCGATATTAGGGGTAGTAAACCAAATTCGGAAGTAGTGTATCTTTACCCTGTTGAAAACACAGATTGGATCGTTGCTGCCCACGCCAACACACATAGAGTTTCACAACAGATTAAAGTGCTCCGTAATAATTTTCAAAACATTCTGCTTGTTATGGGATTTGTACTCATTCTCACTTCCGTTGCAACAGTAAGATTGATTGGCAGCACTTATGAAAAAAAGCTTGAGGTAAAAAACGAAAAACTTTCTGACGAGGTCATTAATCTTTCAAAGTTAAACAGAGCTGTTGGTGTATATCAGCAAAAAGTGATTGCATCACCTTTAAAAGATGACGATACTGAGAACTTGGCGAAAAAGAGAATTCTGACCTATATAAGAAATGAGCTTTTATCTATAGCTACCCAGGACATTGCTTATATTTATATGGAAAACACGATTACCTATGTTGTCTGTTTTGATGGTAAGCGCTCTACATCAAACTCAAGCTTAGATGAATTATTCTCTAATTTAGACAACGCTTATTTTTTTAGAGCAAATCGACAATTCATCATTGCCATTTCGGCCATTGATAAGATTGTTCGCTATGGTAACAATCAACTAAAAATATTAATTAATCCTGATTCTGAAGTCGATATTATTATTAGCAAAAACAAGGCAGCCGAGTTTAAACAATGGCTGAATCTTTAATAAGTAGGGTTTGAAAACCCCATTTTAAAAATGATTTCAAAAAAATGGTGTCCTTGTCCTCTTTTACGAAAGATTAGTGCTTTGGTCTGATTAAAACCTATTGATAACCTTAATTGGCTAGGAGATTTTTTTGCGTGCGCTATTAGTTTAGGCTGTAATACCTCTAAAACCATTGTTTTCGTTTTTCACGAAAGGGTATTACTTTCTTGATACATTAAAAATTAAGAACTTAAAACTAGAGTTTAGATTGGCACCAAGCAACAGCCTCCTCCATAGAATTAAAATTCTTTAAAAACCCATTAAGAAAATTATTTTCAACTTCTATCATGTTTTCTTGTATAACGGTGTAGGTGACAGCAGCGAACACTGCTATTGTTGGAAACACCTCTTTTATTTTCAAATAATTCATGGGAATTAAGGAGTACGAGTTCACTCTATTTGAAATATAAGCAAAGGGCTTGTCTCGAAAGTGTAAAGTAACGAGTTCAGAAATTTTGAGCGCCTCTTCAATATCAAAACAGAAGCCTTCACTAATTTCGGTAACTAAAAAATTCTCGTAAAAATCCACCTTACCAAAATTGAACCTGTAAGTTTTAACTAATTTGTAAGGATTTAATGCTTGCGACATATAGGGTAAAGCTATCTGCTTATAATTAAAAAAAGCCACTATTTCTAGTGGCTTCTCTAAACTTGCTCCTCCTCTTAGGCTCGAACTAAGGACCCTCTGATTAACAGTCAGATGCTCTAACCAACTGAGCTAAGGAGGAGTGTTTTCGCTGTTGCGAGCGCAAATATATATTGTTTTTTAGTTTCTACAAAACAATAATTAATTTTTTTATCTAAAAATTGCTTTAAAAATATCGTTTCCGTTGGCAAACAGCACTAAAGCAATTAAAATAAAGAAGCCTATCATTTGAGCATACTCCATAAATTTATCTCCTGGCTTACGTCCTGTAACCATTTCATATAGTAAAAACATAACGTGCCCACCGTCTAGTGCCGGTATTGGCAGTAAGTTAAGCACCCCTAACATAATGGACAAAAAGGCCGTTAACGCCCAAAAAGATTGCCAATCCCATGCTGGAGGAAATAATTGACCAATAGCAGCAAAACCGCCAATTTGTGAAGCACCCTTCTTGGTGAAAATGTATTGAAACTGGGCTAGGTAGTCTTTTACTTTCCAATAGCCTTCAGACATTCCTCCTGTAATACTTTCTCCAATAGAATAATCTTTGTGTCTTAATTCTGGAAAAGCGTCAGTGATAGGATTATAAACAATTCCTATTTCATTTTTATCATTAGGTTGAACTTCTAAAATTTCATTAGCACCGTTCCTTACAACTTCCAAGGTCACACTCTCAGCAGATTTATTATGTAATCCATAACTGAAGTCTGTCATGTATTCAACCTTTCTATCATCTATAGACACTATTTTATCTCCAACCAACAAGCCCGCCTTCTCAGCTGGTGATTGCGGCACAATAGAATCAATTTTAAAGGGGTATCTCTCAGTTAATGCTGGATAATCCCCTGCCTCAAACAGTTGAGTGCCGATATCTTCAGGAAAGGTTAGCGTTTCTATAGTACCATCTTGATGTTTAACCGTAACACTTTCAGTATCACGAAACATTAAATAGGTATTTACGTTATCTGCTTCGGCATGAGAAATGCCATTTATAGATAAAATTTTATCGCCTTGTTGGAAACCATATTGTTCCATTGTTTTAGTCACACCATAACCAAACACAACATCCTCTGCAGCCCTATAGTCTTTTCCCCATACAAAAAGGATCATCATGTATAATACAAAAGCTAAAATGAAATTGACAATCACACCACCAAGCATGATAATTAATCGCTGCCATGTTGGTTTCGATCTGAATTCCCAAGGTTGTGGTGGTTGAGCCATAGCCTCAGTATCCATACTTTCATCAATCATTCCAGATATCTTAACATACCCACCTAGAGGCAACCAACCAATACCATAGACTGTATCTCCTATTTTCTTTTTAAATAGTGAAAATTTTACATCAAAAAACAAATAGAATTTTTCTACCCGTGTTTTAAATAATTTTGCTGGTATAAAGTGACCTAGTTCATGGAGAATGACTAGTATAGATAAACTTAAAAGTAATTGGGCTCCTTTTATTAAAAATACACTCATTTATAATTTTTATTTTTATAACGCCCAAAAGTAAGTATTTAGACTTAGTTTAAAAAGCTATTACACCAGTTATTCTTTGCTTTTCGATGTTATAGCAAATTATGCGCCAAAACATTTAGAAACGATTAGTTTCCGTTGTATTTTTGTACTTTAAAAGAATACACCCAAAACACATGCTTTCCTTTTTTAAAGATTATAAATACTTCGCCATTGGCTTTTTAATACTTTCGGCCGTCATTATTTCTATTTTCTATTCTATATTAAAGGTTGAAAAACCCTTACCTATATATAATCCGGCTAACGTTGAAACCACTCTGGTCGATAGCACGATTCAGCATGTAAAAAAATATCATAAAATTGCCGATTTTAGTCTCACGAATCAAAACGGTAAAACCATTACCCAAGACGATTATAAAGACAAAATATATGTCGCCGATTTCTTTTTCACGACCTGTCCGACGATTTGTCCGATTATGACAGATCACATGTATAAGATACAACAAACACTCCTTGACGATAATGAAGTAATGTTACTCTCACATTCTGTAACTCCTGTTATTGATAGTGTGGCTCAATTAAAAAAATACGCAGTGCGCAAAGGTGTAAATGACAAAAAATGGAACCTGGTAACAGGCGACAAAAAACAAATCTACGCCCTAGCGAGAAAAAGTTATTTAGCCGTAAAATCTGTTGGCAACGGTGACCAATATGATATGATCCATACCGAAAACTTTATGCTTATCGATAAGAAACGTCAAATTCGCGGGTTTTATGATGGCACAAACCCTAGAGCGATAGATTCGCTGCTCTTAGATATTAAAAAGTTAAAAAAAGAATACCAAGACTAGTTTTCTCTCTACAATTTTTTAGCCTTAATTATTTGCCTTATTTTTGCTTCTTTAAAATCAATCTAAATAAGCTTGACTACAACACTTGCAGACTTAAAACGTGGTGAACGCGCCGTAATTACTGATGTTTCATCAGACTTAATCCCATTGAAATTACTTGAAATGGGGTGTTTGCCAGGTAACAGTGTAGAATTAGTTCAAGTGGCACCATTTGCAGACCCCATGTATTTAAACATTAACGGAACACATCTGGCGATTAGAAAAGAAACGGCTATTCATGTTTTAATCGAAAAATTATGAGCAAGCAAATAAATGTCGCACTAATAGGTAATCCCAACACAGGGAAAACCTCTGTTTTTAATGCTTTAACGGGCTTAAATCAACAAGTCGGCAATTACCCTGGTATTACTGTTGAAAAAAAAGAAGGCATTTGCAAACTCCCACGTGGGGTTAAAGCCCATATAATAGATTTACCAGGAACGTATAGTTTAAATGCCTCTTCGCTTGATGAGAATGTGGTTATAGAGTTACTTCTAAACCGAAACGATAAAGATTTTCCTGATGTGGCCGTTGTGGTTAGTGATGTAGAAAACCTAAAGCGCAATTTATTACTGTTTACACAAATTAAAGATTTAGAAATCCCCTGTTTATTGGTTATAAATATGGCCGATCGTATGCGTCGTAAAGGGATTTCTTTAGATATTGGTTATTTAGAGCAACAACTAGAAACTAAAATCGCCTTGGTTAGCACGCGTAAAAATGAAGGTATTGTGTTGCTAAAACAACTCATTAGCAATTATAAAGACCTCTCTATTTCGCCTTGCCTTAGTGCCTCAGACATTGATCCAGATTATTTTAACAAATTACGCAAAGCATTTCCTAATCAGCTATTATATAAACTATGGCTCGTTATTACACAAGATGTAAACTTTGGCAAAACTGATCGTAAAGAAATTGATGCGATTAACAGTTTCAAAACAAAATCTAAAAGCGACTTAAAACGACTGCAGCAAAAGGAAACCATTAAAAGGTATCAGTTTATTAATGAAGTGTTAAAAAAAGGACAAACCGTAGATGTATCTCAAGCTAAAGATTTGCGAACCAGATTTGATCGCATATTAACTCACAAAGTTTGGGGGTATATAATTTTCTTTCTTATCCTTCTAACTATTTTCCAAGCCATTTACGACTGGTCCACCGTACCCATGGATTTAATTGATGGTGCTTTTGCTTCTTTAAGTGAGTGGTTAAAAAACACCTTACCAGAAGGAGCAGCAACTAATTTGTTAGCCGAAGGGATTATTCCAGGATTAGGTGGTATCGTAATTTTTATACCTCAAATCGCCTTTCTCTTTTTATTTATTGCCGTTTTAGAAGAAACAGGCTACATGAGTCGCGTGGTGTTTTTAATGGATAGAATTATGCGCCGTTTTGGGTTAAGCGGAAAAAGTATCGTGCCACTTATTTCTGGAACAGCCTGCGCCATTCCAGCGATTATGGCCACCCGAAATATAGAGAGTTGGAAAGAGCGTTTAATCACTATTTTAGTGACGCCTTTTACAACCTGTTCTGCACGATTACCTGTTTATTTAATTATTATCTCATTAGTCATTCCCGAAGGTAACTTTTTGGGCTTAGGCTATCAGGCATTAACTTTAATGCTACTCTATTTGCTAGGCTTTGCAGCTGCGATTGTTTCTGCTTATATTTTGAATAAAATTCTTAAAATTAAAAGTAAAACATTTTTTGTCATAGAAATGCCAAATTATAAGCTACCCATGATTAAAAATGTCGCGATTACCGTTTTAGAAAAAACGAAATCCTTCATTTTTGGTGCCGGTAAAATAATTCTAGCCATTTCAATTGTGTTATGGTTTTTAGCTTCTTATGGTCCAGGAGACCAATTTAATAAAGCTGAAAGCATCATATCTGAGCAATATGCTTCTGATAATCTGACAGATGACGTTTTACAACAAAAAATTGCGGCTTATAAATTAGAACACTCTTTTATTGGTATTACAGGAAGAGCCATTGAGCCAGCCATAAGACCCTTGGGCTATGATTGGAAAATAGGTATTGCCATTGTAAGTTCGTTTGCTGCCCGTGAGGTGTTTGTTGGTACATTAGCCACAATATACAGTGTTGGGAGCGATGATGAGGAAACGATTAAGAACAGAATGGCTGGAGAGGTAAACCCAATTCTAGGCGGACGCCTTTTTAATTTTGCATCAGGCATTTCTTTATTATTGTTTTATGCTTTTGCCATGCAGTGCATGAGTACTTTAGCCATTGTAAAACGAGAAACAAACAGTTGGAAATGGCCAACCTACCAATTTGTAATCATGACTGCCATTGCATATGTTGCTGCATTAATTGCTTATCAGTTTTTAAAATAAAAGGTTTATCTTTATATAACGACTAAAAGAACATGAACACGATTATTCAAAACATATTAGTATTTATAACTTTAGGTTTCGCGCTGACATTTTTAGTTAGGAAATTTGTCTTTAAAAAGAAATCCAAAAAAGCGTGTGGCACAGACGATTGTGGTTGTCATTAACGCTCTTTTACAAAGGGACACATCCCTCAATTCGTGACATACAGTTCCATCTTATAGTCCTCTAGGGCGATTTTTTTTTCATAAACAGGATAAGGTGTGACCTTTAATCCAGAAATAGTTAAATCTTCAGACACATAAATATCCTTAGCCTCTCCTCGTGCATTAAACGTTATTTTCTTACGCTCCAATTTTTCTCCATCCTTAAAAACAGCTACTAAAACAACAACTTCACCAGCCCAAACACAAGTAACTCCTTCAGGACAACGCGAATCACCAACCAGTTCAACGAACTTAATGGTAATAGTATCGAATGTAGCTGCTTCCCCCAATGGTAATTGGGATACAATTTTTGGTGTTTCCACATTGACTTTTATAGAATCCTGAGCAAAGCTAAATGCCGAAATAAGTACTAATAATACAGTGATTGTGTGTTTCATTTCTAATTAATTAGGGTTTAGACTTTAAATATAACCTAAATCATGCCAAATTGTGTAGGATAATTAAAATTTTAGTTATCTTTGAAAAAAATTTAAGCTTACTTAAAAATTAATTAAAGCACTAAGAAATGTCTGTAGCTATTGAAAATTTTGTAAAAGCCATTTACAAAAACGATCACCACGATACCAAGGATACTAAGCCTGGTAACATTGCAAAAAAACTGGGAATTTCTAATGCTGCTGCCACAGACATGGCAAAGAAACTAGCGACAAAAGATTTACTAAACTACGAAAAATATCAAGCATTGCGCTTGACCGAGAAAGGAGAAAAAATGGCCTTAAATGTCATTAGGAAACACCGGCTTTGGGAAGCCTTATTGCATAAAATGTTTGATATGTCTTTACACGAAATTCATCGTGAGGCTGAATTATTAGAGCACGAAACGTCTAATTTCTTAGCGAATAAAATAAGTGATTATTTAGGCAATCCAAAATTCGATCCACACGGCGATCCAATACCAAATGAAGCTGGTGAAATAACGACTGTTGACACTTCTATCACTTTATTTAACACGAAAGAAAATAAAAACTATATCATTTCTCGTTTGATGAGTGATGACAAAGAGTTTTTCGATTTCTGTGCACAAAACGGTTTAAAATATGGTAATACTGTTTCTATAGTTAAACAATTCACCAGCACAAAAATGACGCAACTTTTAATCAACAATAAAACAATTCTATTAAATGAAGACTTTACAAAAATCATCTATGTCAATGAACTTTAAACACTACACAAAACAGCTCTTAACTGGGGCCTTCATGGCACTATCCCTCTCACTTTATGCACAAGAAGAAAACACACTTGGTACTTTAATAACAGACCGTCCAGATGCTACTGAGTCTCCTTCTGTAGTACCTAAAAACTACATACAAGTAGAAACTGGTGCCTTTTAAGACAGTTTTGAAGAAAACAATTTCAGAACAGAAAATTTCACATACAATACAATGCTCATTCGCTATGGTGTATTAGATAATTTAGAATTCCGTTTAGGCTGGGACTACACCAATACTAAAACAAAATTTAATGACACTGAAATACGATCTACAGATAGCTTTTCACCATTACTTCTAGGTTTTAAAGTTAGCATTGCAGAAGAGCGTGGCATAATACCAGAAATTGGATTTCTTGGTCATTTAAATTTACCATTTTCAGTAAAAAAAGACCTGAGACCAGAGAACACGGGAGTAGATTTTAGATTTTCATTTGCACATACATTAAACGAAAAATCAAGTTTATCTTATAATTTAGGTGCTGCCTGGGAAAACGATTCGCCAGAAGCAGCTTATTTATATACGCTTGCTTATGGTTATAGCTTGAGTGATACATGGGGAGCTTATGTAGAACTTTATGGTGATTTCCCCGAAAACAACAAAGCCAATCATTTGTGGGATGCAGGAATTACCTACTTACTATCCAACAACGTCCAACTAGATGCAACCGTTGGTTCAAGTATTACAAAAGGACAAGATCTTTTGCTAAGTGCCGGTGTAAGCTTTAGGTTGCCAAATTAGAAAGAGAATCAAAAACACCCTGATCAGAATTCATAAAGCAAAAATAAAATTTATTGAAAGCTGATGCGAGAAGCATCTTATATAAATACAAGTCTAATTAAAAAAAAGTTCCTTTTTCAAGGAAAATAAATATGAAAAAATACAGCGTACTATTTATCATTACACTTATATTATTTAACTGTAAAAAAGAAACAAAGCCAGACAATGGAAAACTAAATATTGTAACCACCACTTCCATGATCACGGACTTAGTTAAAAACATTGGCGGAGATTTAATAAACGTGCAAGGCCTAATGGGAAGTGGTATTGATCCACACTTATACAAAGCAAGCGAAGGGGACGTTTCTAAACTTGTTAATGCTGATATTATTTTCTATAACGGTTTGCATTTAGAAGGCAAACTCGTAGAGGTCTTTGAGAAAATGGGAAGCAAGACCAAAACACCAATTGCTTTAGGTGAGAGTTTAGACAAATCTGAATTGATTGGTTCTGAATATTTCGCTTCAAATTACGATCCGCATGTATGGTTCAATATTGCGTTTTTTAAACAATTTGCAAAAAAAGCAACTTTAGTTCTGTCTGAAAAAGATCCAAAAAACGCTATGCAATACAATGCAAACATGACCGCATACCTGAGTAAGTTAGATGCATTACAAACCAACGTTTTAGCGATAATTGAAACCCTTCCTAAAGAGAAAAGAGTATTAGTTACTGCTCATGATGCCTTTAACTACTTTGGAAAAAACTACGGTTTTAACGTAGTAGGATTACAAGGCTTAAGCACTGCAACTGAGGCTGGCGTGCAAGACGTACAAAAATTAGCTACATTTATAATAGAGAACAAAGTAAAAGCCATTTTTGTGGAAAGCTCTGTGCCAAAACGCACCATTGAAGCGCTTCAAGCTGCCGTTCAATCTAAGAATCATGATGTACAAATTGGAGGCACATTATTCTCCGATGCGTTAGGAAACCTTGGAACCGATGAAGGAACATATATTGGCATGTTTGAATATAATGTAAATACAATTGTGAATGCATTGAAATAATACAGCCGTTGGCAGTGCTAATTCAGGGGTTAAAAAGTTATCAGTATCAGCTCATAGTGCTTAATCAACGCTAACTTAATCGTTAAAAAAAAATATGAATAATTAAAAGCGCCTTTGCTTTGTATAAGGAAAGGTGGTTTTGAATTTAGGAAAAGAAATTCGGAAGCTAGAAAGCTTAGAATTCTTTAAAATAAACGAATAATCCTGAAGATTCGGGACGGCATAAGAAAAAAGGGGGAAAAGATGGAAAACAAAATAGCAGTTAAAGTAGATGACCTTACTGTAGCCTACAATTACAAACCGGTCCTTTGGGATATTGATCTGGAAATTCCAGAAGGTGTTTTAATGGCAATTGTTGGGCCTAACGGCGCTGGGAAATCGACATTAATTAAATCAATTTTGGGCATATTAAAACCAATTGCAGGAAGCGTAACCATTTATGGAAAACCTTACGAAAAACAACGGCAATTAGTAGCTTATGTCCCTCAAAAAGGAAGTGTAGACTGGGATTTTCCAACGACTGCTTTAGATGTTGTCATGATGGGCACCTATGGTAGTTTAGGGTGGATAAAACGTCCTGGACAAAAAGAGAAAAAAACTGCTTTAGAGGCTTTGGAAAAAGTGGGCATGTTAGCTTTTAAAAGCCGACAAATTAGTCAGTTATCTGGCGGTCAACAACAGCGTATATTTTTAGCGCGTGCCTTGGTTCAAAATGCATCCATCTACTTTATGGATGAACCCTTTCAAGGCGTAGATGCTACTACCGAAATTGCGATTATCAATATATTAAAAGAGTTGCGAAAAGCAGGGAAAACAGTCATTGTCGTTCATCACGATTTACAAACCGTTCCAGAATACTTTGATTGGGTAACGTTTTTAAACGTGAAAAAAATTGCCACAGGTCCAGTAAAAGACATTTTTAACGACGATAATTTGACAAAAACATACGGTATTAATTATAAAGTAAGCATTCAAGAATAATGGATATTCAAGACTATTTTTCATTAGTTTTTAGCGATTACACGCTACGCACCATCACATTAGGCACAGCTATTTTAGGAGCTGTAACTGGCATGCTAGGTAGTTTTGCCGTCTTGAGAAAGCAAAGTTTACTTGGCGATGCTATTTCACATGCTGCTTTGCCAGGAATCGCGATTGCCTTTTTAATTACAGGAGCTAAAGACACCAATGTTTTATTATTAGGCGCATTGGTAAGTGGTTTAATTGGCACCTTTTGGATTCGGGGCATTGTGAAGAAAACACATTTGAAAAGTGACACGGCTTTGGGTTTAATTTTGTCGCTGTTTTTTGGTTTTGGTATGCTGTTGCTTACGTTTATACAAAAGCAACCCAATGCTAATCAAGCCGGTTTAGATAAATATTTATTTGGTCAAGCTGCAACTTTAGTGGAAAGCGATGTGTGGCTAATGGCCATCGTTACAGGGTTCTGCCTGTTCGTTTTACTATTATTCTGGAAAGAGTTCAAATTGCTATTATTTGATGCAGATTACACCAAAACATTAGGTTTCAACACCACTTTTATAGATATATTAATAACCAGTTTCATCGTATTAGCCATTGTTTTAGGGTTGCAAACCGTAGGTGTTGTTCTAATGAGCGCCATGTTGTTAGCGCCGGCGGCTGCAGCAAGACAATGGACCAACAGCTTAAGCACTATGGTGATTCTTGCGGCATTATTTGGTGCCTTTTCTGGTGTTTTTGGAACAGCGATAAGTGCTAGTCAAAATAATTTATCTACAGGCCCAGTAATTGTTCTTGTTGCTGCTGTGTTTGTTATTTTCTCCTTTATTTTTTCGCCTGGCCGTGGTTTATTATTTAAAAAAATCCGTTTTATTAAAAACAGACGTGATTTAGAATTGCATAAAACACTTGCTTTCATGCATCATATTGCTGCAACACATGAGGATATTTCACACCCGCACGCCATAAAACTATTGAATAATTTCCAGGGCTATACCCGTGCCACCCTTCAAAAATTAGTAGAGAAAGATTATGTAAGGCTTGAAGGCAACCTATGGTGCTTAACCGAAACTGGCTTTGAAACGGCAGCCAATTTATATACTAAACAAAGTACAAAAGATGAATAGTGCTCAAATAGAAATACAACTGATTGCAAGTTTAGTGGCCATTGCATGCGCCATTCCAGGTACGTTTTTAGTGCTTAGGAAGATGGCCATGATAAGCGATGCGATTAGCCATTCTATTTTGCCTGGTATTGTTATTGGATTTTTTATAACGCAAGACCTCAACTCCCCCCTATTAATTCTTTTAGCTGCTTTTACAGGTGTTATTACAGTGGTTTTGGTAGAATACATACAGAAAACCGGACTTGTTAAAGAAGACACCGCCATTGGCTTGGTGTTTCCCGCCCTGTTTAGTATTGGCGTGATTCTCATCGCAAAAAATGCTAATGACGTCCATTTAGATATTGATGCCGTTCTATTAGGTGAATTAGCCTTTGCGCCTTTTGACAGATTACTGATTGCTAACGTAGATGTTGGCCCAAAATCTTTATGGATTATTGGTAGTATTTTATTAATAACGCTTTCCCTTCTAATAGCCTTTTTTAAAGAATTAAAAGTAAGCACCTTTGATGCTGGCTTGGCAGCTTCTTTAGGATTTTCACCCGCGATTATCCACTACGGACTCATGTCTGTAGCATCAGTGACCACTGTTGGTGCTTTTGATGCTGTTGGCGCTATTTTAGTGGTCGCTTTAATGATTGCACCTGCTGCAACTGCTTATTTATTAACTACAAATTTAAAGAAAATGCTCGGTTTAGCCATTGGTTTTGGTGTGCTCAGTGCTATTTCTGGCTATTGGTTTGCGCATTGGCTAGATGCATCTATTGCTGGTTCTATAACTACTATGCTAGGGTTACTATTTTTAATGGTCTATTTATTTGCCCCTAGCAAAGGCGTAATTGCCGTTTTGTATAGAGAAAAACAACAACGTACCGAAGTGTCATTATTAACTTTTCTGCTCCATTTAAAAAATCATGATGAAGCCGAAGAACGCCATGTAAATCATCTTCGAGAACACATTAACTGGCAAAAAGTAAGAGCCAAAACGGTTTTAGAATTGGCACTTAAAAATAATATGATTGTGGTTGAAAAAAATATCGTGTCACTCACCGAAAAAGGAGATACCTTTACATCAAAGGCCATTGACTATATTATTACTAATCGCGATGCGCAGATTGAAGACATGAAGGATGATTTCTTTTTGTTTAGAGGGTAATTGAAATAAAAATGTTTTGTCATTACTGCGGCGAAGGACATACCAATCTCATGAAAAGGAATGCTTATAATAATTTAAACAAGTCCTCATAGCTTTTAAAAAACGGTGAGGGCTGAAAAGCATTAAATGCTATATTTAAAGATATTATTTTTAAATCAATCGTTAACTTGATACAGTGTTTTCCCTTTCATCCAAAAAATTTCAGAGTCATAAAACCGGATGAAAGTTTTAATATCTCTGTCAGATTTATCTCTAGGCGATTTTGTTTCAAATCGTGCTTTAGAATTATTAAAATCTAAAGTATACTTTTCGTCAAAATCACTTGCCTTTGCTAAAAAATAAATGCTTTTCTTATCTTGCTTCCAATAGCCCTTAGCATATTTGTTTATTTCTTTAGGAATACCAGCATCGTGATATTCATATGAACGAAACGCAAAAGTGCCATCTGGATTTAAACTTAGGTTTTGAACAAATTTAGCATTACCGGCCTCCAGTTTAAATTCATAGTTTCCTGCATAATTTTTAGTTTGGGCTAAACTATTTAAACTAAAAATTATAAAGAAAGATACTATTAGGTGTTTCATTTTTGTAGTTGTATTTTCATTTTTAAGATTATTTTTACTAGTCCTTTCCGACTTTCAAATTTCTAAAAAGAAATTCAAAATTAAAACCCGCGCTCCTTCTGCAACTGCTCATAAGCTTCAAGCACTTGCTTGAACTTCTTTTCGGCTCCTTTTTTGTGCTCTTCGCCCAAGTGTTCTACTTTATCTGGATGGTATTTTTTAGCCATGTGTCGGTAGGCTTTTTTAATTTCATCTATTGAGGCTGTCTTTGTGATTTCCAAAATTTTATAAGCATTATCCTGACTGTTATAAAACATCGCTTTAATACTATTATAATCACGAGAACTTATACCCAAATACCCTGAAATGGTATAAATTTGGCGTTCTTCATCTGCGGTTACCATTCCGTCGGCTTTAGCAATACCATAGAGGAAATGTAAAAGCTGAAGCCGTGATGCATGATCCATCATCTGCTGTATTTGCATACACACCTCACGTAAAGGTACCGTTTGGCTACTTATGCCTTTAAACAACCTAAAGGCTTTGTTGGCTCTGTCCTTTCCGTACATACTCACAAATTGCTGACGCACAAAATCTAACTCACGTTGGTCCTGATTCCCATCTGCTTTGATAACCACAGAGGCTAATATGAGTAAGCTCACTTCAAAATCACCCGATGTGGTTTGCGCACGACGCTGCTGTTGTGTTCTGTAATCTGTTTGCCTTCTATAATTAGGTTGCTGTCTTTGCTGTTGTCTTCCACGTGTTTGTTCTGATCTCTCACCTAAAAAAAAGCCTTCTTTTCCTGCAAAAGCATCACCTAAACTACCTAACGCTACACCTATAATTGCCCCAATTGGCCCTCCAAACGACCAACCCAATACTGCCCCTATCCATTTTAATCCACTCATTTTTTATAAATTCTTTAAGCCTGTAAATATAATACTTTGTTAGTTGTAAAAAAGTTACTTTTGTTACGAAACTATCCCAGAGTCTGGGTTAAACATCTGTTAGCCGACAAAGATTAAAACCCTACGACTGCCCTAAGTATAACCGTTGTTTTTTTAACAACAAGAGACAGCCTATATGCTGACCTTATGACACCTTAATGGCATAAGATACCGCCCAAAACAACATTAGCATGAAAATTGCTTAACTTTGTAAAGTAAATATTAATAAATAAAATTTTAAAAGATATGTATCCAGCAGAATTAGTAAAACCTATGAGCGAAGATTTAACGAACGCAGGTTTTGAAGCATTGCATACAGCAGAAGCAGTAGATGCCGCAATTGCTAAAGAAGGCACAACACTAGTCGTTGTGAATTCGGTATGCGGTTGTGCAGCAGCAAATGCCCGTCCAGGAGCAAAAATGAGTTTAAAGAATGATAAAAAACCAACGACTATCGTTACTGTATTTGCAGGAGTAGATAAAGAAGCCGTTGATCGTGCACGTGGGCACATGGTGCCTTTTCCTCCAAGTTCGCCATGTATGGCTTTATTTAAAAACGGAGAATTAGTACACATGTTAGAGCGCCACCATATTGAAGGACGTCCAGCAGAATTAATTGCTGAAAACCTTGTAGATGCTTATAATGAGTATTGTTAATCTGTATATATAAACGGAATGAAGCAATTTAATACTGCTTCAATGCAAGTACACATGACAAAAAAGAGATTAAACCACGTTATATTGACGTGGTTTTTTTATTTTTGATATGCGACAGAACTAAACAAATGAGAAAACTACTAGCCTATCCTTTAACCTGTATTTATTACCTGTTTTTTGGGTTTTTCTTACTCTTATTCCACCCCATACAATGGGTTTGCTTCACCTTTTTTGGATATCAGGCGCATAAAATAAGTGTGGATTATCTCAACTTTTTTTTAACGCACTGTTTACATATTTTAGGGGTTCGGTTTTCTGTCTCTGGTCGGGAACATATTCCTGAAAATGCACCTGTAATTTTGGTAGCGAATCACCAGAGCATGAACGACATTCCACCAATCATATGGTTTATGCGCAGATGCCACCCAAAATTTATTAGCAAGAAAGAGCTGGGTAAAGGGATTCCAAGTGTGAGTTATAATTTACGTCATGGTGGTTCTGTTTTAATTAATAGAAAAGATCCTAGGCAAGCTGTTCAAGCTATTAAAACAATGGCTGCTTATATTGAAGAACATAAGCGCGGTGTTGTTATTTTCCCTGAAGGCACCCGAAGTAGGACTGGAACTCCAAAACCATTTCAAACCAGAGGATTAAAAACACTCTTTGAAGAAGCGCCAAATGCTCTAGTATTACCTATTTCAGTTAACAATTCCTGGAAAACTCTAAGGTATGGAAAATTCCCAATGGGTATTGGAGCTCATATCACATTTACCATCCACAAACCATTAAAAGTAAACGATTTTGAAATTAAAGCGCTTTTAACCCTAGTGGAATCTACCATTGTAAATGCTGTTGTAAATGAATAATGAGGCACTAATTCAAGCAACAAAAACTTACGTAAAACAAGAATTAGTAAATGCTGAAGGTGGTCACGATTGGTTTCATACGCTACGCGTGTTTAAAAACGCCAAACTTATTGCTGAAAAAGAAAACGTAAACGCCTTAGTCGTTGCGTTAGGCGCCTTGTTACACGATATTGCCGACAGTAAGTTTTATGGTGGAGATGACACCATTGGTCCAAAAAAGGCGCGTGAATTCTTATTTAAACACAATGTTGATACTGCCGTTATAGAACACGTGGTGAAAATTATTCAACACATTTCTTATAGCTCTAACATTGATAAAACTGAAGGTTTTAAATCTTTAGAACTCGATGTTATTCAAGATGCCGATCGTTTAGATGCACTTGGCGCTATTGGTATTTCCCGCACGTTTAACTACGGCGGTTTTAAAAACAGAGCTATTTATAATCCAGATATAACCCCAAATTTAAATATGTCAAAAGCTGAATATAAGACTTCGGAGGCGCCTACAATCAATCATTTTTATGAAAAACTATTGCTTTTAAAAGATAAAATGAATACTAAAACGGGGAAACAAATTGCTCAAGCACGGCATGATTATATGGTTTCTTTTTTAGACCAATTTTATGCTGAATGGCATGGTGAAGCTTAAAAAATTACTCTTGAATCATCAAGCTAGTTTCACTTCTATACTTTGAAGGACTCTTTCCTGTTATTTCTTTGAACGATTTATTAAAGTGTGAGAAATTATTGAAGCCGCACTCAAAACAAATATCTGTGATACTACTTTTACTTTCTAAAAGTAACTTTGTAGCATAAACCACCCGATATTCATTAACTAATTGCGTGAAGGTTTTGCCTGTCACTTTCTTGAAATAGCGACAAAAGGCAGGAACAGTCATACTTACTTTGTCTGAGATCTCATCAAGACTAATGTGGTTTTGAAAATTACTATTAATGTGTTTAAAAATGATATCGATTTTAGTACTGTCTTGTCGTTGCGTTTCAAAAGCAAACCCATCTGCATTTAACAAGATATAATCTTTAGATACAGCCAACAGTTCAAGTATCTCCAGCAACTTCGTCATGCGTTTTAAGCCCTGGTATTTGGGAAGTTTTTCAATTTTAGGACCTACTATTTTTTTAATTTCTGGTTTATATAAAATCCCTTTTTTCGCTTTTTCTAGTAAAAGTGAAATGTTTTTCATTTCCGGTAAATCATAAAAATCTGCGCCAAAAAAGTCAGGTTTAAACTGGACCAATGTTTCCCTTCCTTTAGACGTGAGCCTGTCTGTAAAACCATTATGCGGTAAATTAGAACCTATTAATATCAACTGACTATTATTAAAGTAAGACAAATGATTACCTATATGCCTTCTTCCCTTCCCTTTATTCACATACACCAATTCTAATTCTGGATGAAAATGCCAAAACGCCTGATTACGCTTTCTTTTTTTAGTTTTCTGTACTACAAAAATTGAGCTTCCAAAGCTTGGTGTAATCTTTTCGTATGTTGGTTTAGTGTTCAAATGTGTCCTTTACGTAAAATTACTATTTATTTGAAGGAATACCTATGTTAATTTAACTGAAATATGTTCTATATTAACCTATTGCCTGTCTTAAAAAGTTAATACTGTTAATATAACACATATATTAGTCAAAACTGTTGTTTTCTAAACGGGGCTTTACTGATAACTTTGTCTTATTATTATTAATCTCAAATTATTAGGTTATGAAAAAAATATTTAAAAACAGTATCGTATTAGTCCTGCTATTTACTACGCTAAGTAGCAACGCAACAGAAATTTCTTCTCTAAAAAATGTAGAAGATGGAAAAACAATCTTATTCTTAACGGATGTTGAAGAAGGAGAGCAACTTATCATTAAAGATGATTTAGGGCTTATCGTTTATAAAGAATCAATTTCAAAAGATGGCAATTACTCTAAAGCGTTTGATTTAACTGAACTTCCAGATGGGAAATATAATTTTGAATTAGATAAGCACTTGCGCATTCAAATTATTCCTTTTAAAGTGGAATCTAACGCGGTGACGTTCAATAAAAAAGCGGAGACCGTTATTCATAAGCCTCTTGTTAAAGAGAGTGAGCAATCCCTTTATATCACAAAATTAGCTTTAGAGAAAGAGCCGCTTAAAATTGCGCTGTATTATAATAACACTTTGATACATGCTGAAACGATTGAAAACACACAAAAGATTCAGAGAATTTACAAACTTTCAGAAGGCAAAATTGGGGTGTATAAATTGGTTTTTGAGACTAACGGAAGAACATTCGTGAAAAAGGTAACATTATAACAGCACCATGAATTTGGGTTTGGCTAATGCTATTGCCAAATAAACAGAAAAAGTGAGTCCTAGCATAGGACCCACTTTTTTATTGATAAAATTTATGGAAACACAAGCTTGTGTAAGTAGTGGGTGATTCCCTTTTATGCTAGGAAGTAAAAACGTCACACAGCCTACTATGTTGAACTATATTGAGTTTACAAACAAATAATGGATAAAGGCGTCAAGTAAATTAGTCATACTTGTGTAAAAAACTTCAACAAACGACAGCTCGATTTACTTACTTAAAAAACAATCAATCCCTATTTCCCAGGAAACTCCGCTTTTCGTTTTTCTAAAAACGCTGTCGTTCCTTCTTTAAAATCGGCAGTGCCAAAGCACGCACCAAATTGTTCTATTTCTGTTTCGAAGCCGTTTACACCATCTTTATAGTTTGCATTTATCGCTTTAATGGCTTTACCAATGGCCACTGAAGAATTACGCATAATCTTGCTCGCTATTTTCTCGGCTAAAGGCAGTAACTCCTCTTGTGGCACGACGTGATTTACTAATCCGTAGTCTTTTGCAGTATTCGCATCAATCATACCTGCGGTCATGACCATTTCCATAGCGCGGCCTTTACCTATCAATTGAGGTAAGCGTTGTGTGCCACCGTAACCAGGAATAACCCCTAAAGACACTTCTGGCAAGCCCATTTTAGCCGTATCACTTGCTATTCTAAAATGTGCAGCCATGGCTAACTCGAGTCCGCCACCCAATGCGAAACCATTAATTGCAGCAATCACTGGAGTCTCTAGATTTTCAACAAAATCAAATAATAAGGCCTGCCCTTTAGCTGCCAATTTACCGCCATTAGCAACATCAAAATTTGCAAATTCACTAATATCTGCCCCTGCTACAAAGGCTTTTTCTCCATTTCCGGTTATAACAATTACTTTTGTTTCAGCATCTTTATTTGCAGTATCAAAAGCCTTGTGCAGTTCTTCTATGGTCGCTTTGTTTAACGCATTTAATTTTGTTGGTCTGTTAATGGTGATGGTTGTTATTCCATTTTGCGTGTTCGATAGTACGTTTTCGTATGTCATAAAAAATATTTTTTGTTCCCTTTCAAAAAGGGAATCCGTTTAATGTATATTATACTTCAATTTGAAAGACTTAGAGATCCTGTTTTTGTTTACCTAGATACCATTTTTTGCGCCTTAAAAACCACTCAAAATGAAAGCTGATATAAGCCTATTCTTTAGGAAAAGAAACTGTAAATAGGGTGCCTTTTCCTTTTTGAGATACAAAGGTAATCGTTCCGCCGTAAGTTTCCACAATATTTTTTACCATGGCCAAACCTAATCCCATACCACTGGTTTTTGTGGTGAATTTTGGTTCGAAAACTTTGGATTTATTCTCTTCGGCAATGCCTATGCCATTATCTGACACGGTGATTTTTACAGTATTGTTTGCTTCAGAAACATTAACGATAATTTTTGGTTGTTGTCCTTCTGGAATCGCTTGAATACCGTTTTTAATTAGGTTTGTGACCACACGAATTAACTGTGTTCTATCAAATTTAGCGATAATTTCTTCCCTATCAGATTCAAAGGTAATGTAGTCTTCATTAAAGATATCCAATGCTAAATCTACAATTTTTACGACGTTAAGCATTTCGTTTTTCTGTGCAGGCATTTTTGCGAAATTTGAAAAAGCACCGGCAATTGAGCTCATCGTATCTATTTGTTGTATAAGCGTATCTGTATACTCATCTACCTTTTGATG
The DNA here is from genome assembly GCF_000934685.1 of Lacinutrix sp. Hel_I_90. Lineage (NCBI taxonomy): Bacteria > Pseudomonadati > Bacteroidota > Flavobacteriia > Flavobacteriales > Flavobacteriaceae > Lacinutrix > Lacinutrix sp. Hel_I_90. Next base: position 2,395,440 of record NZ_JYNQ01000001.1, on the reverse strand, counting down.
AATTTTGGGGTCTTGGGGATCAAATTTACGTTGAAAACTTTGGACACTTAATCGCATAGGGGTAAGTGGATTTTTAATCTCATGAGCGACTTGTTTTGCCATTTCTCGCCAAGCCTGCTCCCGTTCGCTTTTTGCTAATTGTACTGCGCTTTCTTCCAACTCATCAATCATTCTATTGTAAGAATTCACCAATGTTGTAATTTCCTCGCTACCATCTGTAATTTCAATTTTTTCATTACGCTTTTCTAAGCGCGTGGCATTGATTTTTTCGCTTATCGTTTTTAATGACCTTGTAATATATTTGGAAACAATAAAAGCCAGAGCAATTGCAAACAACAGCACCAATAGCGTTGTGTAAGATAATCTTTCCAGGAATTCATCAAGCTCTTTTGCTAAAAAATCATCATTTTCTAAATAGGGTAAGTTTATAATGGCTAATGGCTTGAATTTACCATCTGTAATATAACGGTAAGAAGACCTCCATGCTTCCCCGTTTTCTTCTCTTCGCTCTTCGTAGCGGTGTTCTACTGTATTCATAAGAGTGTTTAAGACTATTGGGTCCAAACACTTTTCAGTCACCTCTTGTTTTAAATCTGCTTTAGACGAGATAAGCAGTGAGCCTTCTAAATCGTAAAGATTTATTTGAATGTTATGCACGTCTGCAACCTCATAAATTTTGGTTTTAAAGATGCTCGGCACATTATCTGTAATAACAGGAAATGTGGTTTCACGGATAACAAAATCTAAACTCCTTATAATCGCTATTTCTTTACGCTCTAAACGTTGTTTGTGATAATCTTGCGTTTCTTCTGTATACTGATAAATAGCAACTGCTGCAATTAGTATAGATGATAATATCACCAACATAATCATGGCTAAGAAAATTCGGGTACGTAAAGACAGTTTTTTAAGTTTCATCTAAAAAATTAAGTTGCCATCAATATAACAATAATCGCACCATTATTTTGTATTAACTATAGAAACGGTATCCTTTTTCGATGTGCACACAGGCACAAAAAAAGATAGATTAGAACAAGCGACCGTAGTAGAACCCCTCCTAATCCTAACGCTGGCGACAAAAGATTAAGCGTCAGGGTTTTTACTACGTATGCGTTTATAAACTTTAAAACCTAACATTAACAGCACACCCAGTACCACAATTCCAATCACTCCAAAAATCCAACTCAAGGCATTCTTTAAAATGACTAAAAACACAACTGCAAAGAGAATAAAAGTGGCGCCTTCGTTCCATAGACGCATGAAATTAGAACTCTTTTTTACGATGTCTTTTTGTAGTTGTTTGTAATAGTTATGTGTTTGAATATGGTATAGGATAAGTACTATAACAAACCCTAACTTAACATGCATCCAAGATTGCTCTAACCATGATGGTACTAAAATAATGAGCCAGACAGCAAAACCTATCGCTAAAATTGCTGATGGCCAGGTGATGATGGTCCATAAGCGTTTGGCCATAAGCTTTAATTGCTTGCCTAATATTTCCTTTTCTGGCGAGGACTTGTGAAAGGCTTCTATTTGATACACAAACAATCGTGGAATGTAAAATAAGCCCGCAAACCAGGTAATTACAAAAATGAGGTGCAGTGATTTTATGTAGTTATAATAGTCCATTATGAGTCTGTAGTTGGTTCCACTAAATTAGTCTTTACTTCGCGATTTAAAAAGTAGGCGGTTATTATAGTTGACAAAAAATCACTAATAGGAAAGGCTATCCAAACGCCCAATTCCCCATAAAATCTTGGGAGTATAAAAATTAACGGAATAAAAATAAAACCTTGTCGTGTTAAGGTTAATAATAGCGCTGGCACTGCTTTACCCACGGCCTGAAAATAAGCAGCTCCAATAAGTTGAATGGCAACTATTGGCGTAACCGCAAACACCCACCGCATCGCAGTTGGTGTTTCCTTTAGGACTTCGGCGTCTGAAGTAAATAACTTAGTAATCGCTTCTGGAAATACCATTAAAACAATAAAAACCAAAATAGCCAATCCTATGGCATACTTTATAGCCGTACCAATAGACTCCTTTAAACGATCATACTTATTTGCACCATAATTATAACCTGCAATAGGCAAGAAACCTTGGGTGATGCCATAAACGGGAAACAAGGCAAACATTAACATACGGCCTACAATAGCATACGCGGTTACGGAGGTTTCACCTCCCAAATCGAATAGAATGTTATTCATAAACAAATAGGTGATGCTAACAACTGCTTGCCTTGCTAGCGTTACAAAACCTAAACTTCCTATTTCTGAAACAATAGGTCTGTTAAGTCCAAAATGTGAAATATTAATTTTTAATTCTGAATGTTTTGAGAAAAAAAACCAAAGGATAAATAAAAAACAAAGCAAATAAGAACCCGTGGTTGCCCATGCAGCTCCAGCCATTCCTAAGTCTAAAGTATTAATAAATAGATAATCTAAAATTAAGTTACCCACGGAAGGAAATAACATCGCGTACATGGCAAATTTGGGCTTTCCTTCGGCACGAATAACCGTATTTCCCATCATACATAAGGCTAAAAAAGGAACCCCATAAAGAACGATGGTATAATAGGTTTTTGCTGGTTCAAATATTGCGCCTTTCCCACCAAAAGCAGGGATGATACTATCTATAAACCACAGGCCAGGAATGACTAAGGTTACGGTAAAAAGTATGGTTAAGGTAATTTGATTTCCAAAAACCTTTAGTGCTTTTTGATAATTATCTGCACCTAAAGCACGAGAAATAATAGAAGATCCGCCAATACCAATAGACATTCCTAAAGCAGCAATAAAAAAGGAAACGGGGAGCACAACGTTAATAGCGGCGATCGCGGTGGAACCTATCCATTGTCCAACAAAAATAGTATCCACCAAGATATTTAGTGACATGACTAAAATGCCTATCGATGCTGGTACGGCTTGTTTTATTAGGAGTTTGCTAATAGATTCTGTGCCTAAAGTTGCTGAATTGCTTTTTCGCATAGTATTTTCCGTGAAAACGGAACCTTTTTCCTTATAAAAATATTAGGCTTCTATAGCGGTATTAGACCATTCATTAATCCATTGTGCCATTAATTTCACCCAAGACTTATTGGTATTTAAACAAGGAACGGTTGTAAATTCTTTCCCACCTACTTCATGAAAAATCTCTTCACCTTCCATGGCTATTTCTTCTAGAGTCTCTAAACAGTCGCTCACAAAAGCTGGTGTCACAATAGCCATTTTTTTTATGCCTTTTTTACCCAAACGTTCAATAGTCCTGTCCGTATAAGGTTGCAACCAAGGATCAAACCCTAAGCGTGACTGAAAAGATGTTGAATACGTATCTGGTGCTAATTCTAAATACTCCGCAACCAACCTAGTCACTTCTTTACACTGGTGTCTGTAGCAAAATTCATGAGCGATACTTGGGGTTTCGCAACAGCTTCCATCTATTTTACAATGTGATTTTGTAATGTCACTTTTGCGAATGTGACGTTCCGGCACACCGTGATAAGAAAATAATAAGTGTTCGTACGCTTTATTTTCTAAATCAGTTTTTATAGATTCCGCTAGTACAGCAATATAATTAGGATTATTATAGAATGCTGGAAGTGAGTCAATTTTTAAATTTGGAAAATACTCTTGTCTTATTTCTTCAGTTAAAACCAAAATCGTTTCTGTAGTTGCCATTGCGAATTGTGGATACAGCGGGATTAAAAACACCTCATCTACACCTTTGTCTACCAATTCCTGCAGCCCTTTTTTGATAGTCATACTACCATAGCGCATCGCTAAAGCAACCGGAAAATCAACCTGCTCTTGCACTTTTTCCTGTAATTGCTCTGATAGCACGATTAAAGGCGACCCCTCTTCCCACCAGATCTTTTTATAGGCTTTAGCTGAAGCTTTTGGCCGTGTATTTAAGATAATTCCTTTTACGAGTAATGTTCTCGCCCAAAATGGAACGTCTATGACACGCTCATCCATTAAAAATTCTCCTAAATACTTTTTAACATCCTTAGGCTCAGGACTGTCTGGCGAACCTAAATTAACTAATAATACTCCTTTCATATGCACCTACTGGTATTGCTATACTCTAATTTTTTAATTTTCGTGGAGACCAAAACTTCATCTTTCCCACACGCTAATTCACATTACAAAAATACAACTCTAAACGCGAATATGCCTAATGAAAGGATGTTCTAATTAGGTTTATTAGCGTAAAATTCCCATATTAAACCCAAAGTTTCAGTGAATTATATATATTTACTATGTTATATAATACCCTAGCAATGCAAAAATTATTTCTATTTATAATAACTTTTTCCTGTTTATTTGGTCACGCCCAAGAACAGGAACAGAGTTTACTATGGGAAATTTCGGGTAACGGATTAACCAAATCCTCATACATTTACGGCACCATGCATGTGAGTAAAAAAGTAGCATTCCGTTTAGATGATGTCTTTTTTGAAGCCTTAGCAAAGAGCGAAAGTATCGCTTTAGAGAGCGACCCCTCGACCTGGTTAGAACACAGCTATAATAACGCCGTTGTGTCGCCTCAAAACATTGCTAATACTTATGATAAAGGGTTTTATAGCGCATTATTCAATTTTGATCATCCCGAAGAGTTAATGGTTAGAAGTGCGATACGCCAAGACAACCGGATGATTAACGGTTATTTATATAGAAAAAATTCTCAAGCAGATAATTTTGAAGAAGAAACGTATTTAGATATGTTTATTTATCAAGCGGGTAAAAAGAAAAATAAGCCGATTATAAGTCTTGAAGATTTGAATGAAGCTGAATATCTTACAACAATGGCCAGCGCTAATACTTACAAGAAAAAAATAGATCCGTGGCTAACTGAAATTTACGAGAAGGAAAGCCCCTATATTTTACAGGAAAACACCTATCGAGACCGAAATCTTTCTTTATTAGATTCTATTGGTGAAGCGTCTAATACTGATTTTTTTAGAGAGCACATGCTTTATAAACGCAACGACAACATGGTTACCGTTTTAGACACCTTAATTCAAAAACAATCTGTATTTGCCGGTGTTGGTGCGGCACATTTACCGGGAGAACAAGGCTTGCTAAATGCCTTAAGAAAGAAAGGGTATACTGTAAACGCTTTAACGTCAAAACAAACACAAAAAGGACAAGAAGCCAAACAAAATATTGAGGATTTTATTGCTGTTCCGGAAATGAAAAGGCATACTACAGCAGATGGTTTTTTATCGCTTAAAAGCTTTACTGAGTTACGAGAATTTTACTACAACGGCCAAAAATTTATTGTTTCTCCAGACATGACCAATGGCGCTTACTTAACGATTAACCGTTTTAACTTATATGAGTATCTACCTAGCGAACAAGAGATTACTTTAGAGCGCTTAGAAAATTTTTTATTTGAAGATATTCCTGGAGACATTATTAGTAAAGAACAACTTTCAAGTCCGTTTCCTGGTTTGAGCGTCCTTAATAAAACCAAAAAAGGGGACTATCAAAAATACCATATTTACAAAACACCTTTAGAAGTTATAATCATCAAATTTGGCGGTCCTAAAAACTATGTTTTAGATTATGAAAAAGCTATTTTCAATGCTATTGAGTTTAAAACAACTACAGATAGCATCACCCCTTTCAGTTCGCCAAATGGGAAGTATAGTGTAGCGTTTCCACGTTTTAATACACAGGATAATATGCTGAATGCAGGAAATAAATTCATTCAAGGTGTTGCGGGTGATGCGTATTACTTTTTGAGTGAAGCGGTTAATCAAGACACCTATTATATTGAAGAAGATGCTTTTGAAGCGAAATATATTATCAGTAATTTTTACAAACAATTAAAGATTGAAACAGGACTTTCAGGTGCTTTCAATAATGGCCTCTATAAAAGCTACGAATCTCAGGCTAAATTTGATGGGACAGCGACAAAAAACATCCATTTAAAATCCATTGTAAAAGATGGTAGCTATTATTTATTGGGTTATGTAGGAGATGACAAAGCCAAAGCTGAAACGTATTTTAAGTCTTTCAAATTTAATACTATTAATTATTCTGATTTTGAAACGACTGTAGATACGTCTTTACATTTTTCGGTTTTAACGAACACGAAACCCATGTTTTCATCACATTATGGCTATGACCAAAAAAAGAAAAAGCATTATGCTGCTGAATCTAAGGAGACCAGTTACTACTCGAAAGCCAACGAGCAAATTTTTGTAACCCGTATGAAGTTTCATGACCTTCAAATGTATAAAAGTATAGATAGTTTATGGGAAGAAATAGACCCCTCTAAATTACCGAATGACACCGAGGGTGAATTTGAGTCCTTAAAAGTAACAAACAAGAAAAAAACCAAAGAAAACAACACGTACACCTTTAGCTACACACTAACAGACTCATTTAGTTCAAAGGCTATTCGTGTAAAACATATTCAACAAAAGGGCGTGTTATTCACAATAAAGTCCTTGTCTGATTCTGTGGCAAAACCATCAACATTTGTTACTCATTTTTATGATACGTTCAAGCCTATTGATACCTTGATGGGCGAATCTATTTTTAAAGATAAGACAGCCCGCTTTTTCACTGCATTAAAAGCTGATGATAGTATTGTAATGAATACTTACAATCTCATCAAATTCAATAAAACACATACCAATAAAATTATTGATTTGATTGAAAATTTTGAGTTCCCAGAGAACAAACAAAATATAAAGATTAATTTAATTCGTGAACTTATTACGATAGATGATGATGCAAGAGTGTTACCGTTTTTAAAGCAATTGTATACCAATTCGTATTCAGATCCTAAAATACAAGCGACTATTTTAAAGGCTTTGTTAAACAAAAAAGAAGCCGCTGTTTATGAAGATTTCTTGTTTTTATTAAGGAAGGATTTACCATTGGAAAAATACGGTATCCGGTCATTATTTTACACCCAAAATGACTCATTAGCACTAAAAAAGGAGCTCTTTCCAGAGCTATTAGAATACTCAAGTATTCAGGAATACAAAGCGCCCATTTATAATTTACTAGCCATGCTTATGGATAGCAGCCAAATAAAACCTAAAAATTACAAAAGCTTCAAAAAAACCATTATTAACGATGGAAAAATTGAGATAAAGCGCAGTTTAAGTGAAACGAGCTACAGAGCTAAATCAAGTTCTTTATATACTTATGTAAAACTTATTTTCCCTTTTAGAAATGAAAATTATGCCCAACCGTTCTTCGAAAAATTACTGGATAGTGATAATGCTGATGCTCTAGCCACTTATTATGTGCTACTGGAAAAAGCCGATGAAGCTATTCCTAAAAAACTTAGGGAAAAAACACTTGACTATTATAAAAACCAAGCACTTTTAGTAAATAAATTATACAAACAAAATTTAAAAAAACCCTATTTAGCAAAAGTTATTTCGCAGAAAATGTATGCCAAATCGTACCTCTTCTCTAGCGTTACTGTTGAAAAAGGAAGAGATTCTATTTCCTTCTTGACCACAAAGCCGTTTGAAACAGACGCTGGCAAAAAAGGAAGCATGTATTTCTTTATGCTCCATCAAAATAACGATTATGATGCTTCTAAAAAGCTGTACTATGCTGCGTTTTTAGAGCCAGAAAAGTCGGGAGAATTAGTAACCTCTGTTTTTTACAAATCTGGTTATAGTGGTAATTATATTAGCGAAACTGACAAAGAAGACGAACTCATAGCGGAGGCTTTAGAAGGTATTAAATACAAAACCCGAAAACGGGTTAACGACAAGTATTAATTGACATTTATCGAAGTAATATATTTTTTAGGCGTCGTTCCATATTTCTTTTTAAACGCAGCAATAAAATGGCTTGACGTACTGTACCCTACTCTTAATCCTACTTCATTCACGTTATGACTTCCTGTTTCCAGTAACTTACGCGCCACTTCCATTTTATAATCAAATAAAAAGCTATATACCGAATCCCCATAAACCTGTTTAAAGCCTTCTTTTAGCTTCTTTAACGTTAAGCCAATTTCATCTGCTAACTCCTGTAAACTAGGCGGCTCTGCCATTCGTGAGATCACAATATCTTTTGCTTTTCTAATTTTTAAAACATTAGACTCGTCAACCAAAAACGGGCATTGTTCCACATCAGTCTCTTCACTCCTGTGAAAATACAAGCTTAATATTTCGTAAGCTTTGGCTTTAAAATAGATATTTTTAATAGATTGGTTTAAATTATAATTCACCAATTGATTCAAGGCAATAGCCATAGATGGTGATATTTTTCCGTCTTTATAATATTTTTTATCGCGATTGTCTGCACTTAAAAAGGTGATGTAATCGGCTTCCTGAGAAAATAGCCCATGGAACTTTTTAATAGAAATAATAACAGAAACCAACCATGATTTTGGCTTAACATCCAAATGGATTGGCAAATCGCGTTGCGGATTATACAAAAGCAAAGAGGTTTCTTCGGCCACATTCAACGTATAATCGCCATTATTAAATTTAAAAAGACTCTCCCCTTTTAAACAAAAATGAAACTGAATATAACTACTATCTATCTCACGCTCAATAGCTTTTGTGTCATTAGAATCATTTTGATGTGTTAAAATAAAAACACCATCATCTATTCTGGTTTCTACAAAAAACCCTTTAGCGTTACTTTCTACTGTTTTACTTTCTGAATTGTTCATGTCCTTATTTAGATTTATTCTAAACTACCACAACGCGAAACGCTGTAACTATTACAAAAATATGATATTTATCATTGTTCACACAAAAACTAAGTTTAAAAACCACAAACGATATTAATAGTTCTTTGAGCGTTACTTTTTAAGAAGGTCTCGCAGTATTTTTGCTTCCGATAGATTTTAAATCTTTTAATGCAACAATATCATATTTCTCGAAATACGTCTTTCTACGCCATTGGCTTAAGTTATAAAAAAGCTGATGCCGAGATTCGTGGACACTTTAGTTTGACTGAGGATGCAAAAATAAATTTGCTTAATCAGGCAAAAACAAATGGTATTGAAAGTATCATCGTAAGTTCGACTTGTAACAGAACTGAAATTTTTGGTTTTGCGGAACACCCTTTTCAACTCATTCAACTCCTTTGTGAAAACACCAATGGAACTGTTGAAGAATTTCAAAAAGTGGCTTATGTCTATAAAAACAAAGACGCCATTTCGCACATGTTTCGTGTGGGCTCTGGTTTAGATAGTCAGATTTTAGGCGATTTTGAAATTATTAGTCAGTTAAAAACCAGTGCGCGTATTTCAAAAAAACAAGGGTTGTTGAATCCTTTTATTGAGCGTTTAGTAAATGCGGTGATTCAAGCGAGCAAACGTATTAAAACAGAAACCAATATTTCTTCAGGCGCAACCTCTGTGTCATTTGCCTCGGTACAATATATTATGAGGCGTTTTGAAAACGTTTCTGAAAAAAACATTTTGCTTTTTGGAACAGGGAAAATAGGAAGAAACACTTGTGAAAACTTGGTGAAACACACCAAAAATGAGCATATCACTTTAATTAATAGAACCAAAGGCAAAGCGGAAGCTGTTGCTGGTAAATTTAACCTTATCGTTAAAGATTACGCCAATCTTCAGGAAGAGATTAATGCTTCCGACATCTTGATTGTAGCTACTGGCGCGCAAAACCCAACAATTGACAAACACATTATACAGTCTAAAAAAGAGTTATTAATTTTAGATTTATCGATTCCCAAAAACGTTAATAACAATGTTTCTGAGTTGAGCAATGTCACCTTAATTCACTTAGATGATTTGTCGCAGATTACTGATGAAACCTTAGAAAACAGAAAACAACACATCCCATTAGCTGAAAGCATTATTGAAGACGTAAAAAGCGAATTCAATAGCTGGTTAGAAACCAGAAAGTTTGCACCAACAATAAAAGCACTAAAAAGTAAGTTGCATGATTTTAAAAACGCTGAATTAGATACGCAGCGCAAGAAAATGGCTGGCTTTAACGAAGAACAAGCCGAATTGATTAGCAATAAACTCATTCAAAAAATAACAAACCATTTCGCCCATCACTTAAAAGATGACGCGTTTTCTACAAACGAAAGTCTGGAACTTATCCAAAAAGTATTTCAGTTACAACCAACAAAGCATGTCTAAAATAATAAGAATTGGTACGCGTGATAGCGAATTAGCCCTCTATCAGGCCAATGCTGTAAAACAACAATTAGAATTTTTAGGACACAAAACTGTTTTAGTACCTATAAAATCTACAGGTGATTTAGTGCTCGACAAACCCTTGTACGAACTCGGAATTACGGGTATTTTTACACGCACTTTAGACATTGCGATGCTTAATGGAGATATTGATATTGCGGTACATTCGCTAAAAGATGTGCCCACCGTTTTACCAAAAGGCATTGTTCAAGCTGCCGTTTTAAAACGGGGTAACGTACGCGACACTTTAGTCTACAAAAACACTGAAGAGTTTTTAGGCTATAGAGAAGCCGTGATTGCTACTGGCAGTTTACGTCGTCGTGCACAATGGCTTAACCGCTATCCAACACATACTATCGAGGAGATTCGTGGTAACGTAAACACAAGACTCCAAAAACTAGAAGATACAGCACATTGGAATGGTGCTATTTTCGCTGCCGCTGGTATTGGCAGATTAGAGTTAAGACCTGAAGAAGCTGTTAATTTAGAGTGGATGATTCCGGCACCAGCACAAGGCGCTATCATGATTGCTGCTTTAGAAGAAGATCAAGAGACGAGAACCATTCTCTCTGAAATTAATCACGAAGAAACAGAAATTTGCACAGGCATAGAGCGCGAATTTTTAAACCGGTTAGAAGGAGGTTGTACGGCACCAATAGGAGCTTTAGCTTATATAAAAGATGAGGTAGTAAACTTTGACGCTGTGCTTTTAAGTAATGACGGTAGTAAAAAAATAACCGTGTCTCGTGTTAAAAAAGTAGGAGAGCATTACGATTTAGCCGAATGGTGTGCCAATTATGTGATTGAAAAGGGCGGCAAACGCCTCATGGATGATCTTAGAAAATCAAGTAAGCCAACCAATATCTATTCTACAAAATCGTTTACAGAAGCCCAAAAACAACTCTTTCACGAAAAAGTTGTGGCAGAAAGCAGCGATTTTATTAAAATTAGTTTGAATCGTATCCCTCCGAGATTTTTAAAACATGAGATTCAGAATGTAGTTATTACTAGTCAAAATGCGGTGGAAGCCTTACTTACTAATTTCTCAGCAATAGAATTACAATTTAAAAACATTTATTGCGTAGGTCGTCGCACAAAGCGCAGCATAGAAAACAGAATCGGTAAAGTAACCCATAGTGAAAAGAATGCTAAAAAACTTTCTGAATATTTAGTCGAATTTATGGAAGGAAGCGAAGTTACTTATTTCTGTAGTGATTTAAGACTAGACGAGTTACCTACCATATTAGCAGAAAATAACATTAAGGTTAACGAGGTTGAAGCCTACCAAACAAAGATGGATGGTGTAAACATAAATGAAAGTATTGAAGGGGTTCTATTTTATAGCCCATCTACAGTACAAAGTTTTAAACAAGAAAACACTGTTGATGAGGGTATGATTGCTTTTTGCATTGGAGAAACCACGGCTAAAGAAGCAAGTAAACATTTTAAAGATGTAAGAGTTGCCAAAGTACCCACTGTGGAAAGTGTGATAGAGTTGGTTAATGCCCATTATGTTTAAAAACTTTTAGGTTTTTAACTTTAGGCAAGAATAAGTAATGAAAGACTTTAGAATCCTTGGAAATTTTAATAACATTGTTGAAATTTTCAAGCAAGTTTAGAAGACATCAAATAGAGAGTTGACAGAGCGGCCGATCGTGCTACCTTGGAAAGGTAGTGTACTTGCAAAGGTACCAAGGGTTCGAATCCCTTACTCTCTGCAATAGCTAACATAGTTACCACTATTAATTTTATAGTATAAACTAGGTTAGCTTTTAATAGTATAAAACAGCTGAAACTTATAAAAAACATAAGCAGCCAAGAGTTAAAAGCTAGCAATGATAAAAAACGATTTATTTTTAAGAGCATTAAAAGGAGAAACAGTTGAGCGCCCACCAGTTTGGATGATGCGTCAAGCAGGTCGTTACTTACCAGAATTCATGGAAATAAAGGCAAAGTACGATTTCTTCACCCGTTGCCAAACACCAGAATTAGCAAGTGAAATCACAGTACAACCTATTCGCCGTTACGGTATGGATGCTGCTATTTTGTTTTGCGATATTTTAGTAATACCGCAAGCCATGAATATCGAGGTACAAATGAAACCCAACTTTGGCCCGTATTTACCAAACCCTATACGCACTCAAAAAGACGTTGACACTGTCATTGTTCCAGATGTAAAAGAAAGTTTAAGTTACGTTTACGAAGCGATAAAAGCAACCAAGGAAAAGCTGAATGACGAAGTGCCATTAATTGGTTTCGCGGGTTCACCATGGACAATCCTTTGCTATTGCGTACAAGGCCAAGGCAGTAAAAACTTTGATAAGGCTAAAGAATTTTGTTTTACAAATCCAGTCGCTGCACATCAATTATTACAAAAAATCACAGATACAACCATTGCCTATTTAAAAGAAAAAGTGAAAGCGGGTGTTAATGCCGTTCAAGTATTTGATTCTTGGGGAGGTATGTTGTCTCCCGTAGATTACCAAGAGTTTTCTTGGCAGTATATTCAACAAATTATTAATGCGTTAAAAGACGAAACGCCGGTTATCGCTTTTGGTAAAGGCTGTTGGTTTGCACTTAATGAAATGTCAAAATCTGGTGCTGCTGCTTTGGGTATCGATTGGACATGTTCTGCGCGAAATGCAAGGTATTTAACAGGTGGTAATATTACACTACAAGGCAACTTTGATCCTACAAGATTGTTCTCGCCACCTAGTGAAATTAAAAAAATGGTAAACCAAATGATTAATGAATTTGGAAAAGACAAATACATTGTAAATTTAGGTCATGGTATTTTACCAAACATCCCGTTAGACCATGCAAAAGCCTTTATTGACGCAGTGAAAGAGTACAAAAGCCCTTCTTAACCTTCCCAAAAGGAAGACGCTACTACCGTTAAGAAAGCTAAATATATGAGTTTCCTTTCCGAGCTTGTGCTGAGCGCAGTCGAAGTGGAAAGGATTAAGGACAGGATTATGATAAAAAACATTTTAAAAGGGATTAAAGCCTATACCGGAACGTTTGCCTTAATCTCAAAATTAAAACTTTGGAAATACTTCTTAGTCCCAATAATCATTAGCATTCTAACGGCAACGATTATTGGTATTACCGCTTACGGTTTATCTGATAATATAGGACGACTCATCGCTAAAATTTGGATTTGGGATTGGGGAAAAGAAACATTCACCTCAATTTCTAGTGTAATTGGTGCGATTGCAATTTTGGCGATTGGACTAATTGTATATAAACATATCATCATGGCGTTATCGGCGCCTTTTATGAGTCCTGTCTCAGAAAAAATCGAAATGCATTTAACAGGAATTGAAAATCAAGAGCGCCGCAAGACCTCTTTTAAAGAACAGCTTTGGCGAGGTATTCGTATTAACCTTAGAAACCTTTTAAAGGAACTTCTAATTTCCATTCCGCTTTTATTATTAAAATTTATTCCCGGCGTTAATATAATTTCTACACTAGTATTATTATTAGTACAAGCTTATTATGCTGGTTTTGGAAACATGGATTACACTTTAGAACGGCATTTTAAATACCATGAAAGTATTCGGTTTGTTAGAAAACATCGTGGAATAGCTATAGGAAATGGCATTGTTTTTATATTGGTTTTATTCATTCCTTTTATTGGTATTATACTCGTCCTACCTTTGAGTGTCACTGCAGCATCATTAAAAACAGTTAACATTTTAAAGGAAGAAAAGGTAGTGCTATCAAAAGAAATTTCTGGGCAATGATTGCACAATTTGACGCATATTCTATAGACCAAATTCAAGAAAAGGATGCTTGGAAAATTTGTGATTTTATGGTAGCCAATGAAGCACGATTCAAACACTATTTCCCAAAAACATTAGAGCAAAACCTAACACCAACATTATCTGAGTTATTTGTTCAAAAAATGCTGAAACAATCCCGATTAAAAGAAGCGTTTCTGTTCACTTTAAAACATGAAGAGACCAGAGAGCTTGCAGGTATTATTTATATCAAAAAAATCGATTGGCATAAAAAACAAGGCGAATTCTCCTATTGTATTGGGTATTCTTTTGAAGGGCAAAACCTAACCTCAAGAGCTATAAAAACACTATCAGATTACGCCTTCGTAACATTAGGTTTGCAAACGCTTCAAATTATCTCACACAAGGACAACCTAGGAAGTATAAAAGTGGCCTTGAAAAACCATTTTAAATGGCAAAAAACATTAGAAAATGAATTTACTCCAGTTGGTGGACAACCATTAAACATGGAGCTATATGAATTATATCGCAATCATTAAATTACAGAGAACCTGCAAGGTTTTGAAAGCCTTCAACGTCCAAAAAGTAAATAGAATACTATTACCATGAAAGATAAATTCTTCAACTACATACACGAATTACAAGACACCATTACTTCTGCTTTTGAAACCATGGATGGGAAAGCGAAATTTAAAGAAGATATTTGGGAGCGCCCGGAAGGCGGCGGCGGACGAACACGTGTCATTGAAAACGGAAACCTCATCGAAAAAGGTGGTGTCAACATTTCTGGCGTGCACGGAAAACTACCAGATAGTATGCAACAGTACTTTGGAGTCGAAGATGCTGATTTTTTTGCTTGTGGATTAAGCTTAGTGATTCACCCAAAGAGCCCAATGATTCCAACAGTTCACGCCAATTGGCGTTACTTTGAAATGTATGATCAAGACGGCAATATTGTAGACCAATGGTTTGGTGGCGGTCAAGATCTTACTCCCTATTATTTGTTTGAAGAAGATGCAATACACTTTCATCAAACCTGCAAAACCGCTTGTAACAAGCATAATGATGAGTTTTACAAAACATACAAGGCACGTTGCGACGATTATTTTTATAATACACATCGCAATGAGGGCCGTGGTGTTGGCGGACTGTTTTTCGATTATTGTAAGGCATCAGATGACATGAGCATGCAAAACTGGTACGATTTCGTAACTGAAGTTGGCAACAGTTTCGTAGAAGCCTATCTTCCTATAATGGAAAAGCGAAAAGCGTTGCCCTATACTGAAGCGCAACGTACATGGCAGGAAATTCGTCGTGGGCGTTATGTAGAATTCAATTTAGTGCATGACAAAGGCACCCTTTTCGGATTAAAAACCAACGGAAGGATAGAAAGTATACTAATGAGTTTACCGCCACATGTTCAGTGGGTTTACGACCACCATCCAGAAGCGGGAAGTGAAGAAGAAAAACTAATTAAAGTATTACAAAACCCCATCGATTGGGTTTAATAGAATAAAATGAATTGTTACTGCGGAAGTTTAAAAACCTATAGCGAATGTTGTGAAAAAGCACATAAAGACAGCAGGCAGGCGGTTACTGCCGAGCAACTTATGCGTTCCCGATATAGCGCGTTTGTATTGGCTAATGGTGAATATTTAATGCATACGCATCACGTTTCTACCCGACCAGTAAAAGAAAAGAAAGCTATAGTCGCATGGGCAAAATCAGTGCAATGGATAACATTAGAAGTGTTAGAAACCTTTAAAGGTCTGGAGAATGATACTGAAGGCACTGTAACATTTAATGCCTATTTTTATGAAAACGGAAAAGTGGATAGCATTCATGAAAAATCTGCTTTTGTAAAAGAAAACAACCACTGGAAATACTTAGGCCTAAGTCATTAAAAAACAACTGCAGAGCTCATCTGCAAACTGAAAACTTTATATATGTATCCCATAAGAAGAAACCGAAGATTAAGAACCAACGAAGCCATTAGAAGCTTAGTTAGAGAGACCATTATTTCACCAAACGACTTTTTAGTGCCCTTATTTATCGTGGAAGGCAAAGGCATAAAGGAAGAAATTGCTTCTATGCCCAATTACTACCGTTTCAGTTTAGATTTATTGGAAGCTGAAGTCAAAGAACTATGGAACCTCGGTTTAAAATCGGTGCTACTTTTTGTAAAAGTCCCCAATAATTTAAAAGACAATAAAGGCACAGAAGCCTTAAACTCGAACGGATTAATGCAACGTGCTATTAAAACAGTGAAGAGTGTTTGTCCAGAGATGTTAGTCATGACCGATGTAGCCCTTGACCCTTACTCCTCTTATGGTCATGATGGCATTATTGAAAACGGAAAAATAGTTAATGATACTACCGTTCACGTTTTAGCAGAAATGAGCTTGTCTCATGCACAGGCTGGTGCCGATTTTGTCGCACCAAGCGATATGATGGATGGTCGTATTTTGGCTATTCGTGAAACCCTAGAAGATGAAGGCTTTACAGATACAGGTATTATGAGTTATTCGGCGAAATATGCTTCAGCTTTTTATGGGCCTTTTCGTGATGCTCTAGATTCTGCGCCTGCCGCTATAAAAGACATTCCGAAAGACAAAAAAACCTACCAAATGGATTATGCCAATCGTTTTGAAGCCATAAAGGAAACGGAAATGGATATAGACGAAGGCGCAGACATCGTAATGGTAAAACCAGGTTTATGCTATTTAGATATCGTTCGTGAAATTAAAAATGCAGTAGATGTGCCTGTTGCAGTGTATCAGGTCTCTGGTGAATATGCGATGCTAAAAGCGGCCTCTGAAAGAGGTTGGTTAGATCATGATGCTGTAATGATGGAGCAAGTAACCGCGATTAAACGTGCTGGCGCCGATGTGATTGCTAGTTATTTTGCTAAAGATGTTGTGAAATTAATTTCGTAACCCGGGAACGTTTGCTTCTTTTAGTTTTACAGAATATGCTTTCAGGATGACTTTTGAGGAAAAAAAGTAAAATAAAACGCCCATGTTATCATAAGTATTGCTTAAAATTTAGAACGCTAGCAATAAAATGCTTTCTAATATTATTTCGTACACAGATAGTAATTAATAATTTTTAACTTAGCAACAAACTCTAAACACACAATGACCTTACTCCTCCTTTACGGAATCATTTCAATAGTCTTCTCTTTTTTATGCTCTATTCTGGAAGCCGTTTTACTAACGGTGACCCCAACTTTTGTAAATTTAAAAAAGAAAGAAGGTAAAAATTATGCACTCGCTCTCGAGGCTTTAAAAAAAGATGTTGACCGTCCGTTAATTGCTATTCTAACACTAAATACTATTGCGCATACTGTGGGTGCTATTTTAGTTGGTAAAGAGGCGGAACAATTGTATGGTGATGGCGAAAGTTACGGAGTCTTTATTGTATCGGCAGTCATGACGCTTTTAATACTGGTGGCTTCAGAGATTATCCCAAAAACAATAGGCGCCACCTATTGGAAAAGTCTGGCAAATTTTACCACTAAAGCATTAAGAGTTTTAATATTTCCTTTAAAATATACTGGTTTACTGTGGTTGATGCAATTAACAACACGCTTAGTTGGCGGCAAAGGTCATGGTAGTGTTTTTAGTAGAGAAGGCTTTTTAGTTATGGCAGATATAGCGCATGAAGAAGGCGTATTCTTAGAAAATGAAAGTAAGATAATAAAGAACTTACTAACCTTTAAAGAGATTTATGCTAAAGATGTAATGACACCACGAACGGTTATGAAGACGGTAAATGAGGACTGCACTGTCGAAGATTTCTTTAACAACAACATGAACGTTCGTTTTTCAAGAATTCCTATATATACGGGGAACGAAGACAACATTAAAGGCCTCGTTTTAAAAGATGAAGTCTTTAAAGAAATGGCTCTGGGAAACGGTTCTAAAAAGTTATTAGATTTAAAACGAAACATTATTATCGTGACTCGCGATTTACCAATTCCGAAATTATTTGAACAACTGGTAGAAAGCCGAAACCATTTGGCCCTAGTGGTTGATGAATATGGAACAGTAAGTGGTTTGGTTACTATGGAAGATGTGATTGAAACCTTGTTAGGTCTAGAAATAATGGATGAGAGTGATAATGTGTCTGACTTACAATTACAAGCCCGACAAAACTGGGAAGCCAGAGCAAAGAAACTCGGTATTATAGATAATATAGAAGACGAAAACTAATGGAAACCTGCTACATCAACTCGCCATTAGGAATCACAAAGATTATGGGTGATGAGGAGGGTGTTGTTTCCGTTACAGTATTAAATTATAACACATTCGAAGAGGCTAGCGAAGACGCGCCAGATAATCTATCCTTCCAGCGAAAGCGGGAATCCAAGGAAAAAGTTTCAGACGTTATTCCCGAAGTTCTAGAAGATTGTGTTCTTCAGCTTAATGAATATTTTCAGGGCACACGAGAGCAATTCAGCTTAAAACTCAATCCGCAAGGCACAGTGTTTCAAGAACGCGTTTGGGATGCTTTGCTAAGCATTCCGTATGGTAAAACAACGTCCTATTTAGAACTCTCAAAGCAATTAGGTGATGTTAAAGCTATTCGTGCGGTCGCTAGTGCCAACGGTAAAAATCCTTTATGGATTATTGTGCCTTGTCACCGTGTGATAGGTAGTGATGGTCGTTTAACGGGATACGCTGGTGGATTACATAGAAAAAAATGGCTTCTGGAACATGAAAGTCCTTACAAACAACAATCCTTATTCTAAATGTATAGAGTCATCACAAACATTCTTAAGCGCTTTTTAAAAGCGTCAACTATCTACAAATATGGATTCAATTGGTCGCCAATGTACCGACGATCTACTGGGCGACTCGTTGAAGTTAGTGACGATTTACATTATGTTAAAATCCAAATAAAGCTCAGTTGGAAAAATAGAAACTATGCCGGCTCTCTATTTGGTGGCAGTATGTTGGCTGCGACAGATCCTATTTACATGATTCAGCTCATTCAAATTTTAGGCGATGATTATGTCGTTTGGGATAAAGCCGTGACGGCAAACTATAAACGCCCGGGTAAAGGTGTGCTTAGCGGTGATTTCGCTTTTTCGGCTGAAGAAATAACAGAGCTCAAAAAAAAAGTAGCTGAAAACAATCAAATGGACCTCATTAAAACCATGAAACTAATTAACGCAAAAGATGAAGTCGTAGCTGAGTTTTCAAAAACGATTTACGTTGCTCAAAAAGCATTTTATAAAGAGAAATTGAAGCTTAGAAAAGCAGAAACCACTCGCTAAACAAGATTTTTTTAAATCTAGAGACGAGGTAAATTTAATTTCCTATATTTATTACTCTAAACTAAATTATTTCAATGACGTTCCTAAAAAAGTTTCTTGCCGTTTTAGTGATCCTTTTTGGATTGCTAATTGCCACACTATATATTACAGATACAGACTATTTAATAAAAGCCGTGCGTACTATTTACCTACGAGGGTACACGACTGCTTTTTTAGACGATTATAAAAAGTTTGATAACAGAACCGTTCCTAATGGTACGCCGCAACCTTGGCCAAATCACAATGACTATAATTCTGTTGCAGAAACTGAATCTTTAGACAAAGCGAATAATGACTGGGGCACCGTCGCTTACGTCATTATTAAAAATGATAGTATTTGGTATGAAAAATATTACGATAACTATAGCGACAGTTCAAAATCGAACTCTTTTTCTATGGCAAAAAGCTATGTCTCTGGTTTATTAGGGAAAGCAATAATGGATGGGGACATTAAAAGTTTAGACCAACCAGTTTGCGATTTTCTTCCAGCATTTTGTGAGGGCTTAGCCGCTAAAATGACCGTTGGCGATCTCTCTTCTATGAGTTCTGGCACCAATTGGGATGAAGCTTATTATTCGCCATTATCGATTACTACGCGCGCTTATTTTGATGATGATTTAGCCAAAGTTATGAATGGTTTAAAAGTTGTAACAGAACCTGGACAAGCGTTTAAGTATGCCAGTGGAGACACCCAAATGTTAGCCATGGTTATTGAAAAAGCAACGGGTAAAAAAATGTATGACTATTTAGCAGAAAGCTTCTGGAAACCCTTAGGCTCAGAACACCCAACCCTCTGGCAAGTGGACAGTGACGAAAACGATCTGGTAAAAGCCTATTGTTGTATCGCGAGCAATGCTAAAGATTTTGCGCGTTTTGGAAAATTGTATAAAGATCATGGCAAGTGGAATGGTAAACAAGTTTTAGATTCTGCTTTTGTAGCGAAATCACTCAAGCCGCGTCATAGCAAGATGTATGGCTATGGTTGGTGGTTAAAAACACACAAAGGCAAAGACTTTAAAATGATGCGTGGTCACTTAGGACAGTATGTTATCGTACAGCCAGAAGACAACGTGATTATCGTGCGCTTAGGGCACCAAAAATCGCCAGATGCCGGCGTTGGCCGCTTTACAGACGATATCTCTCTATATATTGATGAGGCTTACGAGATGTTAAATAAATAAACTTATTAATGCGAGTCCTCTCAAAAACTTCAGGAAAAGTGACATGCTATGATATCAAAACTTAATCTTGAACACATTCTCTTTTTAGACATTGAAACCGTTCCGGAAACACAACATTTTTCTGAATTAGATAAAACGAAGCAAGAGCTTTGGGAAGCCAAATCGCGGTACCAGAGAAAAGAAGAGTTTAATGCTGAAGAATTCTACGACCGCGCAGGCATTTGGGCAGAGTTTGGGAAGATCATTTGTATTTCGGTTGGATATTTTACCCTGCAAGGTGACACCCGTTTGTTTCGTACGACCTCTTTTTATGGCGAAGAACCTGATTTGTTAAGAGACTTTAAAAACTTATTGATTTCGCATTTTAGCCAAGCGAAACACTTGCTTTGTGCGCATAATGGTAAAGAATTCGATTTCCCATATATTGCCAGACGCATGATTATTCATAATATCGAATTGCCATATAAACTCAATCTCTTCGGTAAAAAACCTTGGGAAGTGCCACATTTAGACACATTAGAACTCTGGAAATTTGGTGATTACAAAACCTATACCTCTTTAAAACTCATGACTAATGTTCTAGGGATTCCTTCGCCTAAAGATGATATTGATGGTAGTGAGGTGTATAAAACCTATTATGAAGAAAAAGACATCGACCGCATTATTACCTACTGTGAAAAAGATACGATTGCGGTGGCTCAAATTTTCTTGAGATTGCGCGGTGATACTATTTTATCCGCAGATGAGATTATTCATGTATAAGTAATAATAGGGGTTACAATACTTCTTTTCTGGAAAAAATTGCGATGAAGCGTCTATTTCTCTCAATACAACTAGCCAAATCAACTTACAAGAAGCATTTTACTATCATTAATTATTTCGATTTCCTCTTTATGTTGTAACCAAGAAATCAACTATTATAATGATGCCGAATTATCCACACTATTAACTGAAAAGATTATAAGTGACCAAAGTATTCAGGTCTTACCTGAACTGACTGATCCCTTTTTTGAAATTTTAGACGCCATTAAAGTTTCGAATAATTTGACGCGTCAATACTATTACTTCTAAAGTATAGACCACTTCTTTTTCTATGTCAAAACTATAGATATTATCTTTGAGTTTACTTTAAAAACTAACCTAGCGCAAAAAGGATGGAACGGTATGTTTGAAATCCTTTTTGGCACAAAAAGATTGAGTAGTGACCGCCTGGTTTTTGCCTTTTTCTGGCAAAAATTTGCCCAAAAAAAATACAAATAAAAAGCCCAAACTTTCGCTTGGACTTTTCACATAATTAGTAGTTGGTTAGAATACTATAATTATTCTTTAATAAATCTTTTTATTTTGGTTTTCTCTCCAATATTCAACTGTATGATATACATTCCTGCTTCTAATTTTGAAACATCAATCGTATCACTATATCTCCCTTTAATTACGGTTTGTCCTAACATATTATTAATTTCAAAACTTTGTGCTCTAAAGCCCATTAATGCTATTTTTAGTTCTTGCTCAACTGGGTTTGGATATAATTTAAACTGTTGGTCTAAATTATCTGCTCTAGTAGTTACTGAAGCTAACCCAGAAGCAAAGCCTGAACTTGCTAAACAGAAGTTCGTGGTCTCAGAGCTTGTAAAAGCCCCTCCAGAAGCTAACGTGACTCCTGTATCAGAATTAGTTAATGTGTATGAACCATTCCCATACGCACAACAAATACCATCTCCATAAGTATCAGTGACGATTAAATTATAACAGCCATCATCTAAACAGCCAACAGCAATATTTAAAGTTGAACCATCTGGTTGTGATCCATAAGTGCCTCCAGAGGCAACAGTTGATCCCGATCCATTTACAATAGACCATGCCGTTTCTTCTGGATAATTATCAAACGTAAAAGAAAGCGTTACATTAGAACAGCCTGGTGGTGGTCCTCCATCAGAGGATACGCCAACATTATCAATAGCGATATCTGCTTGCCAAGTATTGCCGGTTAAACGATTAAATCGCAGTTGCACACTGTCTCCAACATAATTGGCAAGGTCTAAATTAACAGATTGCCATGCATTTCCTTGTGAAGCACCAGATTCAGACCAAATCGTAGTCCAGGTTGCTCCGTCATTATCACTAGCTTCTACAGAAATACTACCGAGATCATTGGCGCCGTTCATATGGTAATCAAAAGTGAAATTAGCTTGAGAAACCGAACTCAGATCAAAACAAGGGGAATTCAAAATAGCCCTTTTACTTGGGTAATTAGGAGAAGATGCTTCTACATATACATACCAAGATCCCGATGACCCCGATGCAGGTCCTGTGTTAGAAGAAGGTGTTCCTCCACTATCACGTGTCCAGTTTAAATCGTCTCCACTGGCTTGCGTCCAAGCGCCTAATCCGCTCTCGAAACTTTCACTATATGGAAAAGCGGAAACACCCGCAGTACATCCTGAGCTCACCGCTGTCACATTAATAGTTCTTATTTCGGGTGTCGCTGCATTTCCTGCCGCATCGCTTACATTATAAGTAATTATATACGTGCCTGCAACGGTCGTATTTACCGTTCCTGTAGTAACAATACTTGATGTTATGTTTCCATCAACATTATCTGTTGCAGTAGCTCCTTGATCGTTATACGAATCTCCAACTAATAGGTTAATAGTAGCACTGCCTATTAATGTAATTACTGGAGCAATGGTATCTACTGCTCCTGCTTGAATATTTACGGTGTAATCTTCCACTTCTCCATACTGGAACGATTCACAAGCGGCAGGTGCCGCATTATACTTCATTGAAACCCGCATTCTTGTTGGGCCATTAGTAGCCGTATTTGGTACTGTAAAGGTTCCACTTACTGGTGTTGCTTGTGTGGGTGCTTGAGAAAACACTTGTTCTCCGGCATCTGTAAAATCACCATCTTTATTATAATCAATCCAAACGGCATAAGCTTCATTATAAACGGTACCTGTCCAAGTTGGCGTAATTGTAATAGTAGATGCTGATCCTTTTGCTAAATTTGTGGATTGTGCAGTAAAATCTGAATAGAACTGTGCTCCAGAGCTATTGTTAATAGTCCCTAATTGTACTCTAGAGATATACTCATCGTTAACATTTGTACTTGCAGAAGCACAGTAATTTAACTGTATTTGAGTTGTTGTGAAACTAACAGAGGCACTATAGGCTGAATTACTTCCGCCTGAACATTTACTTCTTACCTGCGCTTCATATTGCGTTAAAGCCGTTAGTCCCGATAAAGCTAGAGACGTTCCTGTCACCGCATTCGTTGTCCAGGTTGTTGTTCCTGTTTTTCTATAACGCAAATCGTATGTTGCAGCAGGTACCGCTGTCCAGCTTAAAGTTGCTGTTGAAGCCCCAACATTTGACGCCGCTAAACTTACCGGCACAGTAGCTACACAAGATACTGGCGTTCCAATAGTAAAATTATTATTAGAAATATCAAAGAAAATATTATTAGCGCCTTTTACCATGATTCTGTTTTGAGACCCTTGGTTATTAGGTACAACAATATCCTGCGCGCCATCATTTGGTACGCCCGTAGCCAAAGAAATTGGATAGGTATTCCCGCCATCTGTAGACAGAAAAATATCAACATTAGCGGCGTTTACGCCATTTCCTGTTGTTCCCGCAACATTCCAAGTTACCGACTGCGTTGTTCCTGCGTTCCAGGTTACATTTGTATTTGGCGTATTAACAATAAATGGTCCGGCCGCACCATTGACTGATATTGCCATATCATCACTATTATTATTGGCGCCGCCAGCTCTATTATCTCGAACAGTTAACCTAAAATTTAAACTTCTTGCCACATTAGGAACCGCTTCCCATTCCCAAGCTGTTGCGCCTGTTTTAATGGTTGCTAATCTTGGAAAATACCTTTTAGTGTTCGTCGTAGGGAGGTAAGACCTAAAAGCTGGGCCAGTCGTAGCGGTTACACTAGGTTTTTGTGTGGCTGAATTATTTTCATCTATTTGCTCCCAGCAATAAGTTAATACATCTTGTGAATTCGCATCAGAACCTGCTCCTGTTAATACAAAAGCTGTTCCTTTTGGAATCGTATAATTGGATCCAGCGTTAGCTGTAGGCACAGCATTACCTGTATTGGTATTTATTTGACAGCTTGTTGACTTTACATAATCTGTTATCTGTTCTATAGTAATCGCATGAAAATACGGATCGCTATTTTGTTGTACATCTGTATTGGCTCCTGTAATTCCGGCATAACCCATTATTGTGCTTCCACTTCCTGGTTCCATTTGTACATTCGTGCCTTCATTTCCCCCATGTGTCCAGGTATGGTTTCCACCAAACTGATGTCCAAGTTCATGTGCAACATAATCTACATCAAAAGGATCACCTTCTGGATCTTGTCTTGAAGTAAATCCGCTACCTTTTTGTCCATTAACACAGACACAGCCTATACAACCGGCATTACCATTATTAGAGGCTTTTGCAAACAAGTGCCCTACATCATAATTTGCTTCACCAATAACATTAGTTAAAGTGTTTTGTAAAGCACTATTAAAACCACCAGAAGTAGAGCCATAGGGGTCTGTAGACGCATTGGTGTAAATAACGGCGTCTGTATTAGCAATTAATATCATGGTGACATTAAAATCATTTTCAAAAATACCGTTGACTCTCGTCATGGTTGTATTAATAGCGGCTAATGCTAATGTTTTTGTGCCGCCATGATACGTCGTATATTCTGCAGTAGTAGATACGGCTAATCTATAGGTTCTTAAAATAGAATCATCTGCATTTCTAAATGCAGCATTATTACCCAACAATGTTTTATTAGCGGCATCAGTAACTTGGCATTCAAAATCATCATACGTGGTTGTTTTGTCTTCTCTTTTGTAGACTGTATAATGTAAACCATCATTAGTATAGGGCTCAATAAAAGCGGCAGGTTTTCCCGCAGATAGCCGCATACTCTGCAAACCTAGGGGTGAAACGCTAAAACGAATTCTTGATGAAGGATCGCTTATACCTTGTCCTGCATAAGATTTAATTCCTGGATATTTAGCTTCTAAATCAGGATGCATTACTGAGGCTTCAAAGATTCTAAAACTCTCAAATTCTCCTTTCTCGTTAGGAAACGCAATAATAACATTAGAGTTTTTAGTTGCTGAATCTCTTTTGGGCGCTTTGGTTAACGCTTGTTTTAAACCTTCAAGGTTTAAATGGTAAGTTGCCGTTGTTGGCAAGTTTTGTTTACTTGCTTTAACTTGAGAAATTGCTGCTGGCGCTTTTTTTTGCCACAGTGATTTGCTTTGAGAAAAAGCAAACGCTGTAGACATAAAAAAAGCTAATAGTAATAGTTTTTTCATGAGGGTGGTTTAAAAGATTAATTAACTTTATGTGATATTTTTAATTAAATTATCACTTTTTTAACAAATATTAACAGATTAAATCAGAAATTTTGATAAAACAGGCAAAATAAATAAACATGCCATACAAATTACGGTGTTTACCGTAATGAGTTGTTTAAAAAACATAAAAAAGCCCAAGCTTTCGCTTGGGCTTTAAACCTAATTATGAGTTAATTAGAATACTTTAATTATTCTTTTATAAATCTTTTTATTTTGGTTTTCTCTCCAATATTCAACTGCATGATATATATTCCTGCTTCTAATTTTGAAACATCAATAGTATCACTATATCTCCCTTTAATTACGGTTTGTCCTAGCATATTATTAATTTCAAAACTTTGTGCTCTAAAGCCCATTAATGATATTTTTAGTTCTTCCTCAACAGGGTTTGGATATAATTTAAAGTGTTGGTCTAAATTATCTGCTCTAACAGGTTCTGACGTTAACCCAGCAGCAAAGCCTGAACTTGCTAAACAGAAGTTAGTGGTCTCAGAGCTTGTAAAAGCTCCCCCAGAAGCTAACGTCCCTCCTGTATCAGAATTAGTTAATGTGTATGAACCACTCCCGTAAGCACAACAAATACCATCTCCATAAGTATCAGTGACAATTAAATTATAACAGCCATCATCTAAACATCCAACAGCAATATTTAAAGTTGAGCCATCTGGTTGAGATCCGTAGGTCCCTCCAGAGGCAACAGTCGTCCCCGATCCATTTACAATAGACCATGCCGTTTCTTCTGGATAATTATCAAACGTAAAAGAAAGCGTTACATTAGAACAGCTTGTTGGTGGTCCTCCATCAGTGGATACGCCAACATTATCAATAGCGATATCTGCTTGCCAAGTATTACCGGTTAAACGATTAAATCGTAGTTGCACACTGTCTCCAACATAATTGGCAAGGTCTAAATTAACAGATTGCCATACATTTCCTTGTGAAGCACCAGATTCAGACCAAATAGTTGTCCAGGTTGCTCCGTCATTATCACTCGCTTCTACTGAAATACTACCTAAATCATTGGCGCCGTTCATATGGTAATCAAAAGTGAAATTAGCTTGAGAAACCGAACTCAGATTAAAACAAGGCGAATTCAAAATAGCCCTTTTACTTGGGTAATTAGGAGAAGATGCTTCTACATATACATACCAAGATCCCGATGACCCCGATGCAGGTCCTGTACTAGAAGAAGGTGTTCCACCACTATCACGTGTCCAGTTTAAATCGTCTCCACTAGCTTGCGTCCAAGCGCCTAATCCGCTCTCGAAACTTTCACTATATGGAAAAGCACTAATACCTCCTGCACATCCTCCCGGTGGTGTGTCTGATAATGTGGTTACACTAACAGCATTACTTGCCGCCGATTCATTTCCTGCCGCATCTTGCGCTTTAACAGTAAACGAATAGGTTGTATTCGCTGTTAAACCTGTTACAATCGATGACGTTGCAGTTACTGTTCCTAAACTTGTAGCTCCCTGAAAAACTTCGTAACCTGTAACACCCACGTTATCTGTAGACGCGGTCCAAGATAAATTAGTTGTTGTTTGCGTTGTTCCTGAAGCGGCTAAGCTTGTAGGAGCAGTTGGTGCTTGCGTATCTTGATTGGTTGTAGTAACGCTAAACGCATCAATTGCAATATCGCCTTGCCAAGAGGTATTTGTTGTTCCTCTAAATCTTAATTGCACTGTTTCTCCAGCATAAGCCGAAAGACCTACATTCTCACTCACCCAGGCAGCACCTTGATCTCCCGTTTTAATCCATACTTCTGTCCAGGTTTGTTCGCCATCTAATCTGGCTTCCAGTCTAATCGTTCCTACTGAATCTCCTGTCATTTGATAATGAAAATTCGCAGTTGGACTAGCGACTCCTGTAAAGTCGAAACAAGGTGAATTTAGAATGGTGTTTTTTCCTCCAAAATTTGGGCTAGAAGCTTCGACGTATATATAATGTGTTCCTTCAAAAGCTCCTGCTGGACCTGTATTGCTAGAAGGTGTTCCTCCGGTTCTAAGTGTCCAATCAAAATCGTCTCCAGTGCCTTGAGACCATGAGCCTAAAGTATTTTCAAAACCTTCATTGTAAGGAAAACTTGCAATAGTAGAATCACAATCTACGGGTATTGGGTCACCACATCCACTTGTAAATGAAATTATTTGATCATTATTAGTATTTGTACCACCATTTGAATTTTCTACAGCATCTATTCCAACCCCTCTTTTGGCAAAAGCATCCCAAATTAAACAATTGTATTGTCCGCCATAAAGATCTTGATCAGCTTGAAGAATACCATCACGCCCAGAAACAAAGCCCGGATTATTTGCTGTATTCTTAAGGCCTTCAATAACGAGTGCCATTGCTATATTATTTCCTCCATTACCTGTATATAAATTTGAATCATACCCTACCAAATCTATAAGATCCCAGGTCATATCCCAAAGAATAGTTGCAAAACCATAGCCTACACCATGAGGTACTGATAGACCAGAAATATCGCCATAATCTGTGCTATTAACTGCAAAATCTGTAGAATATCGCGTAGGGCGAATTCCTGCACCATTTGTAGCTTGACCTATAGCATAGGTTCCAACCCCACGAGCAGTATTTCTATCATCGCCTTGACGTATTGTAAGTACTAGACCTAACCAGTCTGACCAGCCTTCTCCCATTTGCTCAGAACCTCCTAATACATTAGAGTTTGGCCCACCTACTAAACGTGTTGAAATACCATGCCCATACTCATGAGCAATAATTACATTGTCCAAATCACCATCTCTAGTAGGATTTGTAAATAGAAACATTTGCATTCTAGGGTTACTACCATCTGGTGGCGTCGCGAAGTTTGCATTATTCGTACCACTTCCATCTTGAGCGTCTGCGTTTACAGAATCACTACCAGCCCCGCCTTTACCATAATTGTTTTCTTGAAAATTTCCAGAAGCTTCAGTAAAACCATATTGATAAAATACATCATGCATAATATTATTCCAATAGAATAGATTTGTTGTTGCAGCCGGTAAAAATGTTGAAGGACTATTATTCAAATTTAATGCGAAATCAAAATTTAATGCGCTACCTCCATTAGGAGAAACACCAGTTCCATTATTTCCATTGGTGTCTTCTTGTGCCCATACATTGTTTCCTCTAGTTATTGTAAATTCTGCTCCAGAACTACCGTTCGTATCATGCCATCCAAAAGGCGAGGCCAAGGCATTAGCAGGATCTGTTACTATCGTTCTGTTTCCGTGATTTGGACTTTCTATCCCTATCGGGAATACATTATAAGAACCTCCGCCAACTAAAGCCTCCGCTGTTGTAGTCGCTTCATAAAAGAAGGGGGCAGCTTTTTCTAATGTGGGCGTAGCCTCACTATTGTGATTGTGGTTTTTATGATTAGGATCCTCAAAATTACAAGAGACAACCCAGTCTTCAGTATACAGTACTTGCCCTGTGCTTGCGTCTACGTTTTCGCTCCACCAATGTTTCCCGTCGGCTTGATATAGATTCACATTCCAGACCAACTTCAGCTTACCGTCATAAACTTGATACATTAACTTAGCTTTAATAGGCTCTTCACTTATTCCTGAGTTTCTGTACTCGTTAACACCTTCCTTGTTTTTAGTGCCTCTAAGTGTTGGGCTCTGTAAACCATGCTTCCTAATTGTTTTTAATATCGCGGTTTCTGGTGTAATTGAGGGAATTGACGTCGCTGTTTTGGATGCTATATCTGTAACAAATTGATTAAGCTTATAAGTCACTTGGTTATTTTTAACTGTTAACTTATAACTAGCAAATTGAATGGGAATGTTGTTGTGGTACTGCTGTACATAAACATGCTGAATTTCCGGATTCAAGGAGGGAACGACATCTGAAATTTTCCATTCAGATAAATCTGCTTTTTTTGAATCTGATACTTCAGAAATACTATTAAAATAGTTCTGAACGACACCATCCAATTGCTTTTGGCAGAATGAGGTTTGTACTGCAAAAATTAGCAGTAAAAACAATTTGTAACTGTTTTTCATAATGATAATAAATTAATGGATTAATACGTTTTTTAAGATATTATTGTTAAATCTTCATTGAATTTATTAAATCTTTATTAAATGCTAAATAATATCCCATCCTTTTCGATGAACAACAAAAAAACAGGTTTACTTTTAAAATAATTACGGTTAAACCCGTAATTTTCAACTTTTTAGAATAAAAAAAGTCTCAACTTCCGTTGAGACTTTTTTACTAAAATTAGTTTTCAAAAATAAGTGTCTATTGCTTTATAAACTTTCTTGTTTCTAATGTATCATTTACGTTAAATTGTATTAAATATAAACCAGATTCAAGCTCTGAAACATCAACACCATTTGCAGAAGTTCTTCCTTTAGCAACTTGCTGACCTAACATATTAACCACAATAAACGGTAAGTTTTCTGCAGACGTTCTAACATACAGTGTATTTCCTTTTACCGGATTAGGATATAATGAAATCTCTAACGCCTTTGGTGGATAGTTAACTGTGTCTGTAACAATAGCGTTCACTGTTGCTCCACAAGCACCTAAGTTTGTCCAGCCCGATGCTGTTCTTTCAAATAAATTACCTTGATATGTTACTCTATCACCTGTACTATAAGATTGTGTACTTACATATTCTGATACGCCAGCACAAATATCTGTACTAGGTGCCGAATTTAAAAGCTTCACATTATCGATTGCAATATCTGCTTGCCATGTATCTCCTGTGATACGCACAAATCTTAGCTGTACTGAACCACCAACATAAGCCGATAAATCTAAACTAACAGATTGCCAAGCATTCCCTTGTGACGCTCCAGACTGATTCCAGATTGAAGCCCATGAAACCCCACTATTGTTACTTGCTTCTACAGCAATACTTCCCAAGTTATTAGCACCATACATATGGTAATCAAAGGTAAAGTTCGCTGTAGTCAAACTACTTAAGTTAAAACAAGGCGAGTTTAAAATCGCACTCTTACTTGGGTAGTTTGGCGAAGATGCTTCAACGAATAAATACCAAGAGCCTGCTGAACCTGATGTTGGTCCTGTATTACCTGATGGCGTACCGCCACTATCTCTAGTCCAGTTTAAATCGTCTCCAGTAGCTTGAGTCCAAGCACCTAATCCGCTTTCGAAACTTTCTCCATAAGGGAAAGACGCAATACCTCCTGTACAACCTCCAGATGGTGTATCTGACAATGTGGTTACACTAACCGCATTACTTGACGCTGATGTATTTCCTGCAGCATCTTTAGCTTTAACTGTAAATGAATAGGTTGTACTAGCGGTTAAACCTGTTACATTCGCTGATGTTGCAGTGACTGTTCCTAAACTTGTACTCCCTTGGAAGACTTCGTAACCTGTTACACCCACGTTATCTGTAGACGCCGTCCACGATAAATTGGTTGTTGTTTGTGTAGTTCCTGAAGCTGATAAGCTGCCAGGAGCACTTGGTGCTTGAGTATCTGAAGCTGTACCCCCAATGTTAATAGTGTAATCTTCTACTTCTCCGTATGTGAATGACTGACATGCCGTTGGCACAGCATTATATTGCATAGACACTCGCATTCTAGTTGACGTTGCACTTGCCGTTGTTGGCACAGTAAACGTAATACTAGAGGTCGCATTTTGGTTTGGAGCCACAGTACCTAATTGTTCTCCTGAATCATCAAAATCTTTATCACCGTTATAATCAATCCAAACAGCAAAAGCTTCATTGTACTTTGTCCCTGTCCAAGTTGGAGTAATAGTTACTGTGTGAGTAGATCCTTTTGCTAAAGTCGTCGCAACAGCTGTGAAATTTGAATAGCTTTGTGCCCCTGAAGCGTTATTAATTGTATTTAATTGTACTCTAGAAATGTACTCATCATTAACATTAGAACTTGTAGAAGCACAATAAGATGTGCCTCCGCCACCACCGAATGCTGCTCCAACACCCACGGCATGCCATGCGTTTGTTACCGCAATTTCTTCTGCTCCTCCTGCACCATATAAATCTCTTGCTGACTGTATGGCTCCTGTTCTCGCATTTGCAAATGTTGAGTTAGCAGATAAATACTGTGTTAATGTTCTGTACGCGATTTTAGCAGATTTAGTCATGCCGATTCCAGAAACATTAAATGCATTTCCAATATCGTTAGTACCACTTCCTCCGGCCACACTTAAGTAAAACCAGTAGTTTAAAACACCTGAGTTTGTATGTACACCACAATAGTCATTAGATTGCGTTGGTGTACCACAATTAGGATTTTTCCAGTACGTTCCACCGTATGTATCTGGTTGATTGCGAGACGTTGGATTACTCATAGACCGCAGTGCTGAAGACCCTGTTCTTCTATCAATTTCATCACCAATTAACCAGATAATTGATGCTGGTGCTGCATCATTTCCATTACCTTTAGCGAAATGCTCAACAGCCGCTCCCCAAATATCTGAAAACCCTTCATTAAGTCCACCTGACTCTCTTTGATAAGCTAGGTTTGCCGAACTACTTGTAACCGCGTGACCTATTTCATGAGCAGCAACATCTATCGAAGTTAAAGCATCAAAATAACCATTGCCTTCTGCTCCAGTAGAGGAACCATCACCATAGGTCATAACACTTCCATTCCAAAAGGCATTGTCATAACCTAAGCCGCCTGCGACATCATCATAATGCACCCAACTATTAATCGCCGCTCCAGAACCGTTATATGAATTTCTTGAATGTACTGATGACAAGTAATCGTATGTTTTTTCAGCTCCCCAATGCGCGTCTAATGCAGCGTTGTCTTTATTTGTATTATTAAATTCTGCAGCTGTCCAATCATTATTGGCATCTGTGAAGTTAGTTGATGGATAAGAAGGCTGTCTTCCACTATTGTAGGTATTCACACCGTTGCCACGAGTATCATCCCTTAGGGCGTAGGTAGAACCTACAATACGTGTTGTAATTTGTTTTGTACCACTATAACGTGTCGCTGCATTCCCAGTGGCTCTGTAAGCAACTGGTGCTTCAACACTATGCTCTGTAGCAACAGAGATTAAATTTTTAGAAGAGTTTGCATGCTCATCTAAGTGCTTGATGATACTATTATAAAACAAAACTTTGCCTGTAACTGCATCTACATATATAACCCCTCTACTGATTGGCTGAGTGGCATAGATATCATATTTATAAGCTAGTTGTGCATTTTTAGAAGTCTCTTTTCCCTGAGCATCTAAATTAGGGAGTAAAACTAATTCACCCACTGGTTTAGAATAATTCATTTGATTTGCCATAACAACATTGTCCCATAAGTAACTTTGAGCACCTATGTGATTTACTGCAGACTGAAAGCCTTGTAATTTATTTATTGCCGGCGTTGTATTCACACCTTCCAAATCGTAATATTCTCCACTAATTGAAACGACTTTTCCATTTCTACCATGTAAAGTATAGGTTCCAAATTCTACAGGAATTCCGTTATATGATTGTTGGTATTTTTGATGTAAAAAACCAATATTGTCAGATTCAGATTTAATTTGAAAAAAGCCATCGCTTTCTCTTGTCTTTAACTGTTCTGCCAAAACAGTGTTAACCTCTTGCATAGAATAAGAAGCCTCTTTATTAAAGATAACTAAAGAGGGCTGCCCATTATCACCATTAACTTTTTGCTGGACTTTATCTTGTGCAAAACCTGACGCACAGACACCTGCCGCAAAAATGGATAAGAACAATGCTTTGAAGGAGTTTTTTTTCATAATACTAATGGATTAATTAAGAGTTAATTACTTTTTTTGATTTGTATTATTAAATCTGCAAGAAATGTATTAAAAGTTTGTTAAATACGTAGTTTTACGAAAGGGTTTTCGATGTATAACATCAAGTAGAAAAATATTCTACTTGATGTACGGTTTTAACCGTAGTTCATCGGATTATATAACTGAAAAAAGCCTCAACTTTCGTTGAGGCTTTTATGATATAATTTAGCTTTTAAAGAATAGCTATGTTTGCTTTATAAAGTTTCTCGTTTCTATTTTATCATTCACATTAAATTGGTCACGTATAGTCCTGTTTCAAGATTACTACCATTAACACCGTTAGTCGATGTTCCTCTTGCTACATGTTGATCTAACATATTCTGCGAGATTTACGGTTTTAACCAGAGATAGTTGCAACTAATTTAATTAAGGTATAAGGCCTAAAAAAAAAGTCCAGATTTTAAATCTGGACTTTTTAAATAATAACTGAATTAAAACTATTCTTTTATAAATCGTTTTAATTTCGTTTTCTCTCCAATATTTAATTGAATCATATACATGCCACCGTTTAATTCAGAAACATCTATAGATTCTGTGAAATCACCTTTTAACACAACCTGTCCAAGCATATTTATTACTTGATAGCTTTGTGCTTCCAATCCTCTTAAAGATAAGTTTAGCGATTGTTTCACTGGATTTGGATATAGTACGAATGTATCATCTAAAGTAGACGTAGTTACTCTAGTATAAGATCTTGAAGCTCCACCAACACAGAAATTAGTTGTTTGAGAACTTGAGAAAGAGCCTCCACTAGCAAGTGTTGTGCCTCCATCAGACAATCTGTAAGAACCATTTCCATATGAACAACACATACCATCTCCATATGCATCCTTAACAACTAATGAATAACAACCTGCTGGTAAATCTACATCTATATTCAAGGTAGAACCGTCTGCTTGTGAACCATAAGTACCTCCTGATGCAACTGTAGAGCCTCCATCAAGAATTGTCCATGAGGTTTCTTCTGGATAGTTATCAAATGTTAGACTTAATCTTACTGTTGTATCAGGAGAACCTCCACCGCTTACAACATTTACAGTATAGTCTTCAACTTCACCATAACTAAAAGTTTCGCATGATGATGGAATACCATTGTATTTCATAGAAACTCGCAATCTTTTGTTTCCTACTACAGTACCAGATGGTACAGTAAAGCTTCCACTTACTGGTGTTGTTTGTGAAGCTGATTTAGAGAAAACTAGCTCTCCTGCATCAGTAAAATCTCCATCACCATTATAATCAATCCAAGCTGCATAGCCTTCATTATATTTTGTTCCAGTCCAAGTTGGTGTTACGGTAATCGTGTAAGAAGACCCTATGCTTAAATCGGTTGAAGTACTCGTAAAGTTTGAATATAATTGTCCTCCAGACGATTTATTAATACTTCCTACTTGTACTCTTGAAATATACTCATCATTAACACTATTTCCTTGAGAGGCACAGTATTGATTTCCTGTTTGGCAAGGTGCACAAGAACCGCCACAATCTACGCCTGTTTCATTTCCATTTTGAATACCGTCATTACATGTTGGTGTTGTTGTTGTACCTTCACATTTTTCTGATAACGCTAAAGCTCTTCTTGATCCTCCTGCAGCTAAAACCGCACGCATTCTATTTTTTTGTCCTGTTGTAAATAAGTTCATACAAGAATCGTTTGTGTAATCCATATAGTTTTGAACCATATCTACAGATCCACAAGACACTTTTCCAGTAGGACAACCTCCATTAGAGGTTTGATGTGTTGGTGTATCGCTAACAAAATCGTTACCACAATTTGCATCTCCCCAAATATGACGCAGGTTAAAAAAGTGACCTACTTCGTGAGTTGCTGTTCTGCCTTCGTCAAAAGGTGCTGCT
This sequence comes from Lacinutrix sp. Hel_I_90, assembly GCF_000934685.1. Lineage (NCBI taxonomy): Bacteria > Pseudomonadati > Bacteroidota > Flavobacteriia > Flavobacteriales > Flavobacteriaceae > Lacinutrix > Lacinutrix sp. Hel_I_90. The sequence goes on along the minus strand of NZ_JYNQ01000001.1, from coordinate 2,359,997 downwards.
AAATAAAACCCTGAACCTTCATTTTTAGATCCAAAATATTGTGATCCCATCACTACACCATCAGTAGAAGCACTACCTCCAGGAAATTGTGCATAGCCAAGAATTCCTCCGCCAATATTACAAACCCACATATTCAGATATTGTGAGGTATCCCATGGATTTACTCCACCTTGCGATGATTTTTTCATGGCATCATTGGTTCCCCAAGATGTTTTAGAAGATGCCTTTCTTGTAATCCCATTAGTAGCATTCCCATTAGGATCTACAGAAGCCATACAGAATTCAATTTGAGAATCTGCAGCTTGAGACCAAGTATTATCTGCATCAGAATTTAGTCTTCTAAAATCGTCATTTAAAACTTTTATTTGAGATAAAATTTGAGCTTCACTAATGTTTTCATTAGAATTGCTATAAATCACATGCACTACAACTGGAATCGTTATAATACTACCCACTATTTTACTTTGAGCGTCTTGTGACTCTAATTCTTTTACTTTTTGTTCTGTAAAAGCTTCAATTTGGGCCATTCTAGATTCCAATTGGGGATCTTGTTGTTTCCTGTACTCCAAATTTTCCATCACACCACATTCTCTTTGCTGTTGAGCAAAGGCGAACACCGTGAAAATAAAACTCAATAATGTTAAAGTAATTGTTTTTTTCATGAGGATTGTTTAATAGATTAATTAATTTTTTACTATATCGGCAGCGAAAGTATTAAAATAAAACCTAAACCATTATCAACTTCATAAAGTTTTCGATGAAATACTGTTAAAATTTTAACGTTCGGTTTTAATTTCGGCTAAAAACATATTAAAATAGCAAGTAATTCCTACATTTACATAATTTATGAAATCAGTGCTCTCTATAAATCACTTATCCATTTCTTTTTTGTCTAACGGAAAAGAAAATGAAATCATCCATTCCATATCTTACCATTTAAATACCAATGAAATATTAGGTATAGTTGGTGAGTCTGGTTCAGGCAAATCTGTCGCTTCATTAGCTATTTTAGGCTTGCTTCCGAAGAAAATCTCAAAAATTACTAGTGGTGAGATTGTTTTTGAAGCTGACGATCTTACCAAAATTAGCCCTAAAGCCTTTCAGAGCATCAGAGGCAAAAAAATAGCCATGATTTTTCAAGAACCCATGAGTTCTTTAAATCCATCAATGCGCTGTGGAAAGCAGGTGGAAGAAGTTTTAAAACAACACACCAGCCTTTCAAAAAAACAAATAAAAGAAGAAACCCTTTCGCTTTTAACAAAGGTGAAACTCCCAGAACCAGAGCGCGTTTATACTTCCTATCCTCATGAAATTTCTGGTGGACAAAAGCAGCGCGTTATGATTGCGATAGCTATTGCCTGCAAACCGAAAATTTTAATTGCAGACGAGCCTACGACCGCTTTAGACGTTACTGTTCAAAAAGAAATTATCGACTTGCTTAAAACCTTACAGGCCGAAACTCAAATGAGCATTATTTTTATCACACACGACTTGTCTTTAATTTCTCAAATTGCAAACCGTGTGCTAGTTATGTATAAAGGACATATTGTAGAACAAAATACTGTAGAAGCTATTTTTAAATCACCTCAGCATAAATACACTCAGGCACTTATTAAGTCAAAGCCCTCATTAACTCAGCGGCAAAAAACCTTACCAACCATCGATGATGTGATGCATGATACTGTTTCGAAAACGATTATAACAGCTGAAATGCGCGCACTAAATCATGAAAAGATATACAGCAAACCGCCTTTATTAGAAGTGATTAATCTGGAAAAGGAATATGTGTCAAAATCTGGATGGTTTACAAAACCGACTACTTTTAAAGCTGTAAATGATGTAAGTTTTAAATTATATGAAGGTGAAACTCTTGGTTTGGTTGGTGAGTCGGGATGCGGAAAATCGACTTTAGGAAATGCCATTTTACTTCTAGACAAGCCTACTGCTGGATCGATACGCTACAAAGGAAACGATATTACCTCCTTATCTTCATCTGAAATAAGGTCCTTAAGAAAAGACATTCAAATTATATTTCAAGACCCCTACTCTTCTTTAAACCCTAGGTTAACTGTTGGTAACGCCATCATGGAGCCCATGGAAGTACACAACCTCTATAAAACCGATAAAGAACGAAAAGAAAAAGCGATTTCTATTTTAAATCGTGTGGGCTTAAATGAAGGTTACTTTAATCGTTATCCTCACGAATTTTCTGGAGGTCAAAGACAACGAATAGGTATTGCACGCACAGTCGCCTTACAACCCAAACTGATTATTTGTGATGAATCTGTTTCTGCGCTTGATATTTCAGTGCAGGCTCAAGTATTAAATTTACTAAATGAATTGAAAGAAAAATTCGGATTTACCTACATTTTTATTTCTCATGATCTGTCTGTTGTGAAATACATGAGTGATCAACTGTTGGTAATGAATAAGGGGAAAATTGAAGAAATTGATGATGCGGATGTGATTTACAGCGCACCAAAAAAAGACTATACTAAAAAATTGATTGGCGCTATCCCGAAAGCCCTGCAGTAATACCTTTCTTATTGCGGTACCCATGCCTTTCGAAAGCGGAAAGTAATGCATTAGCTTTTGTATCTAATTTAAAAACAAACAAATCGGTATTCATGAATGTAAGCCAAGTTACCGTGTTAATTTATAAATGCTAATAAAAAAGTCTTACAACATAAATACTTTTCTAGTTAGATATAAAACGCTTTTAGTAAAACGGAACGTGTTTTTAATTCCATCAAAGGTTCTGTTCATAATTGTAGTTTGTTCAGGTAGATTTGCAGCTGTATTCATTTTTAGTCGTTTTTAATAATTATTTTAAAATTAGTAAACCGGGGTTAAATAATAACATAAAAGGTTAAGTTATGGTACATTTGGTTAAATAGTTTTGGGTAGACCAATATAGAATTCATTTTCAAATTATCAGTTAAAAAGCACTAAAATTCGATGAAATACACTAAATTTTAACATTTTAAACGCAATCTATATGTTTAAGTCAACAACATAATACAAAACCCTATCAAAATTTAGTGTTTTTGCCGTTGTAATTAATAAGATTGACCATGACCACATAGCCTCTGCTTTTAGCAATATAAATTAAATTAAAACTACAAACGCATTTCAGGAATATCGCCTTCTACTATTAAAGTCCCTTCTGTAGCTTTCTGTATGTCTTCCACTGAAACACCCGGTGCACGTTCTAATAATTTAAAGCCTTTAGTAGTGACTTCTAATACGGCGAGGTTAGTTACCACTTTCTTAACACAGCCAACCCCTGTTAAGGGTAGAGAGCATTTCTTGAGCAGTTTAGATTCTCCTGCTCTATTGGTATGCATCATCGCCACGATAATATTCTCTGCACTGGCAACTAAATCCATAGCACCACCCATACCCTTAACCATTTTTCCTGGTATTTTCCAGTTCGCAATGTCCCCGTTTTCAGCAACTTCCATAGCTCCTAAAATAGTCAAGTCTACATGTTGCCCTCTAATCATAGCAAAACTCATGGCACTGTCGAAAAAACTAGCCCCTGGTAAGGTCGTTATGGTCTGCTTTCCTGCGTTAATAATATCGGCATCTTCTTCGCCTTCAAAAGGGAATGGACCCATACCAAGTACGCCATTTTCGCTTTGAAATTCTACCTCTATATCATCACGTACATAATTGGCTACTAACGTTGGAATTCCAATGCCTAAGTTAACATAGTATCCATCTTTTACTTCTTTTGCTATACGTTTTGCTATTCCTGTTTTATCTAACATATTACCTTGTTTTTTTATCATTCCCTTGTTCTGGTCCTTTTTCAAAGGTTTCGAGAGCGGGAATCTTACAAATTGAATAAAATACTACCTGTCGCTTCCTGCCTGCGCAGGACTAACAAGAGTCTCTTTAGTCTCTCTTTCTAACCGTGCGTTGTTCTATACGTTTTTCATAAGTTTCCCCTTGAAAAATACGCTGTACAAAAATGCCTGGAATATGAATTTGGTTTGGATCTAAAGTGCCAACAGGTACTAATTCTTCAACCTCAGCAACCGTAATTTTTGCAGCACCAGCCATACACGGATTGAAATTTCTTGCGGTACCTTTAAATACTAAATTTCCAGCGGCATCTCCTTTCCATGCTTTTACAAAAGCGAAATCGGCTTTAAAAGCACGCTCTAAAACATACATTTTACCATCAAATTCTCGTGTTTCTTTACCTTCGGCTACTTCTGTGCCATAGCCGGCAGGCGTATAAATAGCTGGAAATCCGGCTTGTGCTGCACGACAACGCTCGGCTAAAGTACCTTGAGGAATGAGTTCTACGTCCAACTCTCCAGATAACATTTGACGTTCAAACTCATCATTTTCACCCACATAAGACGACACCATTTTCTTTATTTGACGTTGATGTAATAATAAGCCTAAGCCAAAATCGTCTACCCCCGCATTATTTGAGATACAGGTAAGTCCTTTTACACCACTTTTTACCAAAGCGGCGATGGCATTTTCTGGAATACCCGAAAGGCCAAAACCACCTAGCATAAAGGTCATATTATCTGCAATACCTTTTACCGCTTCGCTTACACCATTTACTTTTTTATTAATCATAAGACTGTGTTTCTTTATTGGTTTAAAATTAAGAAATAAAAAAGCCATTCGGTAAAGAATGGCTTCAAATATTTATTGTTTTTTATTTAGATTATAATTCTAACCCATCAGGCAGTTCTTCTTTAGGTGTATTAGCATCTCCATTAGGATTGTCCGCTTCATAATTAGCACAATCTACAGCGATGGATAAATTTGACGGTCTTTCAAAATCTTCTTTCGAAATGTCTAGTGTTTCATCTTTGTAACAACTTTTCATATACATGCCCCACATAGGTAAGGCCATTGTGGCGCCCTGCCCATAGGTAATAGAACCAAAATGTGCTGCTCTATCTTCGGCACCTACCCAAACACCTGTAACTAAATTTGGTACCATACCCATAAACCAGCCATCACTTTGGTTTTGTGTGGTTCCTGTTTTTCCTGCGATAGGATTTGTTAATTCATATGGGTAACCGGTAACTACTTCTTCGTAAGACTTATCCCACTGGTCTCTACCTGTGGTTCTCAGGCGACTCCCTGAACCTGATTCCACAACACCTTGCATTAATTTAACGGTGACATAAGCAGACTCCGCACTTAATACATCTTTACTTTCTGGTTTAAATTGATATAAGGTCGTTCCGTTTTTGTCTTCTATACGTTCTATCATTACGGGTTTTGTATAGACGCCTTTATTTGCAAAAGCAGAATATGCAGCAACCATTTCCAAAACACTCACGTCTGGGGTTCCTAAAGCAATAGATGGGACTTCTGGAATATAAGAAGTGATGCCTAAACGCCTCGCTAAATCTGCTACGGGTTGTGGTCCCACTTTATCCATTAAACGGGCTGTTACGGTGTTTACAGAACCTGCTAAGGCTTGTTTTAGTGTGATTTCTCCCCCATAATCTCCATCTGAATTGCTTGGAGACCAAGGCTCTGGATTACCATATTTATTGGCCTCAATCGTAATTTGAGACCGTGGCAATTTGTCGCAAGGCGACATGTGTAATTGGTCTATTGCCGTAGCATAAACAAATGGTTTAAAGGTAGAACCCACTTGACGTTTTCCTTGATTAACATGATCGTATTGAAAATGTCTATAGTTCATACCACCTACCCAGGCTTTTACATGTCCTGTTTGCGGGTCCATACTCATCATACCTGGATGTAAAAATGACTTATAATAACGCATAGAGTCCATTGGTTTCATAATGGTATCTACCTCACTTGCTTTGCCTTTTTCCCATTTAAAAACAGTCATTTTTGTTGGCTTCTCAAAAGAAGCTATAATCTCTTTATCAGATTTCCCTTCATCCTTTAGTACTCTCCAACGTTCGCCTCTTCGCATAGAGCGATTCATTAAATCGTCTATTTGAGATTTGTCTAATTCTAAAAAAGGCGCCGTTTTATTACGATCTGGGGTGTTTTGATGAAAAAATTCTGCCTGCAACCGTGGCATATGTTTGTAAACAGCCTCCTCTGCATATTTTTGCATACGAGAATCTATGGTTACAAATACTTTTAAGCCTTCACTATTAATATTGTATTTTGATCCATCTGGTTTTCTGTTGGCCTTGTCATTAATCCAATCTTTCATCCACCCTCTTAAATATTCTCTAAAATAAGTAGCGGTACCGTCTCTATGAGACTGTGGTGAATAATTTAAATCTAATTCTGTTTTTTGAAGTGAGTCCTTAACTTCTTTAGTTATGTAATCATATTTATACATTTGTGCCAATACTACATCTCTTCTGTTTTTAACGCCAACAGGGTTCCTTCTCGGGTTATACAAAGAAGAATTTTTAAACATCCCGACCAACATCGCAGATTCCTTTATATTTAATTCATTTGGCTCTTTGTCAAAATAAATATTAGCTGCAGAACGAATACCGTCTCCATTATTACCAAAATCGTAAATATTAAAATATTGAGCAATAATCTCTTCTTTCGTATACTGGCGTTCAAGTTTCGTTGCAATCACCCATTCTTTTACTTTTTGAAGACCACCTTCAAAAGTCCCTCTAGCACGTACACCAACAAAGAGCTGTCTTGCTAATTGTTGTGAAATGGTACTAGCACCTCCTTTAGATCCTAGAAAGAAAAAGGCTCTTAAAGTGCTTCTTGCATCAATACCGGAGTGCTCATGGAAACGAGCATCTTCTGTAGCGACCAGCGCATCTACTAAATTCTTTGGTAATTCATCATAATCAACAGGCGTTCTATTATCATCAAAATAAAATTTTCCTAATGTTTTACCATCACTTGAGATAATTTCTGTTGCCAAATTAGTTTCAGGGTTTTCTAATTGGGTATAATCTGGAAGCTCTCCTAAACCGCCAAGTGAGGCAATAAAAAATAATAATCCTACTGAAACTATTCCACCTAAAAATAGCATCCAAAACCAACGGACATAGTTGTCGAAGTTTTGTGATTCGTTTTTTTGTTTTGTTTTGTTATTTGCCATTAATTCATCTTTTCTTCTCGAGACTCCCGCAGCTTCGGGATTGCTAATCTACTATCACTAGAAGTGACCACTATTTTTACTCTGGTTTTTCAATTCTAAACCCCACATCTGTAATTCCTTCTAAATTCTCAACACCATTCACTTTGCCACTTTCTCTCATGACATGCTGAATATTAACGGTGTACTCCCCACCTTCATTAAACACAACCCCTTCTTTATACCACAGCTTGTTTTCTTTTAAGCTTCCTAATCCTGTACCTAAAAATGTACCATCAGGTGCTGTCATTTTATACTCTAAAGTATCTCTCAAGGTTTTACCATGAGGGAAATTCATTTCAACAATTAAAAATAAATTACTGTATTTATAATCACTTGTATTTCTTAAATTAACAAATAGATTATAAGGCTTCGTTGAATCTGGTGCTTTAACAGTGAAACTAATCACTTCATTTTTATTCCAAACTTTTGGTACGGTCTGGTACTCATCATACACCCTTTTAGAATCACAAGATGCTAAACTTAAAAAAACAATACACCAAAAAATAAGGCTACTTCTCATTGTTAGATTGTGGTTTTGGCTTGTTGTTTCTGTTGCGATTATTTTTATTTCTTTTATTTTTATTCGCTGGTTTATTCGCCGGTTTATTTGGGTTTGTTGGTTTGTTTTGAGTCTCCGTTTTATTTTGAGTTGCCGGTTTGTTAGGATTACGTCTCTTATTGTTTCTACGTTTTTTGTTCCCTTTTGCAACATCAAAACGCGTTAAACTATCTTGACCTACAACGTTTTCAAATTCTACTTTAGTATCTTCAATTAAATCTGTAGCATATTCTTCAAGACTAGCAATCTTTTCTTTCTTTTTATTTAACTCTATAATTTCTCTGGCTTGGTCTGTTGTGATTTTATGCCAGTTCATCCATTCGCCTTCGTAAGCATACCACATATGGCCTTTAAAAATATCTGTTTTCTGGCAGACCGCGGTTCCTTTTTCTGTATATAGTTTTGTTTCGTTTTTTGGAAACGCTTTTAATGCATCTAGGTAAGAATCTAATTCATAATTTAAACAGCATTTTAACTTTCCACATTGCCCTGCTAGTTTTTGTGGATTTAATGATAATTGCTGGTAACGTGCTGCACTGGTACTCACCGAACGAAAATCTGTTAGCCAGGTAGAACAACAGAGCTCTCTGCCACAAGAGCCTATTCCGCCTAATCGTGAAGCTTCTTGTCTGAAACCTACTTGTTTCATCTCAATTCGCGTTCTAAATTCTTTAGCAAATAGCTTAATTAATTCTCTGAAATCTACACGTTCTTCGGCTGTATAATAAAAGGTTGCTTTGCTAGCATCTCCTTGAAATTCAATATCGGAGATCTTCATATGCAGTTTTAGATCAATAGCAAATTGACGTGCTTTAACCTTCATTGGTTCTTCTTTATCACGCGCATCACTCCAAATATCGATGTCTCTTTGGGAGGCTTTTCGGTATATTTTTAATACGTCCTCAGGTTTTTCATTGATTTTTTTGCGCTTCATTTGCACCCGAACCAATTCACCAGTAAGTGTGACCATACCAATATCATGCCCAGATTGTGCTTGTGTTGCCACAACGTCACCAATACTTAAAGAGAGGTTTTCTGTATTTTGATAGTAATGTTTTCTTCCGTTTTTAAAGCGAACTTCTACGAAATCGAAAGGTTTTTCCCCATTTGGAATAGCCATGTTAGCTAACCAATCGAAAACGGTTAGTTTATTACAGCTATCTGTTCCACAGGTACCGTTATTTTTGCAGCCTTTAGGTTGGCCGTCTTTAGTTGAGCAACTTGCACAAGCCATATATGTATGTATATTGATTCTGAATGCTTTAGCACCAGAAGACGATTAATAAAAAACTTTGTTTGGAGTGGATTACAAAACCCAGCTCTCATGTCGTAAATATACCACTATTCTATAGACTTAAAAAAATAAGATTAGTATTCGTCTCTTTGCAAATAGTATACGTTTACTTAATAATATTATTTGTTTTTAAGAGTTTCAAAAATATTCCGCAAGTCTTTTTTATAAGATAAGTGATCTGCTCTTCCCTTTTTGAAAATATCATTACTATTCCCTTGTCCTTTGCGTAACGCTTTTTGGGCTTCAAAAGGCAAGGCTTTTATCTCTTTACACCCTGTTGAACAACAATTATCCAGCTCTGTTTTACAGGCTTCACATTGTATAAAAAGCAGGTGACATGCATCATTAGCACAATTTACGTGCGTGTCGCATGGTGTTCCACATTGGTGACAGTTGGCTATGACATCGTCACTTATTTTTTCGGCACGACGATCGTCAAACACGAAATTTTTACCTATAAATTTATTCTCTAGACTGTTTTCGTTGACTTGTCTGGTGTATTCTATAATTCCGCCTTCTAATTGATACACGTTCTTAAAACCTTTGTGTTTAAAATACGCGCTTGCTTTTTCGCACCTGATCCCACCAGTGCAATACATCACAAGATTTCTATCTTCTTTATGTGCTTTTAAATCGTCTTCAATAATATCTAATGATTCACGAAAAGTATCCACATCTGGAGTGATTGCATTTTTAAAATGACCGATTTCACTTTCATAGTGATTTCGCATATCTACCAAAACGGTCTTCTCATCTTCAATGAGTGCATTAAACGTCTCAGCAGCTACATGAACTCCTTTGTTGGTGACATCGAAAGTGTTGTCTTCTAAACCATCGGCAACAATTTTGTCTCGCACTTTGACTTTCAGTTTTAAAAAAGAGAGGTTATCTTGCTCTACAGCAATATTTAAACGAATATCTTTTAAAAAAGCGATACTATCTAAATGTGTTTTAAACGCATTAAAGCGATCGGCTGGCAATGACAATTGTGCATTAATACCTTCGGTCGCCACATAAATTCGTCCTAAAACGTCTAGTGCATTCCATGTAAGAAATAAATGATCTCTAAGAATTTGCGGGTTGCCAATCTTCGCATATTGATAAAACGAAAGCGTTAAACGCTCTTTTCCAGCACTTTCAATAAGTTCTGTTCGTTCTTTGGCGCTTAGTTTATTGTACAGTTGCATGCTATACTAATGTATTAAGGTTAAAGAATTACCATTCTAACATTCCGTGAGGAAGAAAAATGAATTTAAAAATACAAAAGTACTGTTTTTGTTGGATTTGGCAAGTATAATATTATTTTGAAACGCTTTACAATATTTCAGTATCCTCTAAGAAGACGGTGTTAATTTCAAGTTTTGCAACACAATCTCGTTTTCATGCCAATTTAATCTATAGTTTGTTACTTCGCTATAAATTAAAAACAAAAAAAGTCCGTTGTTTGCGCAACGGACTTTTAATAGACTAACTCGTTAATAATTTTTTATTTCTAAAAAACTAAACGAGCTAACCTCCATCGGCTTTACAGCTACTGTTTATAAAAACAGTGACTGAAACACCTAATGCCTTCGAGGTGATTGTTTTTTTAATATATTTCATCGTTTAACACTTAAAAATTAATGATGAATCCTTTAAAAAACAGGGCTAATTTTTCTTTTTCACAGCAAATCTTTTCCCGCTTTTATTAGTAGATGCAGAAAGTATAAAAAGGTTGCGTGAGAAAGTAAAAAAAAGTTAAAAAAAGTAGTATTTTAGCAAGCACAATTGATAAAATCAAGATAAAATGGCAAATGAAAAAGAAGCAAAATTAAAAGCTCTAAAGTTAACCTTAGATAAATTAGACAAAGCATACGGTAAAGGAACCGTAATGAAAATGAGCGATGCTGCTATTGTAGATGTAGAAGCTATTCCATCTGGTTCACTAGGTTTAGATATTGCTTTGGGAGTTGGTGGCTACCCAAGAGGAAGAGTGATAGAGATATACGGTCCAGAATCTTCTGGTAAAACAACATTAACGTTACACGCCATTGCTGAAGCACAAAAAGCGGGTGGTATAGCAGCATTTATTGATGCCGAACATGCTTTTGATCGTTTTTATGCTGAAAAATTAGGTGTTGATATTGATAATTTAATTATCTCTCAACCTGATAATGGTGAACAAGCTCTAGAAATTACAGATAATTTAATTCGTTCGGGCGCTATTGACATTGTTGTCATCGATTCTGTAGCTGCTTTAACGCCTAAAAGTGAAATTGAAGGAGAAATGGGGGACAGTAAAATGGGCTTGCATGCGCGTTTAATGTCTCAAGCTTTAAGAAAATTAACGGCATCAATTAGTAAAACAAATTGTACCGTAATATTTATTAACCAATTACGTGAAAAAATTGGTGTGATGTTTGGTAATCCAGAAACAACAACTGGTGGTAACGCCTTAAAGTTTTATGCTTCTGTAAGATTAGACATTCGTCGTTCTACACAAATTAAGAGTACCGATGGCGAAGTTTTAGGTAATAAAACACGCGTGAAGGTTGTTAAAAATAAAGTTGCACCACCATTTAAGTTAGCAGAATTCGACATTATGTACGGAGAAGGCATCAGTAAAGTTGGTGAAGTATTAGATGTAGCGGTAGAAAAAGAAATTATAAAAAAGAGCGGCTCTTGGTTTAGCTACGAGGACACCAAATTAGGACAAGGTCGCGATGCCGTTAAGTCAATAATAAAAGATAATCCAGAGCTTTTTGAAGAGCTTGAAGGAAAAATTAAAAAAGCGATTAAAGAAGCTGTTTAATTTAAAAAATCCCGAAACTTTCGGGATTTTTTTGTTTTTAGACGCAACCCTTTTACCTTTTAAGCATCTATACAATAGATACACCACGTATAATATTGAATTAAAATGAAAAAGCTCCTTATTTTATTAGTAACCTTAACTGTGTTTTCCTGTAGTCTAGATAACGATTCACTCGAAAATTATCAAGATCCAATGCCAATAGAAACCGCGGTATTGCCAGACGAATTTACGGTTGGTGAGACGTATGAGATTACTGTTACTTATTTAAGGCCTACAACTTGCCATGCTTTTAATGATATTTATTATCAAAAGCATAATAATGAGAGAACAGTAGTAGTCATTGGCACTGTTTTTCAGAGTAATGGCAACTGCACAGCGTTAAACTCCGAATTAGAAGCTACGTTTAATTTTAAAGCAACAGAAACAGGGTCTTATATTTTTAAATTTTGGCAAGGTGAAGATGAAAATGGAGCGGACAATTATTTAATAGTAGAAGTTCCAGCAGTAGAATAATAACAATTAATATGTGTATTTCATTTGAGTTTAGATGAGCTCATACATAAATGTAAGATTAATGATACTAAAGCGCAAAGCGAACTCTACAAACTCTTTTCGAGTAAATTGTTTTCTGTATGCCTTAAGTATTCAAGAAATTATGTCGAAGCGGAAGATAATTTGCAGGATGCTTTTGTAACTATTTTTAAGAAAATAGAACAATATAAAAATAAAGGTTCTTTTGAAGGTTGGTTAAAACGAGTAACGATAAACACCGCATTACAGCGCTATCGTAGTCAAGGCGTTTTTGATATAGTAAACGAGGCGTTAATTGAAGATGAAACTATTGTTATTGAAGATGATAATGATATCTCTATTGAATATTTATTAAAAATCATCCAGGAATTACCAGACAGATACCGGTTGGTCTTTAACCTTTATGTATTGGATGGTTATTCGCACAAGGAAATCGCAGATCTATTGAAAATAAATACGGGAACCTCAAAATCGAACTTAGCAAGAGCAAGACAGATTTTAAAAACTAAAGTAACGGACTATAAAATGGGTAACCAATCCCAATCTTTATAAGTATGAGTGAAAAAAAACACATCGACAGACTTTTTCAAGAAAAGTTTAAAGATTTTGAAGCAAAGCCAAAGGATACGGTTTGGAATGCTATTCAAAATCAACTAGAGCCAGCAGTAGTTCAGCCTAAAGTGATGCCTTTATGGTTACGTCTAGCAGGAGTTGCTGCATTGGTCGTACTTTTATTTACCATAGGAAACACGTTCCTAAAAAGCAATACTTCTGAAGGCAACACAGAAACAATTGTAGACACTAAAATAGACACTAATGGTAATCCTGAGAACACCAATGGTACTTCAAAGACGAATAACACGGCTGCAACAGAAAACGAAAGCGTTTCAGAAAAAGACCCTAAGAATAATGCGTTAAATAGAAACACGACTACTACTGTTCCTACTACTCAAGGTTCAAATTCCATTGTAAATACAAACAACACAACTTCAGGTAATACAGATAAGACCAGCACCAATTCTATTATTACAAAAAAACAAACACCTGTTAATGCTTTATCGGCTTCTGAACCCCTTCAGAAGAACACGAAAACACGATCTAATGACACGGCTTTAGAATCAACAGCTGCAAACACAGCAGTTACAAAGGCTGTTAACAAAAAAACGGCTTTTCAAAATGCTGAAAGTCATACTGCAGCTAAGACTATAAATAAAGCGAACAGGTCTTCACAAGAAGCAAACGCATCAACGCACTATAACCCAATTGCAAATAATAAAGCCTCTCAAAATGCTTCTCACAAGAACGCCAAAAGCACTTCTAATTCGCCACTATACGCACAAAACAAAGCGGATAATAATGAGCGTTTAAACAACAATGGCATTGCAGATAATACTGAGACATCAGAAGAAAATCAGACAAACCAAAACACGATAAATAGTAAAATAAAAGCTAATACTTCAAAAGAAGCTTTAGCACAATCCCATAGTGAAGAAGAAAAAACGAATATGAACCCACAGGATGAGGAAGCGCAAACTCCAAATCCGCTAGAAGAGGCAGCCCTTGCCAACACCGAAGATGCTATCGAAAAAGAGAAAGAGGAAACGGTAATGAACAGGTGGACAGTGAACGCAAATGTTGCGCCTGTTTATTACAACACACTTGGCAAGGGTTCCCATATTCACGATCAATTTACTGACAACCCAAAAAATGGAGAAATTAATACCAGTTATGGTATTACTATTGGCTACGCCTTAAACGATAGATTTAAAGTGCGCTCTGGTATTAGTAAACTTAATTTAAGTTACGATACCGCGAATGTTATTATATACGAGAATGTTTCTAATACACCTAGTAGTGCACCTTTAAGAAATATTAATTTTGCGCCTGCAAATCAAGGCCAAAGCATCGGTGTTTTAAGTGCTAGCAACCTCTCGGTACAGCAAATAGATGGCGTGACAAATGACGCTCTGAATGCCGCACTAAGTCAGCGATTAAGTTATGTTGAAGTGCCTGTTGAAGTAGAATATGCTTTAATTAATACGCGTGTAGGCGTCAATATTATTGGTGGTGTTAGCACCTTTATTCTAGATGGCAATGAAGTGGTAACAGAAGTAGAAAACAGAAAAACATCAATTGGGGAAGCCAATAATATAAATAATGTGAGTTTTACCACAAATCTTGGTCTTGGATTAGATTATAAGTTTAGTGATACTTTTAAGTTCAATTTAGAACCCACCTTTAAGTATCAGGTAAATGCTTACACCGAAACATCTGGTAATTTTAAGCCTTACATCATTGGCGTTTATACTGGTTTTAGTTATAAATTTTAAGTTTTAAGTTTTTTAGTTGGTTAGACTTTTACCGAGTAAACGAGAAACCCATGATGACTAAAAGCTGCTCTGTGCCAAGAGCAGCTTTTTTTTTGGGCCTCTTAATTATTTTGAGCCAAACGCTTTTAATTGATTGTAAATAATAGCTCTCGCTTTTTCATTTACTGTAGCAGTATCCGTAGTCTTTAAACCTTTGGTTTCAATAAACTTATGAACCTTGACGCGCATTTTTCCTGGCCCGCCACTAAAAAACGAATAAGAAAAACGGGCTTTGTTATCGCCAAAAGTAATAGGGATTATTGGTATTTGATGGTTGATTGCTAATCGGAAAGCACCAGCTTTAAATTCGGTGAGTAAGATGTCTTCTTCAGGCACTAAGCCCTCTGGAAAAATACAAATACTTGAACCTTGTTTTAATCTACGCTGTGCTCTTAAAAATACCGCTTGCCTGCTTTTTGCACTATTTCTATCGACTAAGATACAGGTGCGTTTATAGAAAAAGCCAAACAACGGAATTTTTGCTAATTCTGCTTTCCCAACAAACACAAACGGATTCTTAAACGTGACTAACATGAGCATAATATCGGCCATAGACGTGTGATTGGCGACCAACATATAACTCGCTGTTTTACTTGGCTTTTGCTCCCATTCTATTTTGGTTTTAAAACCCATACCAATAAGAATGGTTTTCGCCCAAATTCTGGCTAATTTAAAAAAGTATGGGTACCAGG
Source organism: Lacinutrix sp. Hel_I_90 (assembly GCF_000934685.1). Lineage (NCBI taxonomy): Bacteria > Pseudomonadati > Bacteroidota > Flavobacteriia > Flavobacteriales > Flavobacteriaceae > Lacinutrix > Lacinutrix sp. Hel_I_90. Next base: position 2,344,674 of record NZ_JYNQ01000001.1, on the reverse strand, counting down.
ACTCTTTTAAAATAGAAATAATAAGTAGTGGAAATAATACGATAATAGGTAAAGCAACCAGTATATAAAACCAAATGCGATAGAGCAACCAAAACATGTATTTAAATACAATCATAGCCACCAAAAATACACAAATGTTTTGAGCTATTTTAATTGAAAAAAAATACCTTTGTTTTTTTACATATTAAGTTCAATTAATACGATTCCCAGCTACGCGGGAAGTGCTATGGCAAGAATACTCACAGGAATACAAAGTACAGGAACACCACATTTAGGCAATATCTTAGGCGCACTCATGCCAGCGATAGAGATGTCTCAAGACGAAAAAAACAACTCGTTTTTATTTATTGCAGACATGCATTCGCTCACGCAAATAAAAGATGCCGAAACATTACGACATAACACCTATTCTACCGCTGCCACTTGGTTGGCCTTTGGATTAGACATTGAAAAAACGGTGTTTTACAGACAGAGTGATGTTCCTCAAGTCACAGAACTCTCTTGGTATTTAAGTTGTTTTTTTCCCTACCAACGCTTAACCTTAGCGCATAGTTTTAAAGACAAAGCAGACCGATTGGAAGATGTTAACTCTGGCCTATTTACCTATCCCATGTTAATGGCTGCAGATATTTTGTTGTATGACGCCAATATTATTCCGGTAGGCAAAGACCAGTTACAACACATAGAAATGACCCGCGATGTGGCGTCTCGCTTTCATGCACAACTTGGTGACACTTTTGTCTTACCAGAAGCTAAAATTCAGGAAAACACCATGTTGATTCCTGGAACAGACGGGGCGAAAATGAGTAAAAGCAAGGGCAATATTATCGATATCTTTTTACCAGAAAAGAAATTGCGCAAACAAATCATGAGTATTGAAACCGATAGCACTCCTCTTGAGGACCCAAAAGATTGGAGCACTTGTAACTGTTTTGCGCTTTATAGTTTATTAGCTTCAGAAGCCGAAAAAGCAGCTATGAAAACCAATTATGAAACTGGTAATTATGGTTACGGCCATGCGAAACAAGCATTGTTTGAGTTGCTTTTAAAAACCTTTGAAACACAACGTGAGCGTTATGATTTTTATATGAATAACCTAGATAAAATTGATGAAGCTTTAGCTAAAGGTGCTGAAAAAGCAACACTTATAGCTGATGCTGTTTTGACTCGTGTTCGTGGGAAGCTTGGGTATTAGTGTTGTCATTCCTGTGGAAGTATAAATCTGCCCAGCTGTTCCCTGGTATGTGCTTCCGCTTGTTTATAACTAGTGGCATATTGAGTAATCAAACATAAGCTGTTTAGAAATAAACAGTTTTTGTGTTTTAGGTCTACGAGAAGGAACTCAGTCTCAAAATAATGTAATAATTTTTCTTTTTAGTGATAAAAAAACAAGTATTACCGCAACTAAATAAAACTTAGCGGTAGCAGAGAAGGAAAACATAAAAGCAAACTTGAAGGAGATTTTTTAGAGGCGTTTAATAAAAGAGTAATACTTCTCAGGAATAATTTTAAAAGACACCTGCTTTCGCAAGAATGACAAATTCAAATCACTTCAAACAACTTACCTGGCAGAGGTCTCACCACGCCCTTCAATTCCATATTCAATAGCAATCCTGCGAGTTTATAAGTTGGCATATCACATCGTAACGCAATTACATCTAGGAGTTGCTTATCGTTCTCTTTTAGGTAATTATAAATCACTTTTTCATTAGCATCCAATTCTACGAATAACTGCTTTTGCACAACAGGTTTTTGGTCATCCTCTAATTGCCAATTGAGTAAATAGGGCACATCTAATGGTGTAGAAAGTAAATGGGCTTTTTGCTGTTTTATTAAATCGTTGCAACCCACACTTTGAGAGTCGGTGGTGCGACCAGGAACAGCGAATACATCACGATTGTAGGAGTTGGCAATATCGGCAGTGACTAAGCTGCCCCCTTTTTCGGCGCTCTCAATAACTATTGTAGCTTCACTTATGCCTGCGATAATGCGATTCCGTTTTAAAAAGTTGTTTCTGTCAAAAGCATGGGTACTCCAGAAATCAGTAAAAAACCCGCCTTTGTTTTCTACCTCAGCCATATACTTTTTATGGTTTTTTGGGTAAATTTGGTTTAATCCGTGTGCTAAACAGGCTATGGTTTGCAGTTTGTTTTGTATTGCCGCCTTATGCGCAGTAATGTCTGTTCCATAGGCGAAACCAGAAACAATAATAGGGTTATAAATAGCCAATTCTTCAATTAACTTTTCACAAAATGCAATACCAGAGGTCGTAATTTTTCGTGCACCAACCACACTTATAATATGCTTGTTGTTCAAATTAATATTCCCCGCTTCAAAAAGCAAAATCGGACTGTCAATACAGTGTTTTAGTTTTTCAGGGTAACTTTCAGAAGCAAAATAATGTGTTTTAATACCTTCTTCTTTAATAAATGTTAGCTCAGCTTCTGCAGCTTCCAGATGATTACTTGAAAACAAATCTGTAATGGTCAGACTTCCTATACCATCAATTTTAAGCAGGTTATGACGCTTTTCTTTTAGCACACCTTCGGCAGAACCGCAATGCGCGATTAGTTTTTTGGCCGTGGTATCCCCTATTTTTGGCACATTTTGAAGCGCTAAAATGTATAGCAAATCATTTTCTGTCATTTTATTTTACTGATTTTAAGACTACAAGAAAAGAATTTTCGTTCTGTTAATAACTAATACCCCTTAAGTATTATTCACAAACAAAAAATTTTAACTTTGTTTCCATGCAATTAGAACACTACATAAGCGATTTATTATACCGTTACGAATGTGTGGCTGTACCTAACTTTGGTGCTTTTTTGTCACAGCGCATTAGTGCCACCGTTCACGAGTCTACCAATGCGTTTTATCCGCCAAAGAAGAGCTTAGCTTTTAACGAGCAAATACAAACAAATGATGGTTTGTTAGCCCGTTACATTGCAGATGTTGAAAACATTTCTTTTGAAACGGCTACAGAAAAAATTGCAAAACGTGTGAAATCGTTAAAATCCCATTTAATTGAAGGCGAAACTTTAGCTTTTGAAAACATTGGCGATTTAAAGCTAAATAGCGAAGGAAAAATAGCGTTTTCGCCCTCGTATCATTTAAATTATTTAACGGATGCTTTTGGGTTATCACAATTGGTTTCACCGGCTGTGACTCGTGAAGTTTATAAGCAAGAAGTTGAAGCCATTGAAAAGGTTATCCCAATTACTGTAACAGCCGAAAAACGTAAGACGAAACATTATCTTAAATATGCCGCCGTTGCTTTCATCGCTTTAACTTTAAGTGGTTTCGTGGTAAGCCATTACCATATGAATGACATCGCTGCTCAAAACGAAGTGGCTCAGGAAGAAGCAAGTGCTCAGCTAGACTCAAAAATCCAAGAAGCGACTTTTATTATTAGTAACCCATTGCCTTCAGCAACTTTAAAGGTCACAAAACAAACTGGCAACTATCATATCGTGGCTGGTGCCTTTAGAGTAGAAGCCAATTCTGATAAAAAAGTAGAACAACTTAAAGCCGAAGGTTTTAAAGCTAGAAAAATTGGTGTGAACAGATATGGTTTACATCAAGTCGCATATGCTACTTACGAAGATCGCTTTGAAGCGCTAAGCGCACTTAATGCCGTGCGTAAAACGAGTAATAGTGACGCTTGGTTATTAGTTAAACAACTCGATTAATTCTTTTCTTAACGTACTTAAATAATTTCCCTATAAGCCATAAGCTTTAGGTTATTTTACAGTTAATTATATCTAAAATTTAAGGCTGAAAATCTAAATCGGCTTACCTTTGCATCTTTAAAAGATTCTCACCTTCACGGGAATCACAACCTTCCCCATGTCCATGGGAACAAAAAATGGAAACAAAAAATAAAAATTTTGATGGAAGCAAAGACACCTAAAGAATCAAGAACAATCATGACCGACATGGTTTTACCAGGTGAAACCAACCCAATCAACAACCTTTTTGGAGGCGAATTATTGGCCAGAATGGATCGCGCTGCTGGTATTAGTGCCCGTCGTCATTCGCGTCGTATTGTAGTGACTGCTTCTGTTAATCATGTGGCTTTTAACCGTGCCATTCCCTTGGGAAGTGTTGTTACTGTTGACGCAAAGGTTTCTCGTGCTTTTAAAAGCTCTATGGAAATCTATATTGATGTTTGGATTGAAGATAGAGAATCTGGTATTAAAGATAAAGCAAATGAAGCCATTTATACTTTTGTCGCTGTAGATGAAACCGGAAGACCTGTACATGTACCAGAGTTAAAACCTGAAACAGCTTTAGAAATCACACGTTTTGAAGGTGCGCTAAGACGTAAACAACTTAGTTTAGTTTTGGCTGGAAAAATGAAACCCAATGATGCTACAGAGTTAAAAGCATTGTTTGACTAAAACAACATTTATTCATAAGGGCCCTGCTTTCTCAGGAATGCTACATCTTATAAATCCAAGACGTTGGGTTTTGTGTATGACTGTCTTTATAAATACTAAAGTTTAACACCGTCTCTCCAGTGGATGGATTGGTAAACACTTCTCCAATATCCTGTTTTGTAGTCACTTTATCTCCAGCTTTCACATATAATTTACCAACATTTCTATAGGCTGTAATGTAATTACCGTGTTTAATTAATACAATAGGATTACTACGTTTTGGCTGTATAATGCGCCATACTTCACCATTAAAAACGGCTCTTATTTTTGCATTCTTTTCGGTCGCAATTCTAACACCATTACTATTTATGGTTACCGATGGGTCAATGGGCGAGGGCTGCTTTCCATAGCGCAACTTTACGACCCCCTTTTCTACCGGCCATGGCAATTTGCCTTTACTGCCTAAAAAGTCATTAGCGAGTGCCTTAGCCTCTGCTGTTAAAGCAAATCCTTTAGCACTTACCCGCTTTGTTTTGGGAGCAGCTTCATTCGATTTTGCGATAGCATCACGGATAATTTTATCTATTTCATTATCAATTCTGGAGACTTCCTTCTCTTTGGCTTTTACCTGTGCACTGTATTTGTTTAAGTTCTTTCTAATAGAACTCATGATTTCTTCGTGTTCTTTGCGCTCACGCTCTAGAGTTCTTTGCGCAACCTTATTTTCGGCTATAAGTTTGCTCTTTTTTTCTTTTTGCGCTAATAATTCCAAATTTGCCTCTTGTAACTCTTTTGTTTTTTCTTTAATCGTTTCGCCTTGTTGTTTTTGGTAATCTGCATATTGATTTAAATACTGAATGCGTTTATAGGCTTGTTTGAAGTTAGAAGATGACAATAAAAACATTACCCGATTTTGTTTGTTTTTATTCTTATAGGATTTCTCAAGCATTTTACCGTAATTCACTTTTAACAGGGTTAACTCATCACGATTGGACGTAATTTCCTTTTGATTGGTATTAATTTCACGCGTCAACAAATTGGCTTGTTGATTGGTCACTTTAATTAAATTCTCTCTTACGGCAAGCTTGTGGTTTAGGTCTTCAATTAAGGACACTTCAGATTTTTGTTTGGATTTGTTAGACGCCAGTAGTGTATTAATTTTCTTAATTTCATTTCGTAATTCTACACGTCTTGCCTCCAATTCCTTTTGTTTTCCGCTTTGCGAAAAACTACTTGTTGTACTTAATACTACTAAGCAAAATAAAAAATATGTAAGGTGTTTATGCATTAATCGAGTTTAATTTCGTCGTATCCTGAAGGAATTCTAAACGGAAAACGAAACGCTTCGTTTAATTCTACCGATTTGTATTCCAGGTTTATTCGTAATTCTTCGTCTTTTTCAACCGCTAAAATAGCAATCTGTTCTGGTAGTATTTGTGTTTCTACTTTTTGATATTTTAAATAGTCTACCTGCAATATACGCCTGTCTTCAAGTTGCGATATTTGCTGCGAATCTAGTTTAAAATGTGCAGGGTTAAAAAGAAAAAACAGCTCATAAACAGCTAATTGCTTTTTAGGCTGTAACATATAAGATTTGTCGAATACATCACTTTTGTATTCTTTAGCATCAACCTCTAAAACAGCTTCTCCTAGAAGCATGTTTTGTACTTTATTATAATCTAATTCAGTGCCTAAAAGCTTACTTAAATAACTAAAGTCACCGTCAAAATAAGTGCCATCCAACTTATTATAAAAAGCTACTCTGGTTGGTGTTATTAATGCTTTAACAACAGAAATTGGTGTAGAAGACAATAAAATTTGCTTGTCTCTTTCTATTCTTAAATTTACAGTGTAACTTTTAGACTTATTCGTTTCTTCAATCTCTATTTTTACACGGGACGCTAATGTATTAAATTTAGACTTCCCATTATTAATTTCTTTTACTAACTGCTTAGTTGAAATATTTTTATTTAAAGCGCCAGTATTTGTAACTGTTTTTGCTGATTTACAGCCAGACAGGAACATAGCAAGAAATAGTATTGAATATATTGAAATAGGTTTCGCTCTCATTTAGTTTGGAAGTTCTAGCCTTTTAGCTTTATCACTAAACGTCTTTGCCTTAGTTAAATTGTTTAAGCTCGTGTAGGCTTTAGCTAGTTGTTTGTAAAAATCGGCTTCCATTTTATTATCCTCAATAATATAATCTAAACCTGCTTCTAAGTTTTCTACAGCCTCTTGTGGGCGATCTAACCGATTTAGAGCAACACCGTTAATGAGGTATAAAACAGGTTGAGAAGGATGCTTTTCTAAATTCTCTTCACTTTTTTGCTGTGCTTCTGCGTATTGTTCCAAATCAATATGGAGTAATAGAATATTTCTTAATATCCCGAAATTTTCGGTTTCCAGGGCTTCCGCCTTTAAATAATACTTAATCGCTTTGCTTTTGTCGCCCTTTGCAAGATAGTATTGTGCAATCTCAACAAATGTTTTGCCGTCTGTAGCATTTTCAGAAACTAACGTGGTAATTTCTACCAAATCTGTTTCATATTGTGGATTTTTATCTACAAAATTTACAAAATCTGCCAGTACTTTTATTTTGGCCTCTGGTTTAATAATTCTACTATTTAATACCACTTTCATTGATTCAATAGCCTTTTCTGAATCCTCGTCATCTAAATAAAACTTATACAACGCTAGGTGTACTAACTGAGATTCTGGGTTAATTTCAACAAGCTTTACAGCTGTTTCAAATGCCTTTTTTTTGTCTCCATTTTCACTATATCTAAAGATTAGCGCCAGGTAATTTTTTTCTGCATCTGGATTTTCATCCACGCGATCTTCAAGATTTCTTATCTGCTCTTTCTTTCTACCCGTGACATTATAAATTTGATTACGCAAACGATCCCTTATGTCTGAAACGCCCAATTCTTCATCTAATTCATCTAATACCTTTAAAGCATCTTTATATTTTTTTGTACGCACATACAGTGCCGCCAAATCCTCTTTGTAGTCCGGATGATGTTTTACCAACTGCTTGATGGTCTTTATCGCTTTATCAAAATCTTTTTGTTGTGAATAGGTTTCATACAATTCGTCTAAGTACCATTCATTTTCTGGCTCTTTACTTACGGCTTCTTTAAGTGCATCTTCAGCTTCGCCGAAATTCTTTAGAATGTTGTAATTTTTTCCTAGTTCGAAATATAAAATAGATTCTGAGTCGTCAATTTCAATCGCTTTTTGAAGTGATGTGATTGCTTTGTCATAGTTTTCAATTGCTTTTTGCTTTAACGCCTCATAAAATAACTCTTGAAATTCATCTGAAACATTTCCCAAATCATCATCTGGCACAGCGTTGAAATCTACCTGTGCATAATTATGCTGCGGGATGAATAGCATTCCGAAAATAAAAATAAAGAGATATCGTTGTTTTTTCATAGTTTTCTTCCTTGAAATAGGAAGTCTTAAAATGGTTGTTTGAGATAAATTAATCAAATTTTATTCCAAAACCGAATAATCACCTATACTAATTTTCGTGAATTTTCCATCGTACTTTACATGGTTACCAATCATTGCTTCCTCTAAATTAGCATTTTTTATCTGAGTATTATTCTGAATTAGGCTATTTTTAACGGATGTGTTCTCGATCACACAGTTATTTCCAATGGAAACATTAGGTCCTATTGTGGCATTTTTTAACAGGACATTTTCACCAATATAGCAGGGCGCAATAATTTTAGAGTTTTCATTTTTAACTGATGCGGCTACTAATTGTTCTTCGCCGTCTGCTTCTAAAAATCCTAACATGCGTTGATTTGTTTCTAAAGTGACCGCTTTGTTCCCGCAATCCATCCATTCGGCAACCTCGCCTGTTTTAAAAACGTTCCCTTTGGCCATCATGCCTTTAATCCCATCATTAATCTGGTATTCACCGCCATGAATAATGTTATCATCCAACACTTTTTGTAACTCCTCTTTTAATACCGAAACGTCTTTAAAATAGTAAATGCCTATAACGGCTAAATCACTAACAAATTGCGCTGGTTTCTCTACCAATTCAACAATTTCCTGCTGGTCGTTTAGTTCCACTACTCCATAGGCTTCAGGTTGGTCAACTTGTTTTACCCAAATAACAGCATCTGCCTCTGGGTCTAAATTAAAGTCGGCACGAATTAAAGTATCTGCATAAGCAATAACCGCTGGGCCTGAAAGCGAGTCTTTCGCACACATAATGGCATGACCCGTGCCTAATGGTTGGTCTTGTCTGTAAATAGAAGCTTTAGCTCCTAAACTTTTTGCTAAGTCCTGCAAACTTGACACCACATCATCACCAAACCAAGCTGGATCTCCTAAAACGAAAGCAATTTCTTCAATAGGCTCATTTAAAATCTTGGCAATATCTTTAACCAAACGGTGCACGATGGGTTGACCAGCAACAGGAATTAATGGTTTTGGGACTGTTAAACTGTGTGGGCGCAGTCGAGAACCTCGGCCTGCCATTGGTACTATTATCTTCATATTGTTGCCTGCAAAAGCAGGTGTCTTTTATAGGTTTGTTTCTTTATTCTCTTAATATTTAGTCTTGCATTTTAGGTTTGTGCTTAAGTCTACTTGCCCTTGATTCAGGGCTACAAGTACAAGCTGCACTTAAGCTTTTAGACTACTATTTTAATTTCTATTCATTAACTTAGTAAACGTTTGGTGCATGTTTAAGCGCTTGTCGCTTTGGCATGAATTTGTCTATTTCACTCCTGTACTACCAAAACCGCCTTCGCCTCTATCGGTTTCAGAAAGTGTTTCTACTTCAAGCCATTCTGCTCGCTCATGTTTTGCAATGACCAATTGCGCAATACGTTCCCCATTTTCAATAGTAAAGCTTTCTGTAGATAAGTTAACCAAAATCACGCCTACCTCGCCTCTATAATCTGCATCTACCGTTCCTGGCGCATTAAGCACTGTAACGCCCTTTTTCGCAGCCAAACCACTTCTTGGTCTCACTTGTGCTTCTACGCCAATAGGCAGCTCTAAAAATAAGCCTGTGGGCACAATTTTACGCGCCATGGGTTGCAAAATGATATTTTCTGAAATGTTTGCTCTTAAATCCATACCAGCTGAAGCTATAGTCTCGTAATGCGGTAATGCGTGGTTGGATTTGTTTATTATTTTTATATTCATTCTTTAATATGCTTCAAGTGTTCTTGCTAGTTATTTTAAATTGAAATCTATATTAGCTTAATAGTGCCTAACAGGACCATTTATTTCTTTAGTAACTGTTTTAATTCTTTTTTTTCAAGTTGAAAAACTAAGGTTAAAAATACGATTAATGCTGCAACTCCAATAAAATAATTACCTCTAAAATTATAGAAATAGACCATAGAAAAAACTGTAGAAAGGCCTAAGTATAATACAATTTTTTTTAAATTATAAGGAATAGGATAATACTTCCTTCCGAAGAAAAAAGATAAAAACATCATTATGGCATAAGCCGCCAATGTTGCTATAGCAGATCCTTTAAATCCAATCTTTGGAATCAACATGTAATTTAGCACTAGCGTAATTATTGCACCTAAAACAGAAATGTAAGCTCCAAATTTAGTACGATCTGTAATTTTATACCAAACAGAGAGGTTGTGATAAATGCCTAAACATAAATAAGCTAGTAATAAAATAGGCACAATCCACATGGCCTCCCAATAAGCTTCGTCTCCTATAAATATAACTTTTAAAACATCTGCAAAAACGACCACAACTAATAAAATTACAGAGCCACAAATAACGAAGAACTCTAAAATCTTAGCATAATTTTTTTGAGGGTTTTCAGATTTTGAATGACTAAAGAAATAAGGCTCAATTCCCAATCTATATGCTGTAGCAAACAAAGTCATAAATAAAGCCAGTTTATAACATGCCGAATACATTCCCACCTGTGTTTTTCCAATATTTTCTGGCAATAATTTATCCAATAAAATACGATCAAACGTTTCATTTATTGAAAAAGCAATACCAGCAACTAATACTGGAAAAGCATAATTGAGCATCTTTTTTAACAGGAGCGAACTGAAAATATATTTGATTTTGGTATAAAAAGGAATTAATAATATAAGCGTAATTGCACTCGCTATTAGATTTGCAATAAATATATAATTGATTTCAAAATTAGGCTGATATATACTTTCAAAAATTGAAATGTTTGTTGCTAAACCTTTTAAATAAAGCAATAAGAATACATTTAAACCTAGATTAACTCCTACATTAACTATCTTTAAAATAGCATAGCGCATAGGTTTTTCGTTTGCTCTTAACCAAGCAAAAGGAATAATGACTAAAGCATCAAATAATAAAATCCAAATAACAAGATTTATATATTCTACTTTTAATTCAGTTAACAAAGCAATTTCATTATTAAATACAAACGCAAAAAAGAAGAATAAAAAAGAAGATATAATTAATGCTATTGTTGAAGTTCCGACAACTTTATCCTGGTTGTTTTCTTTATGGAAAAAGCGAAAAAAAGCAGTTTCCATTCCATAAGCTAAAATGACATTAAATAAAACAAAATAGGCATAGATTAAAGAGACACTTCCATAATCTGCTACAGAATCTAAAACACTTTCGTCTGTATGCAATCTAACCAGCAAAAAGCTCAACATTCTAGGAAGCACAGTCGCTAAACCATAAATAAATGTTTGTTTAAAAAGAGATTTAAATCCGCTCAACGTTGGTGTATAATAATTGCTCTAAATGTATTGATTTTGTAAGACCTAAAAAAGTTTCAGCTTAGGGTAAATTTTCTTGTTCACCACGATTTGGTGGTGCACTTGGATATTCTACTCTGGGTTTTTCGATTATATTCTCAATTTTGTAGTACTTGGTTTGGCTATTATCTTTGTAGCTAACCACACATTCATCATTTTTTAATTGAAATGGGAAATTTCCTGAAAGGCCTGTGGCTGTATTACCATATTCACCGTTAGGTTCATTAGTCATTTTAATGTCTTTTTGCTGATTAGCAGGTGTTGAAAACCGCCCAACATAAAGTCTATCATCTGTTTTGGTTTCCAATTTAGCCACTTTACCTCTAAAATAAACGCTATCCAATTTAATATGACCTAGCGCAGTTTCCTCTACAGGAATGAATATGTTAATTCCAGAACCGCCGCCTTCTATTCCTGCAACCCATTCCTGATAATAGACTTTTCCAAAAGTAATAGGTGCCTTTTCCTGTAATTCTTTGGAACTAGAACACTGTGAAAAACTTGCCACAACAAAAAGAATTAAGAATACAAATAAAGCTGTTTTAAATAATTTCATTTTTAAGTCCATTTATAGTTTATAAAGATACTAAATCAAAGCCTATTCCATAAAAAAGCCTCATTCCATTTGAATAAGGCTTTTAAAGCTTTTATGTGCTTAATTAATTTAAGATTAATTCCCCTAAAGCGTTTCCTTCTTTATTACCACCATAAATTAAATAAGTGTTTGAACTCTTACTGTATTTAGTTGCTGGTCTCACTACAATTTGCTTTTTTTCAAACGCTGTAGGATCTGTTCTTGTTAAGGCCCCTGTTTCTGAATTAAACGAAAAGGCAACCGGGATCATTTTATTAACGTTTCTTACCTTTTTAACATCGTCCATTACAGTAATCCCTATATTTTTAGGATCATCATTAACGACCACTGTTAATTGACCGTTGTGATAAATAGGAATTGCACTTAAAAATTCTGGTCCATTCCCTAATACGGCTAAAGGAAAATACAAGCCTGCAGATACGGAAACACCTCCTGAACCTCCTAAAAACGACAAAGAAAAGCCAAGTTCGGAAACGGTTACTTGTTGTTCTTTTGGTATTACATTACTCCAATCTAAGGTGCCGTCTTTCTTTAACGCAGTAACAATAATTTCGTTTGTAATATAGGTATAAGGTGTAATAGTTAACGGACCAAAACCAGCATTTTTCCCTTCAACAACCAAATTGTATTCTGATAGTACGATTACGCCACCATTGTCTCTTTCTACAAACGCTATGTTCCTATAAAAAGGCTTCAAGTCTTTTCCTTTTTTAGCTCTTCTTTCTCCTATAAGTTGCTTCTTAACATCAAAAGTAAAGGGGTTAAAGGTTTTCTTAATGACTTCTCCAGTGCCATAGTTAAAGGTGACGTCGTAAATGCCTTCTACTGTAGCCTCTGCTTTTCCACTTTTCTTAATATCTGAATAAAAACCAATCACATGTAAGGTGTTATCTTTAGTTTCCATTAAGTTACAATTTAAAGCACGCTTACCAGATAAGCTCACATTGGTAACTTGTTTTTGATAGTCCTTTTTTGACAAATAAGAATGTATGGTAATATTATTAACGCTTGTTTTCTTTTTTTTGTCTCTATAACTTTCTGTTGTAGCGATTAACACATCACCGTGTTCGTTAACCTGAACATCCGAAAAATCAAATAATTGTCTGTTTTTTTCTTCAAATACAATCTCGTAAGTATCATTTAAAACAGCTGTTAAATTATCATCTAATAATGTTACGGAGTACTTTAACTGTTCTTTTTTAGAGTTTATACCAACATGTGCAATGAGGTAATTAAATTCATCATAAGAGGTTGTAAATACAAAACTACCTTGTTTTCTTTTGCTCTCTACAGGAACCGATAATACATTTGTTGTTTTTACAATTTTATTATCCTTAATTTCTTTAGCTAAAAAATTATTTGTTTTCTCTTTCTTATCATAATAAGATAACATTAAAAAAACTTTTTCGCCTACAATCGTTAAATCTTCAATTTGCAGTTTATTACCATTAATTTTATCGAATTCTAATAAAGCACTCGTTTTAAAGGCTTTGTTTGACGCATCAAACGTTTGTAAGAAGAAGTCTTTTTTCTTTCTGGCTAAGGCATAGATAATATTGTCCTTTTCACCAGCGATTTGAATAACGTCTCCATCTTTAGACACTATCGTTTCTCCAAAATTAAGATCAATATTGCCCACTTGTAATTGAGCCGACACGGCTGAACAAATTAACAATAGTAGTAGGGGTATCATTTTTTTCATAAGTAGTTTGGGTATAAGTTTTATGTTTTTTTATAAAGGCAGCTAAAATAGCCTTTTTATGCTATTAAGGTGCCTTAATAAAAAAAACCTTGTTCAAATTGAACAAGGTTTCTATAAATTAAGTTTTAAATTTCTTTAAATAAGGAAAATAAAATTAGTTATTCAATGCTTCCGCACCTCCAACAATCTCAAGGATTTCGTTAGTAATAGCTGCTTGACGCGCTTTATTATACGTTAGTTTCAATTGATCCCTCAACTCAGTTGCATTGTCTGTTGCCTTGTGCATTGCCGTCATACGTGCGCCGTGCTCGCTAGCAAAACTATCTCTTATTCCTTTAAATAATTGTGTTTTTAAAGACTTCGGAATTAACTGCTCTACAATTTCCAATTTTGATGGCTCAAAAATATAGTCTGCATTGACGTTAACAGCGCCTTCCATAGGTACAATTGGCAAAAACTGTTCAGTCATTACGATTTGTGTGGCTGCATTTTTGAACTTGTTGTAAACAATTTCAATTTTATCATACTTTCCTTCAACAAACATGTCCATAATACGTTCTGCTACATGCGCCACGTTATCGAATGTTAGGTCATCAAAAAGTTCACTGTAATTTCCAATAACAATATTTCGTTTAGCGAAAGCATCATTACCTTTTTTTCCTATCGCAAGGATAGACACGTTTTTACCCGCATAAACAGTATTTAATAAATGCTGCGTTTGCTTGATAATATTAGAATTAAATGCTCCTGCTAAACCTCTATTTGAAGTAATAGGAACAATCAACACGTTTTTTACCTGGCGCTGTTCTGAAAATTTACTTCCAGAATCATCATCTAAAGTCGCGCTTAAACTCTGTAAAAGCTCAGATAATTTATCTGAATACGGTCGCATTGCTGTAATAGCATCTTGTGCTTTCTTTAACTTAGCAGCAGACACCATTTTCATGGCACTGGTAATCTGCATGGTTGAAGATACCGATGATATTCTATTACGTATTTCTTTTAAGTTTGCCATTTCTTCCTATTCTAAATCCCTTCTTCTTCGACTGCGCTATGCACAATTATGGAAAGGACTTTTTAAAATGTTATACTTTATAAACGCTCAGTTTCTCTCCCTTTACTTCGGAGAGCTTAAGAGCATATTATGCTCTGTATTTAGCCGAAAGCTCTTTTGCTACATTCGATAAGGTATCAGTCACCTCATCCGTTAATTTTCCAGCTTTTAAAGTGTCTAATACATCTCTGTGTTTTGCATTTAAAAACTCTAAATAGTCACGCTCAAATTCTTTTACTTTTTCAACAGGAACATCTCTTAATAAGTTTTTAGAACCCGCATAAATAATTGCGACTTGATCTTCAACTTTAAAAGGATCATTTTGTGCCTGCTTTAAAATCTCAACGTTACGCTTCCCTTTTTCAATCACGTTTAAAGTTACTGCATCTAAATCTGAACCAAACTTAGCAAACGCTTCTAATTCACGATACTGTGCTTGATCTAGTTTTAAAGTACCAGCTACTTTTTTCATGGACTTAATTTGTGCGTTACCACCAACACGAGATACCGAAATACCTACGTTAATTGCCGGGCGTACACCAGAGTTAAATAAATCTCCATCTAAGAAAATTTGTCCATCCGTAATTGAAATTACGTTTGTTGGTATATAAGCCGAAACGTCACCTGCTTGTGTTTCAATAATTGGTAATGCCGTTAAAGAACCACCACCTTTTACGATTGGCTTTAATGAATCTGGTAAGTCATTCATTTCTTTAGCAATGGCATCATTATTAATGATTTTTGCAGAACGTTCTAATAATCTTGAGTGTAAGTAAAACACGTCACCTGGATACGCTTCACGTCCCGGTGGTCTTCTTAATAATAAAGAAACCTCACGGTAAGCAACTGCTTGTTTTGATAAATCATCAAATACAATTAAAGCTGGTCTCCCTGTATCTCTAAAGTATTCTCCAATAGAAGCTCCTGTAAACGGTGCGTATACTTGCATTGCAGCAGGATCTGACGCGTTAGCAGCTACTATAGTAGTATAGGCTAAAGCTCCTTTTTCTTCTAAAGTTTTAGCAATTAAAGCTACTGTAGAAGCTTTTTGGCCTACGGCAACATATATACAATATACAGGCTCACCTGCATCGTAAAATTCTTTTTGATTTAAGATAGCATCGATACAAACGGCAGTTTTACCTGTTTGTCTGTCACCAATTACCAACTCACGTTGTCCTCTACCTACTGGAATCATCGCATCAATAGCCTTAATTCCTGTTTGTAACGGCTCAGTTACAGGCTCACGATAGATAACCCCAGGTGCTTTACGCTCTAAAGGCATCTCGTAAGTTTCACCAGTTATAGGTCCTTTACCATCAATAGGATTTCCTAAAGTATCTACCACACGCCCAACAATACCTTCACCTACTTTAATAGATGCGATACGCTCTGTACGCTTTACGATAGATCCTTCTCTTACTCCTACTGAAGTTCCTAATAATACAATACCTACATTATCTTCTTCTAGGTTTAGTACAATACCTTCTAAGCCACCATCGAATTCAACTAATTCTCCATACTGAGCATTAGCTAATCCGTAAGCACGTACGATACCATCACCTACAGTTAATACTGTTCCAACCTCGTCTAGTGAAGCGCTTGCTTCAAGACCTGAAAGTTGTTGTTTTAAGATTGCTGATATTTCAGCTGGTTTTACTTCTGCCATCTTATTATTTATTTAGATATATAAATACCTTAGTTTAATGTGAATTCTCTTTTAATTTTATTTAGCTGATTTGCGATACTTGCATTGTATTGTAAATCGCCTACTCGTAAAATGAAACCTCCTAAGATGTTTTCATCTACGATATTTTCTACCGTTACCTTTTTTCCAGTTAATTCTTTAGCCTTAGCCAAAACCTTCGCTTTTAAATCATCTGTTAATGGAATCGCCGTGGTAACTGTTCCCGATTCAATACCTTTTGAAGTCGCGTACAATTCATTGAATTTTGATGCCACATCTCCAAAAATATCTATTCTCTTATTCGTAATCAACGTATCAATTACGTTACCTGTTAAGGCATTCGTGTCTTTAAAAATTGCTTGTAAAGCAGATTTTTTAATAGACGGGCTAATTACAGGACTTTGAAGCATATCGCTTAAGTCTTTATTTTCGGCAATAGTATTCGCGATTAGCTTCATATCATCATTTACAGCCTCGGCTGAATTTTGATCATTTGCTAAACTTAATACTGCTTTTGCGTAACGTATTGCTGCTCTTGCCATATTCTTGTTCTAAGTCCGTTCTACTTCGACTGCGGTCAGCACAGACTCTGAAAGGACTATAATTTAATTATTATTAATTTAATTTTGCTTCACCTAACATAGAGTCAACTAATTCTAATTGTCTGTCTTTGTTTGATAATTCCTGACGCACTACTTTTTCTGCTATCTCAATAGATAAACTTGCCACGTGATTTTTAAGCTCAGCCATAGCCGCTTTCTTTTCACTCTCGATTGCTGCTTGTGCTTGTTCGATCATTTTGTTCGCTTGTGCCGTCGCTTCATCTTTAGCATCTTCAATCATTTTGTTTTTCATCTCACGCGCATCTTTTAACATCCCTTCACGTTCTGCACGTGCTTCCTTTAAAAGGTTTTCATTATCCGCTTTAAGATTTTGCATTTCTAATTTCGCCATTTCAGCTGAAGCCAATGCGTTATTAATGGAGTCTTCACGGCTTTTAACAGCGCCTAAAATAGGTTTCCATGCAAACTTTTTTAATAAGAAAAAGAACACGACAAAGATTATCGTTGTCCAAAAAATCAAACTTTCTGGTGCAGTAAAGTTCATATCTGTATTATTATTTAATTATTTTTTAATTTTAAAATAGTCCCAGAACCAACCGTTCTGGAACTATTTAATTTTTTTTCAAAAATTATTTTGCAATTAAAGCAACTACAACTGCGAAAAGTGCAACACCTTCAATAAGTGCAGCAGCAATAATCATCGCTGTTTGAATTTTTGAAGTAGCTTCAGGTTGACGAGCAATTGCATCCATTGCAGATCCACCAATTTTTCCAATACCGATTCCTGCACCAATTGCAGCTAAACCAGCTCCGATTCCAGCTAATACCATAAGTAATAAAATTTATTTAGTTAATAATTAAAAAACTCTTGTTTAAATAAAATCCCCACGCACATCTTCTGCGTCTGGAATTTCGTGACCAGCTGCATCATGCGCATGATCGTGGTCGTGCTCTGCTACCGCCTGACCTATAAATAGCGCTGATAACAAGGTAAATACATACGCTTGCAAGGCAGCAACTAGCATCTCTAATACACTCATAAATAAAACAAACACTCCAGAAACTGGTGCAATAAATACGCTTTTAAATATGAATATTAAAGAAATCAAACTTAATATAATAATATGCCCGGCCGTGATGTTTGCAAATAAACGAATCATTAAAGCGAAAGGCTTAGTAAAGATCCCTATGATTTCAATAGGCACCATAATAGGATATAATGCTTTTGGCACTGGAGGCGTCAAAATATGTTTCCAATAATCTTTATTCCCACTAAATGACGTTACTATAAATGTAATAAATGATAGTACAAAAGTGAAAAATATATTCCCTGTTAAATTTGAACTAAAGGGAAAGAAAGGGATTAATCCAAATAAGTTATTTACCCAGATAAAGAAAAATATAGTTAATAAATACGGCATAAATCTAGCGTATTTCTTTTCCCCAATGTTTGGAATAGCAATATCATCTCTTACAAATAACACCAATGGCTCTAGAAAAGCAGCTAAACCTTTAGGCGCTTTATTGTTTTTCTTATAAGAGCGACCAACTGCACTAAACAAAATGAATAGTAATAGGACTGAAAACAACATAGAGAAGACCAGCTTCGTAATCGAGAAATCTAAAGGTCTTACTGAATAATCAACAGGGACCATAGCTTCTTTTTCTTCCTGAGTCATTGTTTCGAATTTATCCTTATAATAAATTCTTTCATGATGTCTCACAAATTCTTGACCATTTGCTTCTACAACATGCTCCCCAGAGTTATCGTGATGAAATTTTTCTGAAGAAAAGAATGTTAGACCATTATCTGTCCAAAGTATCACAGGCAAGTAAAAAGAAATGGGATGCCCATTCCAATCTGCTATATGAAACTCGTGAGAATCGCCAATGTGATCATTAATTAATTCACTTGCATTGAATTCTTTATCCTCACCATGTTGATCACCTTCTAATGCCAATGAAACCATTGGAATCAAGGCTAATACTACTATTGTGATCAGTTTGATAGATTTTTGTGCTATCGTCATACCTTATCTAATAAAAAATTAACGTCCTAAAAATTCGGTGCAAAGGTATGCTTTTTCTTTAAATTTTTAAGTTATTCAGAAGAAAAAAAAATTAGCATGTAACTCCTTAATTTTTAAGACTTAAAAAGCGCCTATTTATTTAAAATTTTAACGACGTAAATTGTTTCTAAAAATAAGAAAAGAAAGTAAGGAATAAAGAAGGCTATGACGTCGTTAACAGCGTCTAGTTCTTTGTTTTGGATAAGCGGTAGTAAAAAAATAATGGCAGCCATCATTTTTAATAATCCGCAGGCCATAAAAGCAAAGCCTGTTTTATCAGAAAATGTTTTGTTTACAAATACAACAAATAAATACACGATAAAGGTTGCCGAAAAATTAAAGACATAGACCTTCCAAGTCTCGTAATATAACGCTTTTGTGTCTGCTATTAAATCAGCAATAAAATATTGTAGTGAAAAAAAAACGAGTGTAAATGGAATTAATACGAAAAGAAACTTAATTAATTTTTGCTTCATTATTTATCTTTTGACATGTCTATAACCTGTTTAATGACTTGGTAAATGGCAAGAAATACTCCTAAAAGCGAAAAAATCACAGTATACGCACTATAATTATTCGGGAATTTAGAGTCCAGCCACCAACCAACAAAAGACAATAGCCCAATTGTGGCAATCATCTGAAACGCAATGGTCGTGAATTTAATGTAATTATTTAGTTGTTTTTTCGGTTTTTGAGTCACCTTTAATACCTTTTGTTGTGTTTTTCATATCACAGGTCACATTAAATATTGCCCCTGGCTCTATGGCTAGTTTTGCAATCACTACTTCGCCTTCAATATTTGCCGATGGTTTTAAAGTTAGTGTTTCTGTGAGTATGAGTTTTCCTTTTAAAGTCCCTTCAAAATAGGCATTACTGCTCTGTAATGATCCGTGGATTTCTCCAGTCTTACCGACCACTACTTTTCCGGGTGTTCTTACCTCACCCTCAACAATACCATCGATCCTTATATCGCCTTCACTTTCAAAAGTACCCACTATTTTAGTTCCCTTAGCGATAAGGTTTTGTACTGAATTTTGACTTAGTTCTGTTTTGCTCTTTTTACTGTCAGGAAACATATTTTATTCTTTTTATTGATTGGTTAAATACGATTCTAAATTCTTATGAATTTGAAGAATCCTGTAATTGGCTGTTGAAATACCAAAAAATGGTCTTGATAGCTCTACTTGTTCTGGTTTTTCAAAAAGCGACGTAAAGGCTCTGGCCGTTTCAATACTTCTTAAACCATGAACCACAACAAATGTTTTTTCCGGATTATATAAGTCTACAGAAACATACATATTATGGTATTTCATTTTATCTATTGCTTTTTCAATGGCTTCTTTAAGCGTCTTTAATTCCTCTGCTGTGGGTTTTGTGAATTCAAATACCACCTTTGCGCTTAATGCTGTTGTTTCATCTTCAAATGCGTTACTCTCTATGCCTTTTAATGCGTTGTCTAAAATGGATTGTGCCTGAATACCTTCAGCGGTATTCGCATAATTTGCAGCAACAGTATTGATTGCTTTCTTGTATTCAATAAAACCATACAGTCTGCCTATGGCATACGCTTTTAGTAATTCAAATTTAGGAACGATAGCCTCGCCATCAAACACAGCAATGTATTCCTCGCTTTTGGAAATCGTTTCAGCAAATTGCTGTTGTTCAAAAAGCTTGTACGTGGCTTCATAAACACTTTCCGGACTATTTTCATCTTTTGCTAGTGCTAATTCTGGGTTGCTTAAAATCTGAGCGTAGCGCGTGTCTGGATAGTTAGAAATAATTTCAGTTTTAAGCCGTTCCATCTCTTCTGTACGGCCTAAAATTTCGTAAATTTTAAAAAGATTATACTTTGAAGGCAGGACTAAGCGTGCCTCAGGATTATTATTTAATAAAGTGGTAAACTTGGTTTTTGAGAGTTCGTATTCTTTAAATTTTTCCTTATAAATCAAACCTAATTGGTAATACGCAAAATTACGTTCTTTAGCAATGCTATCAATAACCTTTTCGTCTGTAGGTATTTGTGCTATATAAAATTCCACATCAAACAATTCGCTGTCTTCCGTAATGTCATTTCCTGCAAGTGTATTTGAAACAACTTGGGAGGAGCCTATGCCACTAGACCAACGCCAATTGTCTTTGTTTTCTCTATCGCCCCAAATTCTAGTAAATTCATTTTTACCGTAAGCTACCGTCTGGTCATTGTAGAAATAAAATGAAGAGGCTCCTGGTGGACCGCCTGCTGGTTTAAAACCACCAGAATTATTTTGTCCTGCAATATTTTGAGCCAAGCCCTGCTTTTGTAGTGCAATCGCGGCTTTTTCTTTCTCTTCTTCGGCCTTTGCTTTTAATCTCGCAACGTAATCATTAAAATAGGTTAATCGCTCTGCTTCCGGCATGTTTACAAAACGTAAGATACTGTCATTAACCTCAGCGATGCCTTCATAATTAATAACATCATCAAGGTTTTCTCTTTTGCGTCTTATTATTCTAAATGGCTTACTGTTTTCAACCATTTTTGTCATGGTACTATCGTAATAAGCACCCGCAACTTTAAAATTATTCTTGTCGAAATTCATATCGCCAAGTGTTTCATAATTTTTTGCAATAAGTATCTTATCTTGAGAATTCGTGCGAATGGACTTATTATAATAAACAACCGCAAGCGAATCTCTATTCTGGTTACTATGATATTGTGCAATTTGGTGATAAATGTGGTCTAAAAACGGCCTGTTTTCTCTGTCTTTTTCAAGTTCTGTTAAATGCTCAATAAATTCTAATTTATTTCCTTTTTCGTAATCAAAATTCTTAGCTTTTTCAACATATGCACTGATTAAGTATTTACGTGGGATTTTTCGGTTTAAATCTATAACTTTATCAAAGGCTAAATTAGCACTGTCTTTATCCTGTAACGCATTGTATAACTGACCTTGAATAAAGTAGAACCGTCCTTCTTCGTTAGATTTTTTAGTCGTTTTTGCAGCAATACCAATTTGTGTTAAAGCACTGTCTAAAGCTTTCGTATTTATATAAGCCTGTGCCAAAATAGAGGTGGCATCTGCTAAATCCTGACCCTGTAATTCTTCTTGTTTTAAAAGACGCTTTAAGTTCTTAATCGCCAGCGCATCATTATCTAATCGCATGTTTGTTTTTTCACGCCAAACCTTTGCACGATTAATATTACTACTTGCTGGGTATTTATATAAAATGTAATTAAAGGCTTCTAAAGCAGGTATAAATCGTTGATCGAAGTAACGGGATTTCCCTAATAAGAGATAGGCTTCATCAATTTGCGGATTGTATTCCTTGCCTTCGATGTTCATGCCATGTTTTTGTATGGCTTTTACCGCTTTTTCTTCGGCAGTAACAAAGTCTGCATTTTTAGACTGCCCTGGCAGAATAACATCTTCTGCAATTTGCATGCGCTCCACAGGTAAAATATCCCAATAATTGTCTTTGTAAGCACTATTAAGATTTTCTCTTCCTTTTTCTAAGGCAATGTTACCATTAAATAAGGTGTTGTATTCAGCGGTTACCGCATGAAAATTTCGACTAACAAAACTGTCGTTCTTTCGCGAACAACCCGTTATGGTTAGTGCAGAAATTACTACTATAAATATTGCTTTTAATGTTATTTTCAACGGTCTTGTATTTAGTCTAATACATAACTTTAAACTTTTGTAAATAGTATTTAACTATTGCAAAAGCACGTAAAAATAAGCATCTTTTTGAGTTTACACCAATTAATCAAGAAAATGTGCCTTAAATAGAAACGAACTAAACCACAGCTACCCCAGAAAAATGCGCCTCTAATTCTCTTAACGTTGCTGGGTTGGTCTCTAAATCCTTCACGACTTCTCCTTTCTCAAGCACCACAATACGCTCGCAAACATCTGTAACATGAGATAAATCATGACTTGAAACTAAAACGGTAACACCTTTCGTTTTTGCCAAATCTCTTAAAATGCTTTTTAATCTAATTTGTGTTGTTGGGTCTAAATTCGCAAAAGGTTCATCGAGAATTATAACTTCTGGATTGCCTATTAAAGCCGCTACGATTCCTACCTTCTTCTGGTTTCCTTTACTTAAATCGCGCAGATATTTTTTTTGCTGAAGAATTTCGCCGTGGAAAAAGTCTTCAAACTGAGCGAGTAAAGCATCAACATCTCCTTTGTTTTGTCCGCGAAGTTCACCAATAAAGTAAAAGTATTCTTCAGGTGTTAAGTACCCAATTAAAAACGTTTCATCTATAAAAGCAGCAGTAAAGGGTTTCCAATCTTCACTTTCGTGAACCCTTACCTTGTTATTTTCAATATAACCCGATGTTGGCTGAATTAAATCTAAAAGCAAACTGAAATACGTGGTTTTTCCTGCACCATTATTACCAACCAGACCAAAGCTCTGCCCTTTTGGAATCTCTAAATGCTCAATATTTAATACCGTGTTTGTATTATATGTTTTTGAAAGGTTTGAAGTAATTATCATCGTTTTTAGTTTGTTTGTTTGTAAGCAACCAGTGTTTTATATTTTTCAACTTTATAAATCTTTTCTATAATGCTAAATACCTTATTTTTAAATAATAATCCTGCTAATCCAAATATTGCTACCAAAGCAAAACCTAAAATTTCGCCTTGTAAAAAATGACCAACAGCATAAATAACCATGGGTAGTAATAATTTAGGAATCGTTAATAATAGTGTTTTCACATTAAACGCTTTTTTATCCCCAAAAGCCTTTTTCCCAGAGGTTAAATCTATAGGTGTTTTTATATACGCTCCTCCCCACAGCACAATATGAGAATTAACACCTATATTATAGATGGCACCTACTACAATGGCGGCATAAGCTTGCCAGCCAAAAAACAAATAGAAGGACGCTAAAATGGTTGAGAAAATCGTAGCAATGACCATTAAATACCATTTAGACTCCAAATATTCTTTATAACGAATATTTTGACTCATTAATAATGGATAGTAGGCGCTATCCCAGCTTGGTACGAATTGACCAAAACTAAACAGAAACCCACCAGAGACAAAAATACCAGCAAAAACACGCCAAAAGGGACCCTCATAAGTTTCTATAGCACCAGTAAAAAAGAGTAATCCATAAAAGAGAAAAACAAAGCTCATAAACACGGTCATCTTAGAACGCTTGTTTCTCTTTATTAATTTAATATCATTTTTTAAGAATGTAGCCACACTCCCAAAACGATCCAACCAGGTCATATTATCGGTTTCTGCGACATCTATTTTTTTAGCTAAACCGGCATCTAAATAGAAGTTTTTTCTAAAATAGCTAAAGGCCATTTTATAAAGCACAACAGCCAATACTAATGGAATAATAGCCAAATATGGGTACTTGTAAAATGCTGAAAAAACTGGAGCTGTGTATTGTGTGATATCAAAAACCTCATAATACATTAACGCCATTAAGGCTACAATACCCCCTAAAACAGCGTAAAAAGCAAAGTCCTTATTATTTATAAAAATATTAATAAAATTATTACAATACACAAGTGCTAGCATAGCCAAATGCCATCCTAAGACATTAATAAAATCATGCCCTTCAACTAAAAGCACAATTGAAAACGGAATAAAAAAGAAAGCATGCCAGATATTAAAGAATGACACCATTGTTTTATTAATACCAAACCTAACCACTTGATCCTTTTTTAAGGGCAAATATAAAAGCGGTTTAATATTGACTATTGGCATTTTCTGTAGAAAATACCTAAAAACCAAATCGCCAATAAAGTAAAAAATTAAAAATTTATTAATGATTTTAAACGGGTCTGGATCCACCAATTCTTCAATAATATAATAGGCGCCAACACCTAAGCCTAAAGCATAGAGCAACATAAAAAATGCGCCAATTAGCATTAAGATTTTAAGCGCCATATTCATTTTAAATGAGGCTGAGCGCGTAAATCCTTTCCACTCTAAACTTATAAAACGTTTAATCATTTTTGGTTGGGTTTACTCCATTAGTAATATTAACACACTTTTTGTTACAAAAAAACAGATTTAATTTCTTGTTGCTTATTTTTGTAAAAAAAATAATGGCGCAATTCCACACCCTTTCAATAAAAAACATCCATCGTGAAACAGCTCAATGTGTCACCTTAAGTTTCGATATCCCTGGGCACTTAAAACAAAATTTTAGTTTTAAAGCCGGACAATACATCACTTTAAAAACCATTATCAATGGTGAAGCAATACGTCGTGATTATTCCCTTTGTTCTTCTCCTAAAAGTGGCGACATTACTGTTGCTGTTAAAGAAGTAGAACATGGAACCTTTTCAAAACATGTTAATAGTACTTTAAAAATTGGTGATACATTAGAGGTTGCAGAACCTAAAGGGCGCTTCACTTTTGAGCCTTTAGCTACTGAATCCAGAACGATTGCTGCCTTTGTTGCGGGAAGTGGTATTACACCGGTTATGAGCATTGTTACAACTGTTTTAGAAGAAGAACCAAATAGTAAATTCATTTTAGTTTACGGAAACAAAACAACACAAGACACTATTTTTTTTGAGGCACTACTAAAACTACATCATCACTATAAAGACCGCTTAGATATTCAGTTTTTGTTTAGTCAAGCACAAGAACCTGATGCCCTTTTTGGTCGCATTGAAAAAAGCACGGTAAACCTCATTGTAAAAAACAGATACAAAGACATTGCAATAGATGCCTTTTACCTTTGCGGTCCAGAAGCTATGATTAATACCATTACGTCTGTTTTAGAAGAAAATAACGTTGCGAAAGACAAAATACACTTTGAATTATTTACGGTTGCTAATACTTCTAAACCTGTTGAATCAATAGGTATAGTTGATGGTAAGACAAAAATAACGGTTATTGTTGATGATGAAGAAGACAGTTTTGAAATGGAACAATCACAAACCATATTAGAAGCTGCTTTAGCTCAAGATTTAGATGCGCCTTATTCTTGTCAAGGGGGTATTTGTAGTAGTTGTATTGCGCGTGTTACTGAAGGTAGTGCCACGATGAGACAAAACAATATTTTAACGGATAGTGAAGTTGCAGAAGGCTTAATTTTAACCTGCCAGGCACAACCTACAACAGCGCAAATTACTGTTGATTATGATGATGTTTAACGATTATGGTAACGCCAACAGCCTCTTTTGAGCGTTGGTTTCCCCGCTTTCATCGATTTTATAAAATGTTTAACATCTAAAAAATTTTAGAGACTCTTATCGTTATATTTTTGCAGAGATTATAACGCTAAAATTTGTTAGTTAAGGGATAATATATTTATGTGCTGTTATAATGTAATGCCTTGCTTAACTGCGAGGCATTTTTTATAGCACACTTTCTATCTTTTTTATAATGGTCTCTGGTGCAATAGTTCGGGAAGCTTCTTTATAATGTTCTGGATATCTATTTCCATATATTGAGGTTGGAATTAATGGAAACTGCGTTCTGTTTGCTAAAACAGCATGTTCTTCTGGCTGATTAAAAGCAGAAAAACCAGCAAATGGGTGTGTTACATTCCATATTGTAATCACTTTTTTTCCTAACATCGCTGCTAGGTGTGCATTACCCGAATCCATAGACACCATAACATCTAAATTTGAAATGATGTTGAGTTCTTCATTTAAATCGAATTGTCCAGCAACATTAACTACGTTTTCATATTTATTTTGAAACTGGTTTAAGATTTTCACTTCTTGTTTTCCGCCACCAAAAAGTATGACTTTATGCGTTCTAGAGAGTTTATGTATTACTTTTTCAAGTAAATCCAAGGGGTACATTTTAGAGTCGTACTGAGCAAAAGGAGCCATGCCAATCCAGTGTTTAGTATTGCTTTCCAAAAGCTCTTGTGTCCCTAATTTAAGTTTTGCTAGTTCAGGAAACGAGGGATTCTTTAAGGTTAAAGAATAACCTAAGGCTCTGAATACATCTGCATAGCGCTCATGCGTTGTTTTTAATTGCTGAAAAACACGCCCTTCGGTCAATGCTTTCTTTTCGTTTCGGCCTTTATCGATTTGTACAAACCTTTTTCCGAAGAAAAATAATTTTAAAATATTAGTTCGTAACACATTGTGCAAATCTGCTACTGCATCAATCTTTAATGTTTTGAGTTCTTTAGAGAGTTTGAATAACCCAAAAACACCTTTGTGTTTCCCTTTTAAATCGGGAGCAAAAACGGTTACCTGAGGTATGTCTCTAAAAAAAGGAGTAAAAAATGCCCGTGTTAAAACCGTTAGTTTTATCTCTGGATGTTGCTCACAAAATGCACGTAATACGGGTACACACATAGCCACGTCTCCCATTGCTGACAGTCTGATCACTAAGATGTGTTTCTGTTTTTTTAACATTAGCCTTTTCGTCCTATACGCCTACTGTCCTTCAATTTATTATACCATTAAATCAACCTTTGCTTGATAACCCAATGAATTAACGCTTTGCTTAACTTCTATTTCTGTCCGCGAAGTACAGGGTTTAGCTCATTGTCATTATACATTTTCATTTGTTTATACACTTTCATATATTTATCCCCTTTACTAATATCGTCTAACAAGGTGTCAATCGCTGTCGATAAATCAACGCGTTGTTCTAGTAATATCTCTAATTTTTTCTGGCATGCCGCTCTATGTGCATCTGTCGCATTAGTGCGCGTTGCCTCCTCTTCCATGTGGTATACTTTCAAGGCCAAAATTGAGAGTCTATCTACTCCCCAAGCAGGACTTTCGGTATTAATTGTTGCCTTAGGCTTTGGTGTTACCTCTTGATACTTTTCTAGGAAATAACTATCAATATACTCTACCATGTCTGTTCTATCCTGATTAGAGGCATCAATCTTTCGCTTTAAGGTTAAAGCTGCGACCGGATCAATTTGCGGATCACGAATAATATCCTCATAATGCCATTGCACCGTATCTATCCAACATTTTCTGTAGAGCAAATGTTCAAGCGTTTGCGTGTTTTTGTCGTAGTTATTAGTAAACGGCTGATCTACCGTATTTATTTCATGATATTTCTTTATAACGTCTTGAAAAATGGCATTTGCCTTATCTGTAAACATAGGTATATTATTTTAAGACTTCAAAATTACGTAAATTATATAAGAAACATTAAAATGGTATTGTAACTTTACTCTTCTAAAAGCCTTTTAAAGCCATGACCATTCATAATCTTTCTGAAAACAACTCGATTCTAAATACGTTTTTAGCTGAAATTAGAGACACGACTATTCAAAAAGACAGCATGCGTTTTCGTCGTAATATAGAACGTATAGGCGAAATTTTGGCTTATGAAATGAGTAAGTCCTTCAACTATACGTCTAAAATAGTAGAAACCCCTTTAGCTAAAGCAGAAGTAAGTATTCATGACAATGAAATGGTCTTATGTTCTGTTTTAAGAGCTGGTATACCCTTGCATAATGGGTTAATAAATTACTTCGACAAAGCAGAAAATGCCTTTATATCTGCATACAGACACCATTTAAAAAACCCAGAGACCTTTGAAATTATTGTGGAATATCTAGCCTGTCCAAATTTGGAAGGTAAAACCTTAATACTTGCAGATCCCATGGTCGCTACTGGCCAGTCGCTATTAGCCACTTTTGAAGCATTAAAACCATTTGGAACCCCTAAAGCAATACATTTGGCGGCTGTTATTGGTGCCCAAGAAGGTCTTAATTTTGTAAAAAAGCACTTTCCAAAAAACACCACCTTATGGATTGGTGCTGTAGACAAAGATCTTAATTCTAAGGGTTATATAGTACCAGGTTTAGGAGATGCCGGTGATTTAGCCTTTGGCCAAAAATTACAAAAATAAAAGTATAAACGGAATCACTAATAAGGCAAATAAAAACACTTCTTTAAACCATTTTTCTGCTATGGTTTCAATATAATTAGTAATAATTATTGCTAATGGCGCAAAGAGAAAAAGGAATTCACTGCCATTTTTATTTGGTGCAATTACGATAATACTACTTGCAATAAGACAGGCTGAAAATATTACACTATAGGATGGCCTGAAGGTTTTCTTTTTGTTTTTTATACCTCTTAAATAAAAAATGGAAGACCACAAACCAAAAGACAAGAACATTGTAATGGCTATTATAAACTGAGCACTATTAAAAGCGCTCAAATCAAAACTAATGCTTGGTGACCAAGTGAATGCCGAGAAAAAGGCATCATCAACAATTAAAGAATAAGTTATTGCAACAATATAAATCGAAATAAATCCTAAAAAAGGCGTTATTACTTTTTTTATCTCAGCTTCTGCATAGAAAAAAATAGCTATAAAAATAAGCACAAAGAATAAAATTGACCAAAAGTAAAAAAGGCTAGCTAACCCAATCAAAAATCCCGAATCAAAGAGTTTTTTAAGGGTGTCTTTTTGTTTTTGAATACTAATGATGCGCCGTAACGCTAAGAGTATGATCAGATTTGAAAACACAAGGTTTTGATGTAAAAACAATTGTGGAATGGCTAAGACAAACACACTAAATAATACTACTTCGAAGTTGCTTTTTTGGGATAGAGAATTCTTGTTTACTATAAAATCTAATAGCAGGATACTCAAATAACAAACGATGAAAACAGGTAATAATTTAAAAATAGATAGCGCATTTATTTCCGATTCCGGATCGAGATAGAGCGCAGCCAATAAAGCGATAATCGTTATAAAAAAGACGATTAAAAAATTTATTGGCTTAGATTTACTAAAAATACTTGCAATCATTAGTAGTTTTTGTATTTTTGCTTTATAAATATACTATAAATTATGAAGGATTTATTTGAAGCGATAGAAGACTTATTTGTAAACGTTCTTTTTGCACCTTTTGATGCCCTAAGAGCCTTAGAATTAGAAAGCTGGTTTACAGCGAATATCATGAGTTGGTTATTTACAATTATTGGCTTAGTTGCTTTTGTATACTGGATGCTTCAGCTAAAGAAATTTAACGACAACAACGAAGAAGACAAAAGTATTTCTTCGCATTCTTACTTATAAATCGAAACCAATATCTTTTCGATAATTCATCTTATCAAAATGTAATTTTTCTATATTTTGATAAGATTTTTTTATGGCTTCCTGATACGTGGTACCGTAACTGGTAATCGCCATAACGCGTCCTCCAGAGGTTACAATTTTATTGTCCTCTACCTGTGCCCCAGCATGAAAAGCGATAGAACCTTCAATATTTTCAAGCCCAGTGATCTCTTTTCCTTTCTCGTAAGCCTCTGGATATCCACCAGAAACTAACATTACCGTTGTTGCTGCACGTTCATCGATTTCAAGGGTTATTTTATCTAAAGTTTGGTTTGCAACCGCCTGAAAAAGGGTTACTAAATCATTCTTTAAACGGGGTAAAACGACTTCCGTTTCAGGATCTCCTAAACGCACGTTATATTCAATAACCTTTGGATCATCACCCACTTTTATTAAGCCTATAAACACAAAGCCTTTATACGGTAAATTATCTTTTTGGAGTCCGTTTATGGTTGGAATTACAATGCGCTCTCTTATTTTAGACATAAAAGCTTCATCTGCGAAAGGGACCGGAGACACTGCTCCCATTCCCCCTGTATTTAAACCTGTATCACCTTCACCAATACGCTTGTAATCTTTTGCTGTTGGTAAAATCTTATAATTTTTACCATCTGTTAACACAAAACAACTTAATTCTATACCGTCTAAAAACTCTTCAATGACTACTTTGGTACTCGCCGTTCCAAATTTTGCATCAATAAGCATGGCTTTTAATTCGGCTTTCGCTTCATCAATATCATTTAAAATCACAACCCCTTTTCCTGCGGCTAACCCGTCTGCCTTTAAAACGTATGGTGGCTTTAAAGTGTCTAAAAAAGCATAGCCCTTTTCAACTGTTTTAGCATTAAAACATTCGTAAGCAGCCGTTGGTATGTTGTGTTTGTATAAAAACTCTTTAGCAAACTCTTTACTGCCTTCCAACTCAGCAGCTGCTTTTTGTGGCCCAATAACCGCGACATTTTTAAGTGCTTCATCTGCTAAAAAGAAGTCATGAATACCTAAAACTAAAGGGTCTTCCGGCCCAACAACAACCATCATGATTTTATTATTTAAAACGACTGCTTTAATCGCTTCAAAATCGGTTACACTTACGGGAACATTTGTTGCTATTTTAGCGGTACCTGAGTTTCCAGGTGCAACAAATAAGTTTCTGCATTTATCGCTTGGAGCAATTTTCCATGCGATTGTATGTTCTCTTCCGCCAGAACCTAGTATTAAAATGTTCATTGTTGTTGGTATTGTTTTGACAAAAATAGCCTTTTGCGTTTTAGATATAAAAGGTTTGTTTGTTTCATTTTAGAAAATTTTTACAAGCCTTCTATTTCAGCCTAAAAGCGCTTTTGCTTTAAAAGGAAAATTATGGAAAACCCATTTTATTTGTTTAATTTCGATGTTATATAATAAAATTTCTTTTGAATCTATTTGAGCTTTCTTTAAAATTGAAAGGTTTCCCTATACAGGAAGCCAAAAAGAAATTGAAAGCTATCACTAGCTTAAATAGTCCTGACCTTGAAGCACATATTTTAAAGCAGAGAAAAAAAATAGTTAACCATCATTTAGCTCACAACCCCTTTTATAAAGCGTTTGCAACGAAAGCTGATGCGTCTCACTGGAACACCATTCCCATTCTATCAAAACGCGATTTACAACAGCCTTTAAGACACCGATTGTCTCATGGTTTTACGAAAAAGAACTGCCTGACAAATAATACCTCTGGCTCTTCTGGTAATCCCTTAAGTTTCGCAAAAGACCCCTTTTGCCATGCATTATCGTGGGCTGTTTTTATGGACAGATACCGTTGGTATGATCTAGACTTGAATACTTCGAAACAAGGGCGATTTTACGGTATTCCTTTAAATAAAATGAGTTACTATAAGGAACGTTTAAAGGATAGACTTAGCAACCGTTTTAGGTTTTCAGTGTTTGATATGAGTGATGTTCAGCTAGAGAAAAACGTAACACTATTTAGTCGTACTTCATATGAATATCTCTACGGTTATTCGAATGCTCTGGCGATTTTCGGTAAGTATTTAGAGCGCAAGCATCTTGTTTTAAAGTCCATTTGCCCAACGCTAAAAGCCTGTATAGCCACCTCTGAAACACTATTTGAAGAAGACCGAAAATTACTAGAAAAAGCCTTTGGTGTTCCTGTAATTAATGAATATGGCTCCGCCGAATTAGGCTTGATTGCTTTTCAAAACCCAAATGGTGAATGGCAAATAAACAGCCATGATTTGTATGTTGAAGTTTTAGATGAAAATGACACTGTCTTGCCTTATGGGGTACAAGGACGGTTAGTGATCACTTCTTTATATAATAAAGCCCATCCTTTTATTCGCTACGATTTAGGTGATATCGGTACTTTGTCTAAACACAGTACCGTAAGCAAACCTATACTAGAGTCACTCGCAGGTAGAACCAATGATATTTTAAGATTGCCAAGCGGGAAAACAGCCGCGGGTTTCACGATGTATTATGTGACTAAGACCGTTATCGATGACGCCTCTAATGTTAAGGAATTTATGATTGAGCAATTGGCTTTAGATACTTTTAAAGTAAGTTATGTCTCAGACAAGGTCTTTACTACCAATGACAAAAACATAGTAAAAAAAGCTTTAGATGATTATTTAGAACCTGGATTAACCATTTCTTTTGAAAGAAAAGAAGCTTTAGAACGCAGCAAAAGCGGAAAGGTTAAACAGTTTATTTCTTATGTAAAGTAATGGTCTGTTTCGATTTCACAAAGAAGTGTTCCCATAAAAAGACGACCATAGACCACATTGATTTGGGCACCGAAAAGCCGAGTCCTTTTCTATACACCCAGTAATTATATTTTATCAAATTGAATTTATTTGATGACATAGAGTCGTTGCGAACACGATAAAACGCTAAAGATTCTTGTACACTTTTAGCGGGTTTACCAGAGCTTTTAATGGCTACTAACCAGAGTAACCAATCCTGCCGCTTACGTAAGTTGGGCGAGGTGATTTTACCTAAACGCTTGGCGTTATAAATCCCTGTAAGATTTCCAATGTAATTACTTTTTAAATACTTTTTATAGGTTAAAACAGGTAAGGCTTTTATTAATTTATTTAAAGGCTTTCCCGTTTCATCCATTTGCTCATAGCTACTAAAGCATACCTCACACTTTTCGGTTTCCATAAAAGCGAGTTGCTTTTCTAGTTTTTCTGGTTTCCATAAATCGTCGGCATCTAAAAAGGCGATATAATCCCCTTTTGCTTCCGCAATTCCTTTATTTCTTGAGATTGCTGCTCCAGCATTGACTTTGTTTTTAAGCAGTATGATATTATTGTGTTTACTCGTAAACCTGTCAGCAATTGTTCTGGTGTTATCGGTAGAACAATCATCTATGAGTAGTAATTCCCAATTGGAATAGGTTTGCTTTAAAACAGAGTGTATGGTTTGAGAAATGAAGGCTTCAGAATTATAAAGTGGTGTAATTATAGAAACAAGTGCTTTCACGATTAATACGCCTTTTCTTGGCCTTTAAAGATATTGAAAATGGTTTGAAAAATAATTTTTATGTCTAATAAAATCGACCAGTTTTCAATATAAAATATATCATATTTAATCCGGTTAATAATATCCTCATCACTTTTAATTTCCCCTCTATAGCCTTTTATTTGAGCTAATCCAGTAACGCCTGGTTTTACATGATGACGAAAAATAAAATTATACTTATCCACTTTTTTAGAATAATCTTCAGTATAAGATAACATGTGCGGTCTTGGCCCAACAACAGACATGTCTCCTATGAGTACATTAATAAATTGTGGTAGCTCATCTATACTAGTGCGTCTTAAAAAGCGACCTATCTTAGTGACCCTATGGTCATCTTGCTTAACGTAAGTGCCTTGAACTTCTTGAATCGTTCTTAGTGATCTAAATTTATAACAAACGAATTCTTTATAGTTAATACCATGACGTTTATGCCTGAAAAATAAGGGCCCTTTAGATTCGCTTTTTATTAAAAAAAATAAAATAAGCGTAATCCAGGACAATATAAAAATGATGATAAAAAGAGAGAAGATCACATCAAAAGTACGTTTTAACAACTTATTAAAATCATGGTTCAGTGCCACTTTCTGAATGGACAATACGGGTAGGTAATTATAAAAGTCCGTTTTAAGCCGTTTGGTAAACAGTTTTTTAGAATTAGGGATAAATTTAATATTGCAATGGTGCGTATTTGCGTATTTTACAAAATCATTAACTTGGTTCTCGGTAAGCTCATCAATAGCGCAATAAATTTCATCTATGCCATTGTTTTCTTCTAAAAACTTATAGCTGTCTTTGATTGTGCCCTTATTTTCTTTTAGATTATCATTTCCAAAGATTGCCAATAAATCATACCCTAATTCTTTTTTATTATTGAAAATAAATTTCAATTCTTTTGCGCCGTCACTGTTTCCAATAATAACAACGTGTCTTACATTTCCATGTAATATTTTACGAAAAGTCTTTAACAAAAAATAACTTATCAACTTGATTGCGCCAATGGCGAAAAAGCTATAAGTCAAGTACCTAAAGGTAGCAAAGGTCTCGACATTAACACTTCTAAACAAGCCAATAAAGGCGAACACAGCTAGGGTATAAATAGAAAACTGCTTCACTAAAAGCGAAATGATATTTAAAACTGAGGTATAGCGGTAGACGTTATAAAAACTGATAAAAGAAGTTGAGAACAACCAGAATAGTACTGAATATATAATATACAGTAAATGCTTACTATTTAAAAAACCTGAGGAGAAAAAAGACAGATTCTCTTCATTAAAGCTGAAAAAATAAAACGCTAGGACGTTAATAATCGTAACATCAAGAACCATTAAAACGGGTCTTAATAACCAAGAATACCGACCACGTTGATACTCCATATTCTATTTGTTATAGCTTGTGAAATCTTTATGCTCACTTTTATATAGCTCTTCTTCACTTAAGCTTTTAAAGTAATTAAAGGTCACTTTCATACCTTCTTCCCTACCTACTTTTGGTTCCCAACCCAATAGCTTTTTTGCTAAAGAAATGTCTGGTTGACGTTGCATAGGATCATCAATAGGTAACGCTTTATAAATAACTTTCTGTTTTGTCCCAGTAAGTTTTATAATTTCTTCTGCAAACCCCCTAATGGTAATTTCATGCGGGTTTCCAATATTAACCGGATTGGAATAATCGCTCAATAATAATTTATAAATCCCTTCTACTTGGTCATCAACATAACAAAACGAACGAGTTTGCATCCCGTTTCCAAAAACAGTTAAATCTTCCCCTCTTAGTGCTTGCCCCATAAAAGCTGGGATAACGCGACCGTCATTAAGTCGCATTCTTGGTCCATACGTATTAAAAATACGTACAATTCTTGTTTCTATACCATGAAAGCGGTGGTATGCCATGGTTATAGACTCTTGAAAACGTTTTGCCTCGTCATAAACGCCTCTTGGACCTATAGTATTTACGTTTCCGTAATACTCTTCTGTTTGTGGGTGCACTAATGGATCTCCATAAACTTCAGACGTTGAAGCTATTAACAGTCTTGCTTTTTTTGCTTTTGCTAAACCTAATAAATTGTGCGTCCCTAAAGAGCCTACTTTTAGGGTTTGAATAGGAATTTTTAAATAATCTATTGGGCTGGCAGGTGATGCAAAGTGCAAGATATAATCTAGTGCTCCCTCGATTTTAATAAACTCTGTGATATCGTGATTTATAAAACTAAATTTTTGATTATTATCGAGGTGAGCAATATTTTTTTTGTCCC
This sequence comes from Lacinutrix sp. Hel_I_90, assembly GCF_000934685.1. Taxonomy (NCBI): domain Bacteria; kingdom Pseudomonadati; phylum Bacteroidota; class Flavobacteriia; order Flavobacteriales; family Flavobacteriaceae; genus Lacinutrix; species Lacinutrix sp. Hel_I_90. The sequence continues at coordinate 2,309,079 of NZ_JYNQ01000001.1, read as the reverse complement.
CCGTTATAAAATTATCCATACCAATAACACTGTGACCTTCTTTAAGAAAGCGGTCACATAAATGAGAGCCTAAAAATCCAGCTGCACCCGTTATTAATACTTTTTTTGAACCCATTATCTTCCTATTGATATATATTTGAATCCTTCATTTTCAACATCTTTTACATCGTATAGATTTCTACCATCAAAAATAACATGAGCATGCATTAAAGACTTTATTTTATCAAAATTTGGTGTTCTAAAGATACTCCATTCTGTACATATTACTAAAGCATCTGCCTTTTCAAGGGCTTCATACATGCTTTCAGCAAAACGTATTTTATTAGCTAGTTTACGTTTTACATTCGGCATGGCTTCTGGGTCGAATGCTGTTACGTTGGCTCCAGATGCCAATAAACTATCAATAATATATAATGCGGGTGCTTCACGAATATCATCTGTTTCTGGTTTAAAAGCTAAGCCCCAAACCGCTATATTTTTTCCTTTTAAAGTGTTATTAAAATGTTTTTCAATTTTGGGAATTAAAACCAGCTTTTGTTTTGCATTAACATTTATTACCGCATCTAAAATTTGGAAATTGTAGTTGTTGTCTAATCCTGATTTGTGTAGTGCTTTTACATCTTTGGGAAAACAAGAACCACCATAACCTATCCCTGGAAACAAGAAGCGCTTACCAATTCGAGAATCGGTACCCATCCCTATTCTAACCTTATCGACGTCTGCTCCCACCTTTTCGCAAAAGTTAGCAATCTCATTCATGAAGGTTATTTTTGCGGCTAAGAACGCATTTGAAGCGTATTTAGTGAGCTCTGCAGACTTTTCATCCATAATAATAATTGGATTGCCTGAACGCACATAGGGCTTATAGAGTTTTTCCATAAGTTTTATTGCTTTATCACTGCTTGCTCCAATAACAATTCGCTCCGGCTTTAAAAAGTCGTCTACTGCGAAACCTTCTCTTAAAAACTCTGGATTAGAAACCACATCAAAGGCGACGCTTGCATTTTTGGCGATGGCAGCTTGTACCTTTTTTGAGGTTCCAACGGGCACGGTGCTTTTATCTACAATCACCTTATACGCCGTCATTAATTTACCAATATCCTCTGCAACGCCTAAGATGTATTTTAAATCTGCAGAGCCATCCTCATCTTCAGGTGTTGGAAGGGCAAGAAAAATAATATCGCCATGATTTAGACCTTCTTCTAAGCTTGTAGAAAACTTAAGCCGGTTGGCTTTAATATTTCTATCAAACAACACGTCTAAATGCGGCTCATAAATAGGCACCTTACCAGCCTGCATTTGTTTTACTTTACTCTTATCTATGTCTATACACAATACGTCATTTCCGGTTTCTGCTAAACAGGTTCCTGTTACTAAACCGACGTATCCTGTGCCTATTACTGCTATTTTCATTGATAAATGATTCGGTATTTTATTTAATAAATAACTTAAACAATTTTTTTGTCAAGTCTTTCAAAGTCAGAGTTCATACTCAAAAATTCTGGCACAAGATCTTTCATTTTCAAAACAATTTCATTTTTGGTTCCTTCTTTGGCTGTTTCCGCTAATTCTAAAATCAATGTATTAACCTCTTCGTAATCATGACAATCGATTTTTGCAATCATTATTTTATCATTATAAGTTGGCAATGTTTCAGACGTATCGTTTAACAATTCTTCATACAATTTCTCCCCTGGTCTTAAACCGATAACCTTAATATCGATATCTTTATAGGGGGTAAAACCCGCGAGACGAATAATTTTTTTAGCCAAATCTATAATTTTCACGGCTTTACCCATATCGAAAATAAATACCTCCCCACCATTTCCCATGGCTCCCGCTTCAATTACCAATTGACAGGCTTCTGGAATGGTCATAAAATAACGGATAATGTCTGGATGCGTTATGGTTAAAGGGCCTCCTTTTTCTATTTGTTTTTTAAATAGTGGAACGACAGAACCATTAGAACCTAAAACATTCCCAAATCTGGTAGTGACATACTGCGTTTTTGAACTATTATCTATTTTTAATTTTTTTTGTAGCGCATGAATATAAATCTCTGCAATGCGTTTTGACGCGCCCATTACATTACTTGGGTTCACTGCTTTATCTGTAGAAACCATTACAAATTTCTCAGCCTTATATTCATGTGCTAAATCAGCAATATTTTTAGACCCTATAATATTTGTAAATACCGCTTCTGACGGATGGCTTTCCATTAAGGGCACGTGTTTGTATGCAGCTGCGTGGTATACAACATCTGGTAAATGTTCTTTAAAAACCTCATCTATAATCGTTTTATTCCTTATATCAGCAATAATGACTTCAAAATCAAGCTCTGGAAAATTATTCTTTATTTCCAATTGAATACGATACAGCGGGGATTCTGCTTGATCTATAATAATTAGTTTTTTAGGATTATAATTTGATACTTGCCTAGCAATCTCACTTCCTATTGAACCGGCACCTCCTGTAACTAAAACACATTTATTATAAATTTCTTTAGCGACTAATTTATTATCTAATTTAATGGGCTCACGCTCAAGGATGTCTTCAATTTGAATTTTCTCAATTTGATTAGACAGACTTTTATTGGTTTCTATATCTGATATTAGTGGCGCCCTAAAGACCTTAAAATTATACTCAATACAATTATCTATTATTGCAATACTTTCATCTTTAGTTAAGTTATTGTCTGCAATTATTAAAGCATGTGCTTTATGTGCCCTTAAGATAGTCGCCATTTTTCGCTTTAAATGAATTATTGGCAAACCTAATATTTCTTTACTCCTGTTTTTTCCATCTTTATCAACAAAACCCAGCACTTTATATCTTGATGGTTTTTCAGATTTTAGAGCACTAGCTATTGCTATGGCGTTCTCATCTGTACCATAAACTAAAACATTTAATTGATCTTCTTCATGTTGATAATTAAGATAAGTTTCAAACACTTGTTTTACCAATATTCTAAAAAGGAATAAGCCACAAAAGGATATGATAGCATATAATAGTATTTCTGAAAGGACGAATAAAGGCTCTTTTGTAACAAGATAATACGTAAAGTATATGGCTAAAACTGTAATTAGAGTAGAAACAGAAGCTAAAAAAAACTTAACAGCATCAATAAAAGTAGAATGCCTTATTAAGCCAGCGTAGGTTCTAAATAGAATGAAAAATAAGACATTAACGAAAATGACTATTAATTCTTGCTTAGTAGGAAAAAAAGAAAAATAGCTAATATTCTTCAAGCTACTTACTATAAGCTTCGTGGTCATTAAAGCAATGATTAAAATGATAGTATCAAAACATAAAATAGCCCAACGTGGTAAATAGTTTATGGTCTTGAAATCAATCTTTTTGCGACTTGATTCTAAGACTTGAAATATCGCTTGTTTTAATTTTTTAAGCATTTAGGTGATAATAATTCGATTTACAAATATCTTAATTATAATTACAATATAGAAATATAAGGTGGTAATACCTCTAAAACATGTTAAATTAACCTTGTATTAGCCTGTTTATTACTTTTGTAATTCGGTTTAAATCATCATGAACTAAATTAGACCCACTAGGTAAGCACAATCCCGTATTAAATAAGGTTTCACTAATGTTTGCACCATAATATGGCGCCTCTTGAAAAACAGGCTGTAAATGCATAGGCTTCCAAAGCGGTCTAGTTTCTATATTCGCTAGTAGCATATTATCATAAAGCGCTTCTCTGGTAAATGGAGCACGCTCATTAATAAGAATACAACTTAGCCAGTGGTTTGAAAACACTTCTGTATTAGATTCTCCTAAAACTGTGACGCCTTCAATATCTTTAAATATTGTCTTATAAAAAGCATTCATTTCACGTCTTAAATTAACGTGTTTATCAAGAACTTCCATTTGACCACGACCAATGCCCGCACTAACATTACTCATTCTATAGTTGTATCCTACTTGAGAATGTTCATAATGAGGTGCTTGATCTCTGGCTTGAGTAGCCAAAAAGATGGTGTTATCCTTTTTATCCTTTGTATTACATACCATAGCCCCACCACCAGAAGTTGTTATTATTTTGTTTCCATTAAATGATAATATTGAAAAATCTCCAAAAGTACCACATTTCCTCCCTTTGTAAGTCGAGCCTAAGGCTTCTGCTGCGTCTTCGACTAAAGGTATATTATATTCTTTTGAAATAGCTTTAATCTCATCCATTTTGGCAGGCATGCCATATAAATGTACGACAATGATGGCTTTTGGCTTGGTGCCTTTTTTTATTCTATCCTTAATTGCTCTTTCTAGGTGTATGGGGCACATATTCCAGCTCTCCTTCTCACTGTCAATAAACACCGGGGTCGCTCCTTGGTATTTTATTGGGTTTGCTGAAGCTGAAAATGTCATGCTTTGACAAATAACTTCGTCATTTAAACCGACCCCTAATTGTACTAATGCCAAATGGATGGCTGCTGTTCCCGAAGACAGACAAGCCACGTGTACCTCTTCATTTAAATACTTTTGTAAATCGTTTTCAAAACCTGTAACGTTTGGGCCCAGAGGCGCTATCCAATTCGTGTCAAAAGCCTCTTTTATGTAGTGTTGTTCTGTGCCACCCATATGCGGTGAAGACAACCATATTTTTGGATTCATAAGTTCTAAGTTACTGTTTTAATAATATATTTTATGTCTTTAAATAAAGAATAGGTTTTAATATATGCCTTATTTATTATTACTTTTTCGGGCCAAATAACAGTATCGTTATACGCCACAGGATCTTGTTGTTTTTCAAGTATATCTTCTTCATTTTTAAAATAAATTGACGCGGGACCAGTTATTCCTGGTTTTACAGTTAATATAACCCTGTCTTCACCGGTTAATTTATCGGCATAACCTTGAACGTCTGGTCTAGGGCCAACAAAACTCATGTTCCCAATTAATACATTAATAATTTGTGGGAGTTCGTCTAATTTATATCGTCTTATAAACCTACCTATTGGGGTTATCCTTTTATCTTGTCGTGATGTTACTGTTGACTCATTTTTATTATTAGAAGATTTCATCGTTCTAATTTTATAGATACTAAATGGCAGTCCTTTATATCCTATTCTTTTTTGAATTATAATTCCAGATTGTTTGGTGTCAAAAAAACTAATTACAGCTAGTGCTACCATTAGCCACCAGATGAGAAACAAGAGTATTGCTGCCAATATAAAATCAAAAACACGTTTTATTATTTTTTGGTTTTTTCTTAGCACTTTAGAGGGCTTTATTTATTTGATTTAATAAATTTTGCTGGAGATCCTACAACAATTGAAAAATCGGGAATATCTTCAAGAACTGTTGAACCCGCACCAATAATACACCATTTACCAATAGTGATTCCCGGGATGACATGGCACCCTAAACCTATTTGAGTCCCCTCTCCAACGGTTACATTTCCGGCTAACGCCGCATTTGGTGAAATGTGAACGTAATCTTCAATTTTACAATCATGCTCTACTAGCGCAGACGTATTTATTATACAATGTTTACCAATGGTTGAGTTGGGATTTACAACAGCGTTTGCCATCACAACAGTTCCCGCTCCAATAAAAACTTCTAATTTAGAAATAACCGCCTTTTCATGAATGACAGTAATGTATTTCGCCACAAATGATTGGGCAATTTTTTTTCTTATACTATTATTTCCAATGCTAATAACAACTTCCCTATCAGTGTTTTTCTCTGTACATGCATTAATTATAGGAATATGGTGTAGAAATTTATCAGATGAAAAATTGTCGTAAACACCCTCAATGTGATAATTTGTCGAACACTGAATGATATCGATTATAACTCTTGCATGACCGCCAGCACCATATAAAAACATACACTTAATTTTAGTTATTGAAAGCTTCCAATTGCTGAATTGAATTAATACCAACAATAGTTGTTAGTAACGATTTATGAGTAGAGATATACCTTAAACAATCGTCTATATTTTTTTTTACATCATCAGAGTTTTTTAATAATGCGCCCGCGTTAAAAGGTCTTATAGCAATAAAGGGATTGTTGGTCGCAAACTTAGAATACTCTTGTTCTTGTCTATTTAAATAAGAAATAATCCCATCTATTTGGCTAAGTTTTTCAACTTCTTCAGCAAAAGGAACAGAATATGGAAAGCTAAAAACAGATTTTATCTTGCCTTTTTGTTTCAAATTAAAAAAACAGTCTTCAATTTCTAATTCATAATTTTTTAAAGTATTTAATCGCTCTAAATCGTTAATTGGTTTAGATCTTAAAAGCCATTGTAACACATCTAAACACTCTACATTTAAATTAACAAGTTCTTGGTTTACCCGTTCCTCTAATAGTTTTGCAGAGAAGTTGGTGTCTTCAAAATGCGGAGCAGATAATTTAACGATATGTTTTATGTTTTTAGCACAACTAGTACGTTTTATCGCTTCGGTATATAACGGATAAGAACTGTATTCTATAGAGGAATGGTGTGTGTTTATTCCCGAGTTATATGCCGCTTCAATTAAATCCACTACTTCTCTCGTAGTTAGTGATTTATCGAAAAACCGCATCGTTCCTAAAGTAATTGAACTTAAGTTTAAAGTGGTTCTCAATTTTTCCACTTGAAACCCGTTTTCCAGATAAACCTATCGTTCGTTTTCTCTGCTTCGTAAGATGTACGCCCATGTAACACCAATTCATCCCACCACAAAACGGCTTCACCAGGATTTAATGTTACTTTTTCTACCATGTGTGAATGTGCGACAAAGTTTTCAAGAAAATCAAAAAACTCCTTATTTAAGGCTTTATTTTCCTCTGTTTCATCTGTGTCTACACAGTAGTAGTTATAATTAAAGTGAACTTGACCATCTGCTTTAGAATCGATTATTCTTTCTGTTCGCTCTTCATTTGCCTTCTTATATCTAACATCAGTGTTCTTCAACCGACTTAATAAATCGGGTACATTTTCTTCCATATATTTAAGCAATACCTTACTATCAATAAAAGTAGTAGCTCCGCCTTTTGCCGCCTTATTAACCCCATAAAACATCATAACGTCAGCAGGATTAGAAATATAAGATTCATCTGTGTGTAATGGTTGTGCATTTTTACTGTGTCTATATGCTGCCAAATCAGGAATATCTGCATCGTATCTAATTTCCAACCACTTTTCTTGTGTTTGTTCTCCTCCTTTTGTGAAATCTTCACCAATATTTATTGGGTCTCCTAAGTTATCTACGAAGACATCATAAAACGCTCTTAAGTCCCCCAAATACCATTCTGGAATAATTTTAATAACCTTGTGTTTTGCTAATACCTCTTTAACAATTTTCGCGGCTTCTATGGGATTATCTGTTCTTAATTTTACGTCTGTTATAAATTCCATTCTCTCTAATTTTTACCATTAAATTTAACTGTAGTCGCTTCACCAATTTGATTAACATCTGTAGGTTTTACAATTTTTAGCAAAGTTAAAAAAAGTATTTTAACATCAAGCAAAAACTGCTGTCTATCAACATACCAAATGTCCAATTCAAATTTTTGCTGCCAACTTATACTGTTTCTACCATTTACTTGTGCCCAACCGGTAATTCCCGGTTTTACTTCGTGTCTTCTTTTTTGGTAATCTGTATATAGTTCTAAATACTCAGACATAAAGGGTCTTGGCCCAACTAAACTCATATCTCCTTTTAATACATTTAAAAGCTGCGGTAACTCGTCTAAGGATTTCTTTCTAACAAAATTGCCTACTTTCGTTAACCTAAGGTCATCTGGCAATAATACCCCGTTGGCATCTAATTTGTCATTCATGGTTTTAAACTTAATGACACGAAATATTTTGTTGTTTTTTCCGCCTCTAGTTTGTGTAAAAAAGGGTTTCCCATCATTATTTATGAATAACAGAATAACTAGAATAATGAAAATTGGAGCTATCATTAATAGAATCAATAGTGCTGAAAAAAAATCTAATAATGGTTTTACTAAAGTTTTATACATTTTCTGTTTTTTTTACTACTTTAATTAGGCTCTCAAGATACTTTAAAGCAAGGTGTTTTCTTTCAAAATGAAGCTTAGCATAATTGTATCCATTTTGGCCATAAGCCGTATAGTTTTCAATATTAGCAATGTAATGTTTTATTTTACCGGCAATATCTTCTGCGTTTTCTGGTTCAACATAAATACCACATGCTGCCTCTTCTATAAGTTGCTTTGACACACCTTCAATAGCGAGCAATACTGGTTTTTTACAAGACATATAATCAAAAGTCTTATTAGAATAAATGGTTTTAAATGTGTCTACTCTTTTTAATACAGAAGCCCCCATATCTGAAGCTAAAATATATTTAAAAACCTCAGCCTTTGAAACTGGATCTCTAAAGATAACATTATCTAATTTTCTGTTTAAAACTTCTTGTTGTAGCATCTCTTTTTCCATTCCAGAACCAATTAATTGAAATACAACATGCGTCTCCGTCAATTTTTCTGCAGAATCAACCAACTGAATCAAATGGTTAGCAACACCATGAGCACCTACATAAGTAATTACAAATTTGTCTTGTAAATTTAATTCTGTTCTAAATTTAGTCGCATCAAAATTATTTTGGATGGTTTCTGCTAAAGTAAAGTCCGCAGCATTCGGAATGCATAGAATTTTATTTTCAGGTACGTTTTTCTTTGCAATTAATGTTGTTTTAAATGCTGGTGTTAGTACATTTATAAGTTTTGCTCTTTTATAAATAAAACCCTCAAACCAATACGCGAATTTAATAATTGCTTTGTTTTGTAAGACCCCTGTATCTATTGCTGATTCTGGCCATAAGTCTCTAATTTCAAAAACAAAAGGGGTTCTTTTCAATATGGAAAGGATATACGCTGTAATTCCTACAAAAAGTGGCGGTGAAGTAACTACGATGATATCAAAATCACCTTTTACTTTAAATAAACCTGCATAAATACTTGAAAAAACAAACGAAAAATAAGCCCATAATCTTCCTATGAAGTTTACGTTATAACTTTCAGACACATGACATCTAAAAACGTCGACTCCCTTATAAAACTGTTGGTCTGTGTGAAAATATTTACCTTTATACCGGTCGTTTTTCTTTCCCGTGGCGTAATGCACCATCCCAGCCAAAACACTTACCTCATGTCCATGGTTTGCCCAAACTTGAGTCATTTCATTAAAACGAGAACCTCCACCGTCATTTTTTTCTAAAAAAGCGTGATGAATTAAAAGAATGCGCATATACTAACTATCTATTATAATTGTAGTTTTAAAACTACTTTTAGCGGTTACAAAAGTAACCCTTATTGACTTTTCTTTTATACCATAATAACCAGAAAACCATTTTTCTTCTATTATGGGCTCTAATTTATGATTATCGGCATCAAAAGACTCAATTATAATACTGTCATGAAACTCTGGGTTTATATGCCAATATTGGTATATTTCTTTACCGATAACGTTTTCTATACTATCTATAACATTCCATTTATTTTCGCCTGTTTCTTTAGTAACACTTCGGTGATGAGAAATATTATTTCCTATATTTTTAAAGGCTTTTATTTTTCCTTTAAAGCTAAATGTAGTTTCGTTTTTAACTAAGGTGGCCTGAGCGTCTTTTACCCAATTATACCAAATAAAACGATTCCCTTTTAACATTTGGTTTTCGCCTAAAACACTTACGGTATTATGACCTTCACACCCATTGAAATAATTTAAATAGGCTTTTTCTGTATTGTATTTATAAGAGCCTGAATCTCTTAAAATATTTTTACCATTAACCCATATATCCATATGTAAATTATCGCTTTGAAATGGTCTGTCTTTGTATTTACCACATCGTATAAACGTTTTCACATCCTTATCCTGCATGATGTAGTAGCCGCCAATATTAAAGCTATTTGTTTCTTTTGGCGAAACATACTCTACAACTTCGTCTGTTTTTAAGCCATACCAAAAAGCACTCTCACTTTTAACAAAAGTGTTATTAACCAATGCCAACCTGAGGTCATTTAATTGTGATTTATAGTTCCTGAAATCGCAATTTGTTAGTTTAAAGAATAAAGCGCCATCATTTGACCCATAATTTGGAAGTTCTCCAGAAATTGGATCTAGACAAGTATCTAAAAAGTCTAAGGACTTCTTTGCTCTATCATAAACCACTGGTTTAAATTTGTCTTTATTTAATTTTGAAAGCTGCATTGCCCACGTTAGTAACTGTAAAACTACACGATGATAGTTCATGGAAAACTGGAGAAATGTACCATCTTTATATATTTGATATTCTATCTCTTGCTCGAACCATGCTTTGCCTTTAACACTCCACTTTTTGGTGTCTGTTATAAACGGAAATAGTTTCGCTGATAAATATAATGTTAGTGTTTCAGTAATCGCATGATTATTTCTTACTGCAATTCTTGAAAAATGAATATTCTTATATACGTGATGCAATTGCCAATAGATTGCATTTATTATTTTCTGAAATAAAGCATCGTTTAAATGCTCTGAATCTTTATAGTAATACAATGCAAATGTCCAGTTTAATAAGCGTAAGCTTATTTCTTGGCTACATTTATAATTTGGGCCTTGATTGATTGGGTTTTTTTCTATAAAGTCTTCAATTTCATTGAAAACTAATTGTGACTGGTCCTCTTCAAAATGATAATCATAACGAATAATATCAAATAAAAAGGAAAAGCGTGCTTTTTCCCACACAAATTTAATATCTCCAGCTTCAATAGAAATATCTTGAATTTCGCTCCAATGTTGTGAGCTGTTGTATTTGTGATTGGTAACGGGATTAGTCATCCAATCGTAATTTTTGCCTAAGTCAAATTTCTGTTTACTAAAAAAAGTAAAGCGTCCATTTTCAATCTCTTCAAAAGTCTTTTTTAATTTTTCGTCTTTTTCTCTAGGAAGGTTGTTTATATTTTTACCAAAGAAAAAAAAGGGCGGTAAATTTTTCCGCCATTCATCTAAAGTGATGAATTTTTCAAATTTAGGCTGGGTAGGAAACGCTATTTTTTGCCAACCTAATTTTGTCGAAATCGCGTAATAAGTTCTATATAAAACATATCGCAACCCCATGTTTTTCAATAGGTTGAAAACTAATTTTGTTTTTTGAATCATTCTTAAAATATTAAATAACCTATGTTATTTTACTTCGATCCATTGTCCTTCTTTTAAACTTTTTATAGCCGCAAAACTTGCTTTAGTCACGTTTATTAATTCATCATAAGGAATTAATTCTATACTTCCTTTTTTAAGCTCGCTTAGTATGGTTGCAAATTGTTTTTTATGACCTTTATCTAACTTTGTTTTTAACTTAGAAAAACCTTTTGTACCATAACCCGTAGTTTTAATAAAGTTATCCATGGTCAACGTCTTTTCTTGAGAATAGACTTCTAAACGCTCTTTTGAGTACGATTTTGCACCATTTGAAAAATAATTAATAACGCCTGTCGAGCCATTTTCTAATTTTACTAAAATGGATGCGTTATCGGTATTCTCTTCGGGATTTTCTCCTAAGGCATTCATACAAACTGCTTTAATTTTACTTCCTGTTAAGAAGACTATTAAATCCAAATAATGGCAAGCTTCACCTATTATTCGTCCTCCACCAACAGCCATGTCATGTACCCAAACGTTTGAAGGTATTGCCCCAGCATTCATAGTAGCAATGACATTCATTGGTGCATCTCCAATGATAGATTTCATTTTTTGTGTATGTGGAGAAAAACGTCTGTTAAATCCAATCATTAATGTTCCCTTGCTTTGTTTATAAGATTCTTCAATACTTTGAAGCTCTTCAGCATTTAAAGCTAGGGGCTTTTCAACAAAAACATGTTTTCCTTTATTTAACGCTTGTATTACCATATTGGCATGCAAGTTATGTCTCGTAGTAATCATAACGAGGTTAACCTCTTCATCATCTAAAACCAAGTCGTAATCCGTTGTGCTTTGTGCTATATTATGTTTTTGTGCTAAAGCTGTACCATTTACACCTCCAGAGGAAACAATATGCTTAATTTGCGCATCTGTACCTTTAAAAGCTGGTAATAGGGTCATTTTAGTAAAATTACCTGCCCCTATTAAACCGATTACCCCATTTTTAACTTCTAATTCTTTTTTGTTTACAACGATACTGTGTTCAGGAACATTATTTTCGTCGTATTTTAGTATAGACGCGATAGCTTTGGACTGCCCGATGTTGCCATAAATTTTATCGTAGTCCTCTAAAGGAGTGATATCTGAAATTAATTCTTTAACTTTTAATTTTCCAGTTTCTATAAGTTGTAATACCGTTTCAAAATTTCTTTTTTCTGTCCAACGCACAAATGGTAATGGATAATCTCTTCCTTTTTGTTCGTAATCATCGTCGTACCTACCTGGTCCATAGGAACAAGAAACTTGGAAGCTTAATTCTTTTTCATAAAAATCTGCTCTGGAAATATTTAAGCCAATAACACCAACGAGTACAATTCTACCGCGCTGTCTGCTCATATTTGCAGCTTGTGAAATAATATCATTTGACTTGGTAGATGCTGTAATAATTACTCCGTCTGCTCCAACATTATTTGTGTTCTCAAGCACAAATTTAACTGGGTCATTGCCCTTTATAGGATTAAAGGCCTGTACGCCTTTAGATTTGGCCATGGAGACTTTAGCATCGTCGAGATCGTAACCTATTACCTTACAACCATTCGCAATAAGCATTTCGGCTGTTAATAACCCTATTAAACCAAGCCCTATAACCACTATGGTTTCACCCATTGTTGGTTTCACCAATCGAATACCCTGCAAACCAATAGCTCCAATAACCGTAAAAGCAGCTTCCTCATCGGTTAAACAATCTGGTATGTGAGCTACTAAATTTTCAGGAATACAAACAAATTCACCGTGTTGTCCATTGGAAGCTACACGATCACCCATTTTAAAACTTGCAACTCCTTCTCCAACAGCAATTACTTTTCCAACATTACAATAACCCAGTGGTAATGGTTGCTCTAATTTATTAAAAACGGTTTCCAAAGTAGGCATTAGCCCCTCAGCTTTAATTTTATCTAAAACCATTTTAACCTTGTCTGGCTGTTGTCTTGCTTTTTGTATAAGTGACGCTTTTCCAAACTCTACCAACATGCGTTCTGTACCAAGAGAGACTAAACTTCTAGTAGTTCGTATAAGCACTTGTCCTCTTTTAACTTTTGGAGCAGGAACATCTGCAAGTTCTGTATTACCTGTTTTGAAAGACTGTAATATTTGCTTCATGAAAAATATATTCTTTTTAATACCGTTGCAAAGGTAGTTATTACGATTAAATTAAGCGTTGTGATTTGTAACCATCACTTTATTAATTACAATATAAAATAATAAAGTTGCTGTAATACTTAATAATAAACCGCCTCCAAAGAAGCTGGTCAAAAATAGAATAATGACCAGTCTTGTTTTTAAGTTATTTGATTCTTTAAGGAAGTGATTTCTAAGAAGGTAAACATAAAAAAACACTCCTGATATGCCTAAAAATATATAAAGGTCGACAACCTCAAATTCTACTTTATATTTATTAAAATCGACGCCTCCAAACACGTAATTCGCGATATTCCAATTTTCTCTTATATGAGAAATTGCTAATTTCAACAGTTGATCTCTATTGGATGTTATGGTTGACAGAAAACCATTTTCTATATAAACTCTGGACCAAAAAGGAGAAGAACCAAATATAAAAGTCGCAATTTGGGTTCTAAAAAACAGAACTACAAGAGATGAAAACAGTATCAATACCCTAAATATTTTCTTGTGATTAGTTTCATATACTAAGTGTGCACATAATAATAAGCAAACAAATAAAAACATTTTTTTTTGCCCTAACAATAGTATTACTATTATAAAAAGAAGTGTTTTAAGAAAATGAGTCCTACTTTTTTTAAGTACCCAGAAATAATAATTATAAATAATTGCAATACAATATATAAAGGCGGCTTCTTCTGGTTTAGAAAACAAGCCAGCATACCCAAATCTTGCGGTATACTCGTAGGATTTAAATACATCAACCCCAAATAATATTCCTATAGAAATCGCAAGGCAGTTAAAAAATAAAAGTCCTTCAAGGTACTTATATGCTTTGCGGTATGATTGTATTGACGGATTTATAGTGTTTAGGAAAAGGATAAAAATTAAAATGTAGATGTACCTATTAAAAAAATAAATATTCCCGGTAGAAATATGATAACTAAAATCATAAGCGTTAGAATAGCCTAATAATTGACTAGCAATAAATACTAGAAACAGCCCTAACACTACTTTATGTAACTTACTAAGTGATTTAAAGTTATATACTATTACAGCGACCATAATTATTTCAAAAAACAATTTAAAGTATCCAGAATATCTATAAAAAGGAGACAGGGAAAGTTTATAAACCATACTAGTAATAAAATCACTTACAAGTAAGCTTATTATTAAAAATGGAAGGATATGACCTGTATAATCTTTAATTTTTTGCACTAGCGTAATTTAATTTTTATTCCTTTTTGCAACCACACCCAAGTAAGCACGAAAAAGAAGAAACCGTAACCTAAAAGGGACCTTGCCAAACTAGCTTGAGACAAATAATATGCAAAAACAAAGCAAAATATTATAAAAACAATATTAACGACATTTTTTTCTAATTTATCTAAAAAAGTATCTAAAATAGATAAGAAAGCGCCAAGCATTACACTCCCAATAACAAGGCCATAATAACCAAAAGCGCCATAAAAATCCATAATAGATGATATAGCTAACGACCCGCCTTTTTTATTAGAGGAAAAGTAATCGAAAAGTATGCGACTGTCTAAAAACACATCATAACCAAAAATCTTACTTAATGTTCCAATATTACTTATACCATAATGCGCATCAACATTTGGAAAATAATGCACATAAAAAAATGCAGGAATAGATAATCTACCAAAAATTCTAGTTAAAGATACTTCTGTTAATTTTTTTATAGCTTCGAACACATTTTGAAACTCGTATTTAGTAGAAGAATAATACAATAACATTAAGAGGGAGAACAGTGCTACCCCAATTAAAATAAAACGTCTTCGTGTTGCTTTCTTGCTTCTAACCTTTTTTATTTTCTTAACTATTGCATGCCTTTTAAATATAAAACCGGCTATGGCTAAACACATTAAAAACAAAATTAAAGGGCGCTTTTGAAACAATAACAAAATCAATATTATGGAAGTAAAAAGTAAAGTGTAAAATATAAATTTGTTTAAAAGACTTTTACTATTAATTGATATGTAGAGTGATATAATGGTTAGAAAAGGTAATAAATTATACGTTATAATTACATACAAATAATTTGAGGTTATGCTTCGCCTTGAGATTAATAGAGCGTCAGGGCTTCTACCTATTAAGCCGTCAAAAATCCCAGTAATAAGAGTGTTTCTTTTAATCAAAATATAAAACAACAAAAAAACACTAATACAGAAAAGAATAAAATAGTAATTAGATTTACTCAAATTATTAGTGATTGGTCCATCTATTTTTAAAAGATTAATACATTTTATTTTACCATGGATAAGCATTAAAACGAAGGAATAGGAATACAAAACTAATAAGAGCCCTATTAAGGCGATGCACTGTGTTTTAATTATTTGAGTATCGGTTATAAGATGTAATCTAAAGGTCCAAAAAGTTTCTATAACCAACGTTTTAACAAATGGAAAAATTAATATCCCGGATATAGAAAAAATAGTTGTTGCTATAAAAAAAACACTAAAGACATTCCATTTAAAAATGAGCTTTCTAAATAGATAAATATGTAAAAATAAAATAAATATTAGTATATATGTTATTCCCATTTAATGGTTTTTGTTGCTGTAAGGTAGAGTAAATAGTTAAAGGTCGCGAAAAAAGTAACCCCCCATTGTCTACTTAATATATTCTCTGTAAAACAACTGCCTAAAATTAGTGTTAAAAAACAAAAGTATACATAATTATTTAGTTTAACCGATTGGTATAGCGCGTAACTAAACACACCTAAAAAGATTAATAAGCCCACTACACCAAAGCGCAACAAGTAATCTAAATATTGATTATGCACATTAGTATTTGTTTTAAGACCTTCACTTTTATACTTGCTAATTAAAACATTGTTTGCGTCACCTGTTCCCAGTCCAATAACAATATTGTTTTTAATTAATGGCAAGGCCGATTTCCATATTATCGGTCTTGTTTCTCTTTCTTTCTGGTTAGAATTACTTAACTCCTCTACGCGATCTAAGATTCTATTTAAAGGCAGATCAAACTTGGTTATCGTAAAGTAGCCAAGACCCATAACTATTGTAGCAAAAAAAACTAACATCTTAATTCTTTTTTGAAGAATTAACAAATAAACTAATGAGGGAATTATTATTAAACCATTTAGTATTATGGCTGTTTTAGCAACCATTTGCATTAAGAATAAGGATTGAAAAACAATTAATAGTAACAGTAAAATACTGTGATAATTCTTTTTTGTGGTTTTTAAAAAAGAAACAATTAAAATATTAGACATTATTATATAAATGCCCAAATAGGCATTATGTATGTCTATTAATTTTGTTAATTCTGCCCCTGTATATCTAAAGGATAAAAACAACTCTAGGTCTAAAGGAAAGATAGCACTCTGATAGAAAAAACGGTATACTGTGTAAGCTTCAAATACGACTAGAAAAATAAAAATAGAAATGCAATATGTTTTAAATAACAATTTCACTCTATTTATGTTATAGCTAGCATAAAAAATAGGGAACAATACTAAACTAATTTGCCTTGTAATAACGGCAAATCCTTTGTCTAAATTTTCAGTATAAAAAAGCCCAAAAAAGTTGAGACTAAAAAGAGCCATTAACATCCAAAAAAAAGGGGTAGTTTTTAACCTAAACTCGCGCTTTTTAAACACTAAAAATAACTGTGCTATAAATAAACCTAAAATAAATTTTGGATTCCATTTCTCTAATGGAAATGTACACAGCACTCCAATTAACAAAAGAAAAACTAGGTCAACATCTTTAAAATAGTCTTTATATTTAGCTCTAATTGCTGTCATTTATTTCCCTAAAAAGACTTCCATTGCTATATAATCATTATCTCCCAAGTAAGCATCTTTAGGTAAAGCTGTAAACGCCTCTTTAATATCTTTATTATCTACCAATTGTGAGACAGCCTCTTCAATAGCATTTTCTTCTTTATAATTAATTGCTACTCCTATGTTATCTTTTTCTACCAATTCGGCTAAGTATGTGTCCTTACTGCATATTAAGGGCACTTTATAATACATACATTCGTATAACTTATTAGGTAGTGCTAACTTATTATTTAACGAGACTTGATCCGTATCATACACCAAATAAATAATATCTAGTGACTTATATATCTTTTCAGCATCTGTAAACGCATTATAAGGGCCAAAATAAGTTATGTTATCATATTTCAAAGCATAATCTTCAACTATGTTTTGGTGTTGTCCTTTTCCATGAATATGAATAGCTACCGTTTCGCTGTTTTTATAAGTTTCAAAGAGTTTTATATATTCATTTTTCCTTAATAATAAACCTACTATTCCTATGATCGTTATTTTGTTTTTTATAGGTTCAGTTATTTTATTTACTTTAATTTCTTTTGATAACAATTTGTTTTCTAATACAAAAACCTCCTTATTAAAAAACGTACTAAAGTGATACTCATAATACTTTTTTGAAGTTACTATCAGTTTATCTATATACTTATTATACAATCTTTTTTCTAAACTTCTCATGCGTTTTGCTGATGCGGTTTCGCTAAAAACAAATTCGCGTAAGTCCGAAATTTCAATGGTTACTTTTGCGGTTTTTTTCTTAAAAATAGTCGCGGCGTTATATAATAACAACACATCTATATTATTAATCAAAAGCACTTCAAAATTAGTTACTTTAAAGAGTTGTTTCAGTTTTTTAATGGTTTTTAAATAAACCCCTATTCGCTTGATGGGCCGCGATGCATTGGGGATTTCACCTAAATCATGAATGACCACGTTACGGTCTATAGACTCGTTTAAATTGGCTAGAGTTTTCCGTTTAAAAAATAATAACGTCACGGTATTGTTCTTTGCCAAATAGTTTATTTGTTTAATAAACCGTGGATTTGGCTGGTGTGAGATAAAGAATAATATGTTCATTTTTAAGTGATCTTTCGTTTTAATAAGACATTAATTGCCTCTTTTATAAATAAAGGCTTAGCTTTAAATAGCACTGCAGCGTATAGAATTGCAGAAAGCAAACTACATAATACAAAACCAATTAAATTATTAAAATATTGGTTGGCGATGTAATTCGCTATAAATAGAAAAACAC
The DNA here is from genome assembly GCF_000934685.1 of Lacinutrix sp. Hel_I_90. Classification (NCBI taxonomy): domain Bacteria; kingdom Pseudomonadati; phylum Bacteroidota; class Flavobacteriia; order Flavobacteriales; family Flavobacteriaceae; genus Lacinutrix; species Lacinutrix sp. Hel_I_90. The sequence continues at coordinate 2,290,734 of NZ_JYNQ01000001.1, read as the reverse complement.
CTAGAAGGATTAGGATTTCGAATCTAAAATATTGATTCCCAAAAAAATCTTTTCGGCACCAAATAACAGTTGTTATTCCCAAAGAAACAAAGGCTATAGCCAAAGAAATGGATAAGGACAATAAGGTGTCATAATAGCGTCTCAACACTAAAAATAATATCACATGTAATGCTATTGCAAGCACTAAGGAGTATAAATTATATGGTTTAAAATATTTAATTTCGATAATGCCTTTTAAGCCTTGAAAAAACGCATAAGGTATGAGTCCAAAAGCAATAAAGCCAAAGGCGTATAATACGTCAGTTATCGTTTCTGGATTTGTTAACCAATACCTCAGTAAAACATCTAACCAAGTAGATAATAGGACCACAAATAACAAAGTAAGGTAAACAATTGCGCCAGTCATCAAATTAATAGCTTGTTGCTGTTTTTTAATGACATTATCATTTCCAATGATTACAGATGATAATTTAGAAACTGGTTGTAAAACTACTAAAACCATTCTTGCTAAAACTAAAGCAATAAGAAAGGAGGCAATTACTGTATTCTCTTTAGAGATTAATAGGGATCCAATGGTAAGTAAAAACATGTCTGAAAATGTAATTAGCGCCCGAGGAATACTATAGGTATAAAATGGTTTCCATTCTTGTTTTAGTTCCTTTATTGATGGTATCTTATAAAGTTTTAATTTAACAATAATATATAGCATAAGCACTATTTGTAATACAGACATCACAAATAATGCACTATATAAAATAGATTCTAAATTTGGTTTTTTAGAAAAATAATAGAATACAAAAAGTAGAATAACACTGGCATTTAATGTACTTATCAAATTATAAGTAATTATTTTCCGCTGTGTTAAAAAATACGGCTGAACTAAATAACTTAAATGTAAAACAGCGATATACCACAAGGTTAATTGCATATACATTTTGCTGTTTTCATTTTCGTTATAAGTAATATTTCCAAGATATTCTCCCAGAAAATAATAAAGCCCAATTAAAATGAGAACACTTACAAACCAACCTAAAAATGAAATCAAGAAATAAACTTTCTTTTTTTCTAAATTGTTTTTGTTTACGCTTACAAATCGAATAATAGCTTGCGAAGTACCTAACTGACTTAAATTGGTGAATGTTGCACTAACCCTACGCATTAGTAAAAAAACACCTAGCGCTACTGCGCTAAGCATGAACTCTGCCTCTTTTATGAGCCACATATTAAACAACACGTTTAATACTGAAAATGCAGTACTAAAAAATAAGTCACGACTTAGTTTGTTCATTTATTCATTTGTTATGTTGAAGTAGAGCACAATATTATTAGTGACTTTTGTTTTTAAAACAGCCCTCTTTGCTATTACTTTGGAACCATAATTAGGGCTTAAATAATAATCATCAAGAGCTACTTCAGTCTCTGGGTCAAATGTAATAAGATATTGCTTCTTCTCTACTTTTACAACTATACTTTTATTTTGAACAGTAAGATTAACATGGGCAGCGAAATGCAGACTTCTAGTGATTTCATGTTTGGAGTTACAAAACACCTCGTCTTCACAAAGTATCTCATTAAAATCTTTTGCAATAGTAAACGTGCGTTTGTGTTTTACTGGGCTTTCTAATCTTTGGTAGCCATTGTGCTCTCCCGAAATTGTAGTAGAATTTTCGTTTTCATCACAACTAACTTTTTGCGGCTCAGCCATGTTACTAATGCCCCATTCACCAATTTGTGGTGCAATTTCTTCATTGTCTACAACTAAACCATTATGATACGATGACGATTTCATCTCGCTTTTAAGATCTAAATTTCCAGTATACGTGTAGCAACCAGGATCTACTATAATATCCTGTCCATCAAGCATTAGTTCAAAACTAAACAAATCGTTATGCCCATGACCCCCTTTTCCATTCATACCAACTTCACCATAATCCGCTATAAAATAATCTGATTTGGTTTTAGCTGAAATAAAGCCGCCTTTTTCAAAGTAATTTAGCTGAAATGCTACGTTTTTTGTTGATGAAGTAATGCTGTTAATTCCGAAGCATTCCATTGAAGAATGATATGCCTCATTTGAAATATTTAAACGTTCATCTTCTAAAAACAAACTTGCCAATTGTAGCATGTTTGAATGATTGTTTAAAGACAAGTTATCATTTTGAAATACCGAAGCACTATCATTATCGCCAATAATTGGCGTTTCTAAATTGGGTTTTGTTATGCTTTTAATAAAACTATTCGCACTTTTAAAAATAGTTAGTGTTTCTGTTTCTAATTTAACACCTGTTCGTTTCATTACTAAAAACGAAATAAAAAACAACTCTACAACTAATCTGTGATACGGTATTGATTTTTCGAAATTTACACCATCTTTTAAAAACTGTAAATGAAACTCTTTTTCGGTTTTAGAAATGGCATAATGATACCATTCCTTTGCTTCTTTATAAAACCCTTTAAACACTTTCCCTAATAATAAAAGTGCTGTTACGTTTGCAGCGTAGTGGTTACCACGAACATCAGTGTATTCAACAGTTCGCCATAAAAAAACGCCTTGAAGTAACAATACTTCATTTAACAAATTAATGGTCTTATCTGTTTCTGGGCTAAGTAATAATAACTCTCGTAATTGTATTAAGTTTACTGTACGCACAGCAACTTCCATGGGATACCAATTTACAGAATGTGCCATTGGGTTTTTGGTTTTCCAGTCTTGCAAAGTGGTGTTTACAAACGCTAAATACTTGGCATCATTATTTATTAAATAGGCTCTAGCAACAGTGATTAAAAAACTAAGCCTAGATAATTCCCATGGAAATTTAACATCGAATTCCTTTTCCTTATTGGGTTTATAAAAACGATACCCCTTAAAATACTTGTTTTCCCAAGTTTCATTAGCTCTCCAATCTACATTCCATTGTAATGGAAATGTAAATTGATAGTCTACATCAAAAACGCTAATTGTACCTTCTAAGATACGATTAGCCTTATCTAATGTAATGTTGTTTAAAACTGAAGTTAATTCGTTATAACCATTAAAAGTGTCATGAAACAAATTGCTTTTAGTTTTAAAAGCAGTTCCTTTAGACACTTTAGTCGCTATTTGTTTTTCGACCTTAGACCAAAACTGAGTCTTAAAGTAATATTTAAGTTTTAATAATTGCTTAAAACGATACCATACTACTGGGATAGGTTTAGATACTACTGTTTCAATATTCATTTTTTGAACATTAATTATCCTGAATCAAAAAAGTAGCTTGTGTTGTTTCTACCATGTTATCAAAATCTATAGCCCATTTATTATTGGCGATAGCATCATAAAAATGAACCAACTCTTCGTATTGTCCTTTTTCAGGTGTTTTAGAATTAATGTCTTTTACCTTTACGCCGTAACCTGTAAGCTTAGTAAAATCATCCATAATAATGGTTTTTTCATCATAATGTACTTCTAAATTCTCTTTTTGATACCCTTTATTTCCAACAGCAAAATATTGCAAGTTAGCCACCGAGCCATCCTTGTATTTTAATAAAACAGAGACATTATCGTCTGCTCTAATCTGACTGTTTTTTGGCGAGAGTTTTTCAACACTAACAGAAACAATACTAGAATCTGTTAGAAAAGAAATCAAATCTATAAAGTGACATACTTCGCCTACAACACGTCCACCATGTTCGTGCAAAGCATCAGTCGCTGGTCTAAAACCTGCATTAATTCTATAACTAACGTATAATGGATTTGTACGTGTATCTGTATGTGTTTTTATTTCTTGAGCGTATTTACTAAAACGTCTGTTAAAACCGGTAAGTAACATTGGCTTTTTAGCAATGCTCTCATCATTATAAAACGCAATAATTTTATCAAGATCTTCTTGTGTTGTGGCTAACGGTTTTTCAACAAAAACATGTTTTCCTGCTTGTAAAGATTGTAAAACCAATGAAGCATGATCTTTGTGTTGCGTAGTAACAAAAACTAAATCTACATTATCATCTACTAAAACATCGTTAATCTCTGAGGTTGTATATTTTGCATCAAAATGAGTAGCAACCGTTTTACTTTTATGCCCCGTTCTATTAACTACCGCATATAAAGCATACTTGTCTTTCATTTTTTGCATGTTTGGCAAATGCATGGCAGTCGCAAAACTACCTGCACCAACAAGTGCAACGTTTAACGCTGAATTTGGTTTTGTATAATTTGTGTTTACTGCAACTTTATTATCTGTTGGTACTTCTGTAGTCGTATCATAAGACAATAACACAATAATTGGCTTTTCTAGGCTTTGTAGAGATGCGTAAGCTTCTTCTACTTCTTCAATTGGATATACTTTGCTTATTAGTGGTTGTAAATTAACCTTACCTTCATGAAGCATCTTTAGATACTCTGTCATGTTTCGGTTTTCTGTCCAACGCACATAAGCATAAGGATAGTCGTTACCATTATCTTCATAACTTCTATCGTATCGTCCAGGGCCATAAGAGGTAGACACTAAGAAATCTAGTTCTTTTTGGTAAATGTCTTCTCGTTTAATTTCCATTCCAGAGACACCAACTAAAATAACCCGTCCTTTTTTCTTACAGGCTTTAAAAGCTTCAGATAAAGGTTCACTGCTTCCTGTAGCTGCTGTAAAAATTACAGCATCTGCTCCAAAACCACCTGTAAAACTAGTAATGGTTTTTACAACATCCCCTTTTGTGGGATTGATAATTAAATCGGCTCCAAGTTCTTCGGCAATCTTTAATCTGTCGTCATTAATATCTGTTACAATAGTACGAACGCCAGAGTTTTTTAAATATTGAACCGTTAATAAACCTAAGATCCCCGCGCCAATAACTACTGCATATTCTCCCAATCGTAAATCTGCTCGACGCACACCTTGTAAGGCAATACCGCCTAATGTTACCGTTGATGCTAGTTTTAAATCTAAACCTTCTGGCACTTTCATGACTAAATTTTGTGGCACAACCACAAATTCTGCGTGATTAGCAATACCTGCTCCAGCAGCAGCTACTTTATCGCCAACTTGAAACTTAGATACACCTTCGCCAACAGCAATTACAATACCTGAATTTGAATAACCTGTTGGCGTCCCATACTTTACTTTTTGCTGCACTTTAGAGAACGCTCTAGAAATGCCTTGAGCCTTTGCCATGGCAATGACCTTTTTAAGGTTTTCGGGTTGTTTAATGGCTCTTATTAAAAGATTCTCACCACTATTTCCAACACTTTTAAGTTCTGTTCCTGCCGAAATACAACTATGCGATACACTAATTAAAACTTCTCCTGCAGATAAGATTGGTGCCGAAACTTCTTCTGCAACTACTTTTCCTTTTTTTATTATGGCTTGTAACATTCTTAATTTAAATTTTCTATTATATATTTTGCTAATACTTCATGTGATTGTGCGTCAAAATGCAAAACATCTATTTAGCCTTTAACCCTTGCTTTGGTCTAGACAACAAAATTGGATTTATTTAAAACAAAAGAGTTCGTCTTTATTCATTTATTTGTAACGAATGAATTTTAACCTTTAATACTAAGTCTAGTAACTACAAAAATATTAAGATTCGAAAAAAATCATTTAAAATGATACTTATTTAGGTAAGTCGATATTTCTTATGGTTAACATTTTATCATTTTCTACTCCTTTGTCTGAATAAAAATAAAATTTTATTTGCTCATGCTTTTTTGGCAATAATGTAAATTCTTGAGAAATTACTGGTTCGTTGTCCAATATCATAATCTTACAAAGAGCAGGAATTTGTCTTGATTTTCTGTCTTGATATAATTTTTCTTTAAATAATTTTGGGTTTTCTGCGTAAAATACTGCTGAGACCTTTAATGTTTCCAGACGCTCCAGATTAGTTTTTTCATTTAAACCGTAAATTAATTGATAGTTATCTCCTCCTTTAGACTGTAATGCGATGTAATTAACTTTGATATCTTCTGCAAACTCAAAGCCATTTTCAAAAATATAATTCAGTTGCGACGGAGCACCTTCTAATGCAGGATAAATTGCGGCTGTCGCTTCTTCAACTATAGGAGTGGTCTCTTCATTAACCGTTTCCTGTTTAGCTTCATTTTTACATGAAATAACCACTATAAATAGTACTAATAATAAAATATTTTTCATTTTTCCTTAATTTATTGATTCGTAACGTTACAAAAATCTAACACTAATTTATTAGACTTTAGTGTTTTAAATTGATCATGAGCAACTAAGTAAACAATAATATCGGCGTCATTTAGTGCTTGATCTATAGAAAATATTTCTAAAGTTTTATGCGACTCAATATTTGGTTCAACCGCTAAAATACTTAAAGTCGTATTTTGGAGTGCTGTAACCACATTTAGTGCTGGAGACTCTCTTAAGTCGTCTATATTTGGCTTAAAAGCTAAGCCCATGGCTGCAATTTTAGGCTTCTTACCATTATCTAATTCAAATTGCAAAGCTGTATTTTTAATTTTTTCAATAACCCATTCTGTTTTGTAGTTATTGATTTCTCTTGCAATACGAATAATTTTAGCCTGCTCAGGAAACTCACTAACTATAAACCATGGATCTACAGCAATACAATGCCCACCAACACCTGTTCCCGGTTGTAATATATTAACTCTAGGGTGTTTATTTGCTAACCTTATTAGCTCCCAAACATTTATTCCTGCTTCATCACAAATCATAGAAAGTTCATTAGCAAAAGCAATTTGCGCATCTCTTGAAGAGTTTTCAACTAATTTACACATTTCAGCAGTTTTAGCATTGGTTTTATGTAATTCTCCTTTTACAAAATGCTTGTAAAACCAAACTGCTTTTTCTGTTGATTCTTCATTAATTCCCCCAATAGCTCTATCGTTATGCTCTAGCTCGTATATAACATTTCCAGGCAATACACGCTCTGGACAGTAGGCCATGAATATTTTTCCTTTAAGTTCTGGTCTTTCAGAAAAAATAACCGCTTCCATTTTTTCAGTGGTACCTACTGGGCTGGTTGACTCTATAATAACTAAGACCCCTTCTTTAAGCGTGGGTAAAATAGCACGTGTAGCAGATTCTACATAAGATATATCGGGTTCATGATCGCCCTTAAAGGGTGTCGGGACCGCAATTAAGTACACATCTGCTTCAACAGGAGTGGTACTCGCCGTTAAAAACTTGTCTTTTACCACATGATGCACTAAACCGTCTAAATCAGGTTCAATAATGTGAATTTCTCCCTTGTTAATCGTATCTACTACATGTTGATGAATATCAACACCAGTGACTTTAATGTTTCTACTCGCTATCAATGCGGCTGTAGGCAAACCAATGTAGCCTAAGCCCACCATTACAACGTTTGGTTTATTACTCATATTTATAAATTAGAAATGAAACTTACTATTTTCTGACAAGCGGTACCATCTCCATAAGGATTATGTAATTTGCTCATTTTTAAATAGGCAGATTCATTATTCAGTAAATTATTTGTTTCTTTTACTATTTTATCTTTGTCTGTTCCTACTAAAAAAACCGTTCCCGCATCAACTGCTTCTGGTCTTTCTGTAGTATCACGCATTACCAAAACAGGTTTCCCTAAACTAGGTGCTTCTTCTTGCACACCACCACTATCAGTAATAATAAGATGCGATTTATTCATTAACCATACAAATGCAGGATAGGACAATGGATCAATAAGTTTTACATTTTCAATACCCGCTAAAAGTTCATATACTGGCTTTTGAACATTTGGATTTAAATGTACTGGGTAAATGATTTGAACATTATTGTTTTCTTCTGCTATCTCCTTTAAAGCACTACAAATATTAATAAATCCTTGCCCATGATTTTCACGTCTATGACCAGTAACGAGTATTATTTTTTTTGAATCATCAACCATATTCTTTAGCTTTTCAACCTCATTATCTGAGTATAGTGCTGACGTTACTTTTCCTGAGCTAAAGTCTAATGCATCGATAACAGTATTACCAGTAACAAGAATGTTTTCTTCTGAAATATTTTCGTTTAGTAAATTCTGTTTTGAAGTGGTAGTTGGAGCAAAGTGGTAATCTGATATGCTCCCAGCAATACTTCTATTCACTTCTTCTGGAAACGGAGACCGTTTGTTAAATGTCCTTAAACCTGCCTCGACATGACACACTTTTGCTCCAGAATAAAATGAAGCTATACTTGCCGCCATTGTCGTGGTTGTATCACCATGAACGTATACATAGTCTGGTTTAAATTCCTCTAAAATTGGTTTTAAATTTGTTATAATATCTGCGGTAAGCGAATAAAGGTTTTGATTTGGTTTCATTAAATCCAAATCGTAATCTGGTTTAATTTCAAAAAACGTCAATACTTGATCTAACATTTCTCTATGCTGAGCTGTTATACAAACTTTAGTTTCAAATTCATTTTTGCTTTTAAGAAACTCCTTAACCAATGGTGCCATTTTTATAGCTTCTGGTCTGGTACCGAATATAATAAGGTTTTTTTTCATTTTTTATAGAGGCTAAGCATGCTATTAATATCGTGCTTTTTTTCGGTTGCAAAAGTAGTATTTTAAATGGACAATCGTAATTTAATGATGGATAAAGTTATTCCAATTATACTTTCAGTCGGTTCAATACTCTAATAATTGTATTATGAGGCTTTTGAGTTAAACAACTGAAATATTGTGTTTTAAGCTTGCATCACTTTAACCATTTTCTCTAAACTTTCTTCCCAAGCAGGAATTTCTATCCCGAAAGTATTCATAATCTTTGTTTTGTCCAATATACTATATTTTGGACGCTCAGCTTTTGTTCTAAACTGACTAGAGTCTACTGGGTTAACCTTAATTTTAGTATGGGTCATTTCAAATATGGCTTTAGCGAATTCAAACCAAGTAGCATGGCCTAAATTACTGTAATGATAAACGCCATAGGAAGATGCATTCGAATTAATAATTTTTAAAATTACGCCAGCCAAGTCATGTGCATTTGTAGGTGTTCCTTTTTGGTCATTTACGATACTCAGTTCTTTTCTGCCTTTCGCTAATTTAAGCATGGTTTTAACGAAATTACTACCATGCACTGAATACAACCATGAGGTTCTAATAATGAAATAATTTTTTAAATGTATAGCAATTTCTTTTTCTCCAGCGAGTTTACTCGCGCCGTACACCCCTAAAGGGTTTTCTTTATCCTCTTCCTTATACGGCATCGTACTTTTTCCATCAAAAACAAAGTCTGTTGAAATGTGTATTAAAGTCACCTGATGCTTTTTACAAGACTCCGCTAAAAATTTAACACCAAGCGTATTAATTTTATAGGCTAATTCTTTTTCATCCTCTGCCTTATCAACCGCAGTGTATGCAGCACAATTGATGCAATAATCAAACGGCGTACTTTTAAATAGTGTTTCTACTTGTTTGGCACTTGAAACATCCAATGCTTTACTATCTAAAAACAAAAAATCTAACCCTGGATACGCGTTAGATAGTTCTTGTATGCACAATCCTAATTGACCTTTGGCTCCTAAGACTACAACTCTTTTCATTTAAACAATTCATTAATAGTAGGAAGTACTTTATCTTTTTCTGAAACAATAAGTTGTTCTGGCTTAAGTTGCCAATCTATGTTCAGGTCTTTATCATCGTAAATAACCCCATTTTCTGATGCTTTATTGTAGCCATTATCGCATTTATAATTAAACACTGCTGTTTCACTTAGTACAATATACCCGTGGGCAAAGCCTCTAGGGACAAATAATTGCTTTTTATTTTCTGAAGATAATTCTACGGCGATATGTTTTAAGAAGGTTTCCGACTTGGGTCTTAAATCTACAGCAACATCGATTACTGTTCCTTGTGTTACTCTAACTAATTTTGCTTGTGCATGCTCACCTTCTTGAAAATGAAGCCCCCTTAGCGCCCCTTTATTAGAAAACGCCTCATTATCCTGGATAAAATTTACTGTTTCACCGATAAGTGATTCAAATCGCTTTTTATTATAACTTTCAAAAAAGTAGCCTCTTTCATCACCAAAAATAGTTGGTTCCAAAATGTAGCAGCCTTTAAGACTTGTTTCTTTTGCTTGCATTTACTCTTGATTTACTAAACTAATTAAATGCTCCCCGTAACCGCTTTTAAGTAGTGGGGTCGCCAAATCTAATAGTTGTTTTTTAGAAACAAAACCGCTACTATAGGCGGCTTCTTCTATTGCGCCAATTTTTAAACCTTGACGCTCTTCAATAACTTGCACAAACTGAGAGGCTTGCATGAGTGAGTTAAAGGTGCCCGTATCTAACCAAGCCGTTCCTTTATCTAATATAGAAACTTTTAATCTGCCTTGTTTTAAATATTCTTTATTAACATCTGTTATTTCGAGCTCACCCCGATCGCTTGGTTTGATGTTTTTGGCTATTTCAATAACAGAATTATCGTAAAAATAAATCCCTGGCACAGCGTAATTTGATTTTGGTTTTTCTGGTTTTTCTTCAATAGCTAATGCTTTTCCATCCTTATCGAAATTGACCACACCATAGCGCTCTGGATCCGTTACGTGATACGCATAAACAATACCTCCTTCTGGATCATTATTAGATTTTAAAAGCTCGGACAAGCCTGTACCGTAGAAAATATTGTCGCCTAAAATTAGTGCAACCTTATCTTTACCAACAAAATCTGCCCCAATAATAAAGGCTTCTGCAAGCCCGTTAGGCGCCTCCTGCACAGCGTATTGAAAGTTACAGCCTAGATGACTTCCGTCTCCTAATAGTGCTTTAAAAAGCGGTAAATGTTCTGGTGTAGAAATGATTAATATTTCGTTTATTCCGGCATGCATTAACGTAGATAATGGATAATAAATCATCGGTTTATCATAAATAGGCATCAACTGCTTACTTAGCACTTTTGTTAATGGGTGTAATCTTGTTCCTGAACCTCCTGCTAATATGATTCCTTTCATCTGGATAGTTTATTGTTCTTTGTTAGTTACAGGTTGCTTCCAATTAGAAATTACCTTAGGAAAAGACTTTCGATTCGGAAGGCCTATTAACTATTGTATTTTTCTAAATACCAATCGATGGTTTTTCGTATTCCTGATTCGAAGTCTTCATCGGCTTTCCAACCGAGTTCCTTTTCAATTTTTGAAGCATCTATAGCGTACCTAAAATCATGCCCTGCCCTATCCTGCACAAAGGTTATTTGTTCTTTATAGGATGCTGAAGCTGGTTTCAATTCATCTAAAATAGAACAGATGGCATCTACAATATAAAGATTATTTCTTTCGTTTCTACCGCCAATGTTATAAGTTTCTCCCGAGTTTCCTGTTTTAAATACTAAATCAATGCCTTTGCAATGGTCTAATACATATAACCAGTCTCTAATATTTGTTCCATCGCCATAGATAGGAATTGCTTCTCCTGAAATAGCTTTTCTTATAATTGTAGGAATAAGCTTTTCATCGTGCTGTTTCGGGCCATAATTGTTAGAGCAATTTGTTGTGACTACGTTCATTCCATAGGTATGAAAATAACTTCTAACGATAAAATCTGAAGCTGCTTTTGAAGCGCTATATGGGCTATTAGGTGCGTAAGGCGTGTCTTCACTAAACAATCCTGTTTCACCTAAAGTGCCATACACCTCATCTGTAGATATGTGATGAAATCTGGCCTGCTCAAACCCTTTTTTACATTCATTAGGGCCATACATCCAATGGTTTTTTGCCACATCCAATAAATTGAAGGTTCCTGTAATGTTGGTGTCGATAAAAGCCCCTGGGTTTTTAATTGAATTATCTACATGAGACTCCGCTGCAAAATGAATAACACCATCAAAATTATACTCATTGAATAAATTCTCTATTAAGTTTCTATCGCATATATCTCCTTTTATAAAAGTATAATTTACATTACTCTTAATATCCTCAACATTAGAAAGCGCACCTGCATAAGTTAGATTATCTAAATTTATAAGGTTATACTCAGGATATTTATTGATGAAATAGTGAATAAAATTTGATCCTATAAATCCAAGTCCTCCTGTTATAAGTATAGTCATTTAAAAGTTAATTAGATTTCTCACGTTTTTTTAGAAATTTCCCCAAGCCTATAAAAAGGAATATAAAGAGTAATAAGCCTATAGCTAGTATCGGTATTTGAACTTTTTTTTCTTGATACCATTCGCTCATATCATATCCAGAAGAAGGGAAATCAGAAATTACAGATATAATATTCTCTCCCTTTACCATATTAGTAATGACTGCTCTTCTCTCTTCTTCTAATTCTAATTTGGTCTTTAACAAGCTAGCCTCATCAACTAGTAATTCGTTTTTTTGAGCATTTCCTAAATATAGATTAGTCCCTGATCCTGGAGTCCCTAGTTTACCTGACTGATCGGATCTAATTTGTAAATACACCTCAACTAAAGAATCTATTTTGTTTTGTTGCGCCGCTAAGGTTTCTTCTTCTCTTTTAAAATTCTCTTGACCTACTTCTTTTAATTTAATTAGATAGGGGTTTTCTGATAAAAAAGTAGGTAGGGTTTTATTTAACTTAGTATATATTTTTTTATTAGTAGAGGCAACTCCAATCTGATGATTTTTGAAATTAAATTTACTAACACTTGCTAAAAAAGACTCATATTCCAATTCTTTCCTCGCTGTAGAATCCAACTCCTTTTTAAAATCAATAAACATTTTCATACTAGTACTTGGATCTCTCTCTGGTTGAATATAAAACCCTTTAAGAGAAGCTGCATCACTGCTATCAAGCCCTAATACTCTTGCTAACTCAATGGCGTCTTTATCTACACCGGCTAATTCGTTTAAATTTTTAATATTTTCATATACCTGAAACCCTGAGTTATAATTGGTTTCAATAAACATGTTGGCGCCATAACGTTTTTCAGATGTTTTGTCTAAATAAACACCAATGACAAAACCTAAAACCAGAGCCCCTAAATACCATATGACTCGTTTATAAAAGTGGGATAAGATGAAGATGAAGGCATCAAAAAGCACTTTAAATATAGAGGCTATAAAGTTAAACAACTTAGAAAATGCGTTTCCAATAAGATTAAAAAACACAACTAAATCTACTTCCTCATTTGTGTTTTTATTTGGTGGTAATTCTTTACTCATAAGTCTTGTTAATTTTTAACTAAAAATTTGTTGTAATATTTTTCTTGTTATTAAATAAGTTGGTCTCACGCCAGACGTTCCCAATCCACCTGAGGCTAATGTACTTCCCGTTTCTAAAGGATTATCACTAGCATAATACGCATACCGCACTTTTACGTCTGGATTAATGCTACCTCTTACTCTTGAAGCGGCTTGTATGGCCTTTTGATAATGTGCTCCTTCCATTTCGAGTCCAATAACGTTCCATGTAGAGTTAAAAAAGAACTTTAAAATATCTTTGTTTTGAAGTGATGTTCCCAACACAGAAACCATTGTGCCTTCATAAATATCAACACCTTGCCCTTCTAAATCTGCTTTACTTAATTCGTTTTTAAACGGGTAATTATCTGCAGTCCCTTCAAAAATATGTGCAGAAGGTATCATAATATCTCCTTTACCTCCTTCTAAGATCCCTGCTTTTCCCATTATGGAAATAGATTCGATATTGAGGTGTATCTTATTGTTTTTAGACCCGTAGGGCTTTAACAGTTCGTCTATGGTTTCATACGCTTGCTCTCCAAACGCATAATCCATAACAAAAATAACTGGTTTCTCAACTTCTTTTTTAGAGGTGTCAAGCCCTAAATCTGTTTTACTTAAATCCAGTTTTTCTGTGTCAAAAATTTGAACGTCAATGTTTGTCCCAGAGGTATCTGGAACAAAAATCATGCCTTGCTGTAACGCTTTTTGTGTTACTTTATTGCGCATTTCAGCATTTTCAGAACTACTAAGCGCTTCATACACTTGAAAAATGTCTTTCTTCGTTGCTAAATTTTTGAGTGCTTGCGGCGCATATAACGTATTCATCACACTATGTAGGTTCGCACTTATAATATGAATGGGTCTGGTTAATAAATTGTTTTTTTGTAGTACTTCCTTTATATTATCTGCCCACACTTCTCCGTGAATGTGATGGCCTAATCTTTCGCGCAATACGGGACTAAAAGTGACTGTGCGCTTATTGTTATTTATAATTTCATCAATGGCCAATTTTCCTAACCAGTAGATAATTTGTAATAACCGCTCTGGATGTTTAGGCGTGGCAAAGAGCACATAGGCTTCTGATAATTCTTTAAACGTTCGTCCTAAAATATTTGCGGTATGCGTAATCGCTATTTCGCGTTCCTTTTGTGTAAGCTTGTTTTTGTTTAAAACAGCATCTTCAAGTTTCAACCAATCGCGGGTTGTAGTTCCTTTCTCATCTATAATAATGCGTTTACTAATTTTATGAGATTCAATAAATAGGAACGTTAAATGTGTTAAAATATCGTAAATTTCTGAGCGCCCACGCGTAATTTCAATATTCATTTGCTCTTCATCAATACGATAGCAATTACGTCTCCTCTTAGGAGGAATAATAGGTTCAAAATGAGAGTTTGTATAACCCTCATCGCTGGTTAAGTTAATAAAGCGACACTCCTCTATACCCGTTGGCAGTCTATCAATAACGTAAAGCAAGCCTTCCAACTCCGCTTTTTCTTCTGAAATAGAGCCATAAATCTCTGGGCGCAAAACCAGTAAAGCCTCACGTAAGGTCTCCCCTGAAATTCCCATTGGTTTATAAAACCCACGATTAAAAAGATGTCGCATAGTTATGTACATTCTTTCTATAGCATTTGAACTCTCTTGTGCTCGCGTTCTTTCGTGTCGTTTTATATTACTCATTTAGTCCTTTTAACTGGCAAATATACTATTATTTACTGATAATTTCTGTAATTAACGCATCTGCAATTTTACGATCGTTTGCCAATCTTGGTATTTTATTTTGTCCGCCTAATTTACCTACCGCTTTCATAAAATTTTGGAATCCGTTTTTTCTAACAACAGAAATTTTTAGTGGCTGTAGGACTTTACCAACTATTAAATCCAGATAGTAACTGTTTTGCTTTTGTAAGGCCTGATCTATTTTTTGCGCTAAAGCGGAAAGGCTTTCCGGCTCGTTTTCAAATTCGATAAACCATTCATGATATGGCAAACCCGATTCTGGATTAATTTGAGGCGCCACTGTAAATTCATTAATTCTTACTAAAGAGCCTTCCGTTGCAGTTTTTAAAGCAGATTCCACTTCTTTTCCAATAACGTGCTCACCAAAAGCAGAAATGAAGTGTTTAATGCGGCCCGAAACGATAATACGATAGGGTTTTGTGCTAGTAAACTGTATGGTATCTCCAAGGTTATAGGCCCATAGACCAGCATTGGTTGAAATAATCATGACGTAATTTACACCTATAGCAACCTCTGCTAAGGTCATACGTTTTGGTTTTTTATCAAAAAACTCATCGGCTTTTACAAACTCATAAAACATGCCTGAATCTAACAGTAATAGCATGCCTTTTACATTTTGTTTGTCTTGAAAGGCAAAAAAACCCTCACTTGCAGGATAGAGCTCAATACTATCCACCTTTCTACCTATTAGGTTTTCGAATTTTGCTCTGTAAGGCTCGTAATTAACACCTCCAAAAATAAAAAGGTTGAAATTCTTAAAAATATCGCCTACTTTTTTACCTGTTCTCTTCTGAAGTTTTTCAAAATACATTTGTACCCAGGATGGAATACCAGAAATAATGGTCATGTTTTCATTTAGGGTTTCTTCAACAATAGCATCAACTTTAGTTTCCCAATCTTCTATACAATTAGTCTCCCAAGACGGCAGCCGGTTTTTTTGAAGGTATTTTGGTATGTAGTGTGCCACAATACCAGAAAGTCGTCCTAATTGCACACCATTTTCTTCTTTTAGAACAGGGCTGCCTTGAAGGAAAATCATTTTGCCATCTACAAATTTTGAATGGCCTGTTTCATGAATGTAAAGTAAAATTGCATTTCGTGCAGCGTTCACATGATTTGGCATGCTTTCGCTAGTAATAGGAATATATTTTGCACCAGAAGTCGTGCCTGAGGTTTTAGCAAAATATAAGGGTTTACCTTTCCAAAGAATATTTTGTTCACCAGCGACAACACGCTCTACATAAGGTTTTAATGCTTCGTAATCACGAATGGGTACTTGTTCTACGAAATCTTTATAAGTGTGAATACTATTAAACTTATGATCTTTACCAAATTGCGTTTCTGCGGCTTCAGAAATTAACTTTCGAAATACATTTTCTTGAGTTTCAATAGGATTATTAGCCCATTTTTCTATTTTTTTGTATATATAAAGTGCAAATGGTTTGGCAAAAAAAGACTTCAGTGACATATTATTTAAAATCTATAAAATTAGTAGGATTTACAGGGTAACCGTCACTCCAAAGTTCAAAATGCAAATGGGTTCCCGTGGTGAGTTCGCCAGTATTTCCTGCGGTCGCAATGACCTCGCCTGCTTTTACTAAATCTCCTTGAGCCTTTGTCAAAGAGGCGTTGTGTTTATACACCGAAATTAAACCATGGCTATGCTCAATTAATATCACGAAACCTGTTTGGGCAGTCCATTCTGAGAAAATAACAGTGCCATCTGCCGTGGCTTTTATAGGGGTGTTTTTAGCCACTATAATATCTACCGCATAATGCTTTTCTTTAACATTGTACGCTTCACTAATTTCACCATTAACTGGTGGAAAAAGCACAAAATTTATTTTAGACCTTGCTGAATCAAACAGGCTATATTTATCTTCCTTATCTACCATAGCCCTTAAAATAGAATCTTCCTTTATAGGATTTAAATCAATCTCATTTAAATCAATACTAGCCGCATCTATAATTGAATCTCTATTAATTTCTACACTACTTACTTCTCCTTTTAATACTTTTTTAATAGAAGCGTAGTATCTATCATTATTCGTTAGGATTTGTTGTAATGAATCTGTTTTATAATTGAGTTCAAGTGCTTGTTTTTTTAAAGCAGTAGAGGAATATCCAGGTATATATTCTCGCAATGACGTGAAGGCAATAAGCAAAACAGTAAAGCCTACTAATATAATAGAAGAAATACCTAACAAAATAAAAACATTTAGTCGCGTTAGTTTTAAAGCCAAGCGTTCTTCGAAGGTGTCTTCATTGAGAATTACCAAACGGTATTTATGAAGTAACTTTTTAGATATTTTTTTAGATTTATTTTTTTCCATAATCAAATATTGACAAATATAAACAAGGCATTTTTGTAAAGCATTTTAAAAATAATATTTTTTAATTCCTCACTTTAAAATTTACAATTAATATTCTGTTTTTGAACTGTTTATAACGATTATAGACAACCCGATTTTATAAAAGTGAGGACGCTTGCCTTGTATTTGTTCTTTATTATATGTTGCTTTGACTCAAATACTCAAGCACATGTTACATTTATTAATTAGAGTTTCATTCATAATAACTCTTAATAAAAAAGACATATTATTATTAACTTATTAATGGTCTAAAAATTATGAATGAAAATAATATTTTCCCTGAAGATATTCTTCACAATACTGTAGAATATCATATCGCCAAACATAGTAAAAAAACAAATCTCATTTTTTGGATTATATTTTTGGCCCTCTTATGCACTATAACAGCACTTCCCTTTGTTGAAGTAGATATTTATACGACCAGTCGTGGTGTCATTACCTCTCATGAAAGGCCTGTTTCTCTTTTTGCTCCTGTAAGCGGAAGAATAACCTATTTCAATCTTATTGAAAACAAATCGGTTTTAAAAGGAGACACTTTGCTTATCATAAACCAAAGAATGTTAGACGAACGCGACCATCTTATCGATTCTCAAAAGGAGGACATTGAAGATTTTATAGTAGACTTAAATTATTTAATTAAAGGCAAGTATACTCTTATTAAAACGAATCAATACCAGAAGGAATATAACCAATTTCAGCAGCAACTCTTTAATATAAATACAATAATAAAAAACACCCAAGCAGAATATGATAGATCTAATTCCTTATATAAAAGTGGTGTTATTGCGAAAGCAGAATACGAGCGTGCGCTACTGGATTTGAATAAATTGAAAAATGACAGGACTAATATTATTAAACAATCTCAATTAACTTGGCAAAATCAACTTACAGACTATAAGCGTGCACTAGAAGATTTAGAATCGAATAAAAAACAGATTAAGGAAGAAAAAGAGATGTATGTTTTAATTGCGCCTATAGATGGTGAACTCATAGACGTACAAGGCTATAATGAAGGTAGTTTTTTAAATCCCGGAAGTACGCTTGCCAATATTTCTCCTAGTAAAAACTTAGAAATAGAATCCTTTTTATCACCCTCTGACATTGGCTATATCAAAGAAGGTATTACTGCAAAATATCAAGTAGATTCCTATAACTCTAACCAATGGGGGTTTGCCACCGGGAAAATTACTGAAGTTGGTAAAGATTTAGTTCAAGTAAATAACACCAGTGGTTTTAAAGTGCGCAGTTCCTTAAATGAAACCTATTTATCATTAGTAAATGGTGCTCAAGGCCAGTTAAAAAAAGGAATGACATTAACCAGTAGATTCTTCTTAATCCGAAGAAGTCTTTACGATTTATTATTTGACAGTATAGACGATTGGTTTAACCCTTACAACCCTACAAATGAGTAAAATAGAAATAAAACAACATGATTTTAGCGACTGTGGTGCAGCTTGTTTAGCTTCTATTTCAGAACATTACAAACTAAGCCTCCCTATTTCAAGAATTAGACAATATGCGAGTACAAACCAAAAGGGGACAACACTTTTAGGTTTAAGAGAAGCAGCAATAAAACTTGATTTTATTGCAAAAGGAGTTAAGGCTTCTATGGATAGCTTAGAGGAAATTCCGCTTCCTGCTATCGCCCATGTTATGATTAAACTCGAAGAACATGAGTTTCCGCATTATATGGTGATTTATAAAGTAACTAAGACTTATGTTAAGGTCATGGATCCTGCTTCTGGTAAACTAGAAAAGAAAAGCAGAGCAGAATTCGAAAAAATCTTTACTGGTTATATGCTTATTCTTATACCAGATGAAGATATTTTTAAAGAACGAAACGAAAAGTTCTCTAATCTTAAACGTATGTCTTTTCTTTTAAACCCGCACAAGCACATTTTAATTCAAGCTTTAATTGGCTCAATTTTATATACTATTCTAGGTTTTTCAGTATCTATTTATATTGAAAAGATTACAGACTTTGTTCTGGTAAGTGGTAACAAAAGCTTACTTAATTTAATGAGTGTTATTGTATTGGTATGTATTGTACTGCAGTTCCTGTTTGGCGCCCTCAAAGATGTATTTATGCTAAAAACAAGTCAACAAATTGATTCCAGACTTATTTTAGGCTACTATAAGCACCTATTTACTATGCCTCAAAAATTCTTTGACACTATGCGAATAGGAGAAATCATGTCTAGAATTGGAGATGCTGTAAAAATTAGATTACTTATTAATGAAACAGCTTTAAATATATTGGTTAACATATTTATTGTTGTCTTTTCATTCATCTTTATGTTTACCTACAATGTAAAATTGGCAGGTATTATAATGCTCATTATTCCTGTATACATTATTATCTACTTCATTGTTAATAAATTAAACAAAAAAGTGGAGCGTGAAGTTATGGAAAAGAATGCTTTACTTGAATCCCAATTAGTTGAATCCATTAAAAACATTGGCACAGTCAAAAGATTGTCTCTCGAAGAATTTACAAAAAACAAAACAGAATTAAAGTTTATAGATTTATTAAAAACCATCTATAAATCTGGTTTAAATAATGTCTTTTCTACGGTTTCAACGGGGTTTGTATCAAGAGTATTTACTATTGTTCTATTGTGGGCAGGAACCTATTACGTGATTGATGGAGAAATTACTCCAGGAGAATTATTCTCTTTTTACTCTATTATTGGATACTTTACAGGCCCAGCCTCTCAGCTTATTGGTACTAATAAATCGATTCAAAACGCCATGATTGCTGCAGATCGATTATTCGGGATTATGGATCTTGAAACGGAAGCTAACGAAGCTAATATAGCTATTAGCGAGCATTCCTTTGGAGACATCCAGTTCGATAGTGTACGTTTTCACTATGAATTGGGCCGAGATATTTTTAAAGACATTAGTTTAACGATTCCTAGAGGTAAGTTTACGGCTTTGGTTGGAGAAAGTGGTAGTGGGAAAAGTACAATTGCTTCACTTATTCAAAATATATACCAGCCTTCTGAAGGTAAAATCCTTATTGGAGATTACGATTTAAAATACATTACCAAAGACAGTATTAATGACTTAGTAACTACTGTTCCTCAAACTGTTGAACTCTTTGATGGTTCAATAATTTCAAACATTGCAATAGGCGAGTACAGTCCAGATATGGAAAAAATCATCAAAGTCTCTAAACAAGTTGGTGCCTATGAGTTTATTGAATCACTACCTAATGGTTTCGAAACCTATTTAGGTGAATTTGGCGCCAACCTTTCAGGGGGTGAAAGACAGCGTATTGCCTTCGCCAGAGCACTTTATAAAGAACCTGAAATACTCATTTTAGATGAAGCCACTTCAGCATTAGATTCAGAATCTGAATTAGTGATTAAAGACCTCATCGATGATTTAGCATCACAAGGAAAAACGATAATAATTATTGCCCACAAACTACAATCTATTGTTAAAGCAGATAAGATCATTGCCATGAAAAAAGGCGAAGTTGTCGAAACTGGAACACATAAAGAGCTTTTAGCCAAAGATGGCTACTACAACAAAATGTGGCAAAATTTTAATGTATAACTAAAAAAAATCCGTCATTTATGAAAAATCATTCATTTGCAAACCAAGCGGTTGTTAGAACCCCGTTAAGTGTTAAGAAAATTGATATTACTTGGGAGGAAATTCAGGAAATATTCAAAGTCCCTAAACACAGAGAAGCCTTATTTATTGGTTCACCAAATATTTTTAAGGCATTAGAGCTATGGGAAAAAGGTGAAGCCTTTCAAACCGAAGATGAGCTTAAAAATCTTAAAGGCTCTCTTTATAAATACACCTCTCGCTTAGCGAATCGCTGCACGCCTTTTGGACTTTGGGCCTCTGTAAGTACTATTAGCTTAGCCAAGGAAACCAATATTGACGTTGCTGGGGCTGAACTTAAACGCACCACTAAATTCGACATGTATTTTTTAGGTGAGATTTTACCAGAAATAACAAAACATAAGGAAATTAGAGACGTTTTAAAATACTACCCAAATAATTCTATGTATAAAGTGATGGATAAGTACCGCTTTGTAGAATACTACTTTAAAGACCAAGCGAGGTGCCACAAAATATCAGAAGTCGATATTAATGACTATTTAGAAAAGACCATTGCCATTGCTCAAAAAGGCGCTACCATAAATGAATTAATTAAGCCCATTACCGATGATAATATTAGTACTGAAGATGCTAGAGCTTTTATCAACCAAGTTATTGATAGTCAGTTCTTTGTTAATGAATTAGAATTTACCCTAACCGGAGACGATTATTTAGAAAGCCTTTTAGATGTTTTAACAGAAAAGCGTTTTGATTTTTATGAAGCTAATGTGGTAAAAAAACTACTGCTATCGCTAAAAAGTAAAATACGCGCTATAGACGCCTCTGTGTGCAATAGTCCTGAAAAGTATAGAGATATTCATAAGGAAATTGAAAAGGAAATTCAAGAAGCAGATATTACAAAACTCTTTCAGGTGGATAGCTTTAAAGATTTATCAACCGCTACTTTAAGTTATAATACCGTAAAAAAGTTACGAAGTGCCATTGTTGTTTTAAACAAACTGCAGAGCAAAAGAGAAAATCCAACTTTAGATGATTTTAAAACCAAATTTCAAGAACGTTATGAGGAATACGAACAACCCTTGATTAATGTTTTAGATCCAGATTTAGGTATTGGTTATGGTCGGGGCTCAGGAGCAAAAACCCCTTTAGTAGATAAATTAGCTATACGCGGTAAAAGCGCCACAAGCAGACAAATAAACTGGAGTAAAAAGACTGGCTTTTTATTTAAAAAAGCGCTTCACGCGCTCCAACATAATGTCACTGAAATTAGTTTAACCGATGATGAAATTAATCAGTTTAAAGAAAACGAGGCGTTGTATCCAGATAGTTTTTCAACTTTCTTTAATGTCTTCCATGAAAATGGAGAAGAAAAAGTGTGTTTAAAGTCGGTTTGGGGACCTTCGGCTAATGGCTTAATTGGACGTTTTGCACATTTAGATGATTCCATCGAAACCATGTGTAATGAGATTCAAGACTATGAAAAAGCATTATATCCAGATAAAATATTAGCAGAAATTATTCATTTACCACAAGCGAGAACAGGAAATATTTTATACAGAAAGTTCCAAAGAGATTATGAAATTCCTTATTTAGGAAATTCGTCTTTAGACAAGGAGCACCAGCTAGACGTTGCAGATTTATATGTTTCAGTCCGCAGAGGTAAAATCATTTTACGCTCAAAACGCTTAAATAAAGAGATTATTCCTCGTTTAGGTAATGCGCACAATTATAGCGCCAATGCCTTACCTATTTATCACTTTTTATGTGATTTACAAGATCAGGAACAATCGGGATTAAGTTTTAGTTGGGGAAGTTTACAACATGAATTTGACTATTTACCACGAGTAAGTTATAAAGACATTGTTTTGTCTCGTGCTACTTGGACTCTCAACCATGATACAATTAAGACTATTTTAGACACTAAGGAAGAAGATGTTATTAGCTATGTTAGAGCGTTTCGAAAGGAAAGAAACATTCCTAACGTAGTTGCTTTTACCCAAGGAGATAACGAAGTGGTAGTTAATTTTGAAAACGACTTGAGTTGTACGGTTTTCTTTTTTATGTTAAAAGGTGAACGCATGATTCAACTAAAAGAATTCTTTTTTGAAGAAGACACGATAACAGGAGCTTACTGTAATGAGTTTGTGTTGCCGTCCTATAAGAATGCACCTAAAGCGTCAGACCTGTTAAACGCTCAACCTTTAGAAGCTCAAAAAGGCACCTTACAAAAAGCCTCTTATTCTACGGGAGATGAGTGGTTATACTACAAGTTTTACTGTGGGGAACGCGTAGGTGAAAAATTATTAAACCACGCCATTAAGCCAATAGTTGACGAACTGGAAGCTAATAACCTAATCGATAAATGGTTCTTTATTCGTTATGGCGATAAAGATGGTCACCATTTACGTTTTAGAATTCATTTAAACGATCAAACAAAATTCTCTCAGTGTGTATTTATCATCAAAAAACACATTCAACCGTTCGAAAACAACCTGTTAATTTGGAAAACACAAACAGATACGTACTTAAGAGAATTACAACGTTATGGTTTTGATTCTATAGATGCCACTGAAGAATTATATTATAACGACAGCGAAGCTACCGTCAAATTCGCAGACTTAATTGAAGGCGATGCAGGAGAGCGCGTGCGTTGGTTGTTTTCATTACTCTCTATGGATCATTTACTCAATGACTTTGGGTTTGATGTAAAACAAAAAATGCAGCTCTTAAATGTAGCAAAAACAGGTTTTGGAAAGGAGTTTAACAAAACTGGTGCCCTTAACAAACAGGTTAATGAATTGTACAGCGAAAACATGTCAAATATCGAAGCTTTTTTAGATGAAGATGCTAAAGCAGACATGTATGCTCCACTTTGGGATATATTAAAAGAGCGTTCTGTTAAAAACAAAGTCGTGGTTGACCAACTAAAAGAATTAGCAGAAAAAAATATCCTGCCTGGAGGGCTCCAAAATACGGTACTAAGCTATTTACACATGGTTTGTAACCGTATTTTCTTAGCGAAGCAGCGTGTGCATGAAATGGTTGTATATGATATGTTATTTAAATATTATAGCAAGCAACTCCATACTCAGAAAAAAAGCAAAACAAAAGTAACCGCTTAAATTAATAGCCAATTCACTTAAAAGAGAACTACAGTGGCTCTCTTTTTTTAAACTTTAGAAACAAATAAATTATGAGAGCATTAGGCGTATTAAGTCCGTCGCTGGCGGCAAAACTAGAAAATGAAGATAAATATATCTTGGAAATAGATTCTTTAAAAATTCCATTAGCTTTAATACATATTCCAGATACAGAATTTGACGAAAATGATGATCAACAAGCAAATATTGTTTTGGTTAAGAAAAAAGGGTTTTCATTGAACTATCGCGATTTTGGTATTATCGAAAACGCATGGAATAAATTAAAAAACACAGATCAAGACACCTACTATCCAATAGGCTCAGAATTTTGCGGTGAAGTACTTAAGATTGGTAAAAATGTTGAAAATTTGAGGGTTGGTGATTTTGTGATTGCTAATTGTTCTTATCCCTTAGCACCTTTAGGCGCACCTGCAGGTATACCTAGTAACCATGGTAGTAAAGAGCTTGAAATGTTTCATAAAGGAAAGTTGATTAAAGTTCCTGAAAACATACCTGTAGAACAAGCCTCTGGAATAAGTATTGGTATTCAAACCGCTATGTCCATGATACGAAAAGCAGACATAAAAGAAGGAAATAAGATCCTTGTAACCTCTATAACCTCCAATACTTCTTTAATTATACTTAACTATTTAAAAGATAAAAAGTGTGACATTTATGGTCTGTCTTATTCTGGAAAAGACACCAATAAAGTAAAAACAATGTTTCCGTTTATTAAAACAATATATAATTTTAAAGACAATAACCTCCCTAAAGATTTGCTTTTTGACGCTGTTTTAGACCCCTTTGCAGACACACATTTGGTCGCTTTACAGCCTAATCTAAATTTTGAGGCGCGGTATGTAACTTGCGGTATGTTTAATCAATCTTCTGAGAAGATAAGAAGCAAAGAGTCTTATGTAAACTTTCCATCATTTATAGGCAGATTAATATCTAAAAACATTCAAATTAAAGCAAACTGTTTAGGTACCACTGAAGATTTAGAGCAGGGACTAAAAATACTAAGTGAAGATCCTAATAGTATTATTCCTGTGGATGAGGCTTTTAGTAAAGAAGAGGATATTAACTTATTTTTAGATAAGTCTTTTTTGAAGACAAAGAAGACTGGAAAGGTTTCTTTTATTTACAGTTAAATAAAAAGCATTAAAAAGGCTGTCTTTTCAGACAGCCTTTTTTTATTAGACTATTGTCATCTTTAAAATAATATGGTGTGTTATTTGTAAATCAACTATAAACACAAATTTAACCCTTTATAATATTAAAAAAGAGTTACTTACTAACTCTAAATGCTCTGTTTTTTTAGCATTATTTCTGAATTGTATGTACAACCATGCTGACTTAAATAATGTTCATTAAATCACTTTTTGTGATAGAGTCTCTTAAAAGGTATTGGATTACTTAACAAAATATAAATAAATTAGATTTTATTTTAATAAAAAAAGGCATTACAAGTCTAAAAACAGACTAACAAAATTAGCTAATGTTTCAAGATTTAGTGTTTTCTCCCTTTTGATTTAAATAATTACCTATTGCAACACCTGACATTAAACCAATTCCTACAAATAACGCAAGATTTCCTGTTATAACTCCAATACCCGCACCAATTCCAACTCCTATGCTTATTCCAAAAGCAAGTTTTTTTCCTTTTTTCATATAATTTTAATTAATAGCTCATTTTCACTTAATTAGTTCCTCAACTCTTCATTATTTTCTGCATTTTACTTCGAGATATTTCACCTTCCAGCAACTGAACTCAAGCTAATTAGTTTTGTTTAAAACAAATTGAAGTATCAAAAAGAATTGGGTTAAAGAGCAACTGTTTTTCAAAATGTTTTTTGTTAAACTACTCTTCCAATTATAATTTATCAATGTCTTTTAATAATGCCAATGTGCTTCAAATAGTGTTTTTTCAAGATAACAAATCAAAAATATTGACATTTATTAAATAAAAACTACATAAAAAAACGGTGCTGAATATAATAGCTGGAATAATTTTATGCTCTTTATTGTAAATCTCTATTCCAAAAAACAAACCACCAACAACGATAAGAAATATATTAATAGACGAATTATAAAAATACCAATAGGTATTATGTAGTTGTTGAATAACATCTCCCGAAAAATCAAATTTTTCAATTTCATCTAACAAAACAAAATAAACTAGAAAAACACGAAATAACTCAATAAAGATGAACAATATAATAACCGTTTTAATAGAACCAAATATACTTTCGCGTTTTACTTCCTCAAAAAAAATTTCTTTTATAAAATAACAGATTGTAATTACAATTATTAAAAGTAAAATAACAAACATTGATGATATAATTGAACTCATATAACCTGAAAACAAAACAACATCCCCACTTTCAGACACTAAGGAATTTACTATGTTGCTAGTTCTAATAAAATTATTTATTAGCATTACAATAAAATAGATCAAAAGGTATTTTATAAAATTAGATTCTTTTAATTGAATTACATTTTTCATATTGTTTCTAAAATTGATGCAAGAATTAATAAAATAGTTGGATAGATTAAATTTTTAAAATTTGGAATTAGTGTAAAATCAATTTCATTTTTATTTAAAATTCTTTTTATAAAAAAACGTCCTTTCAAACCAAAGTCGGCAAATATTAAAAATGCAAATATTTCTATTGGTGCGTGCTTAGAGGCATATAAAATAGTGTCTACAGGCAATTTATATATTGCCATGTTATAAACAATAGCAATTAAAAAACCATTCCAAAGTAGAATTATTAATGTTAACAATCCACCAGTAAAATAACCAACAAAAGATAATAAAAAAGCAACGCCTAAATTGTAAATAAATATTCCAAAAACTTCATAACCTTTAAAAAAGGCCATTTTATCAAAAAAACTAATGTTAGTATTGCTGTTTTCTGAGGTTAATTCTAAAGTCATTATAGATGTATCCTTAGATATAAAAAAAAGTAATATTCCAAATACAAAAAATACTAATGCAATAAGTCTATTTTTCATTTAAAATTTTTAATTTTATTTAGAACAGAATAAATAATTAAATCTTAGCTTTTTTTTAGTTTGTCTACTAATCTAATTATTACCAACTTGTTTAAGTTTAATAAAACTTAACATTATAAATATTTCTGAATTAAAATTAAAGCAATAGATAAATAATATAAGCATCTCTCAAAATTTAAAAGATGCTCATATTATATTACTAATTACAATCCACCTACAACGGCTCCAATAGCAATACCAGCTAAACCACCAACTAAACCAATTTCTGCACCTATTTCTGCACCAGCTATAGCAGATGCTACAGCAGCACCGCCCATTGCAGCACCGCCCATTACATTAGTGGAAGTAGTATTATTATCTGCATCAAATAATGCAGATACTCCCCATCCTATATTTGCTTCTGTAGCTTGGTGCATACTATTCATACCTAATAACATTCCTGCGCTTAGCGCTAGACCTAAAATTGCTTTTTTAATTTTCATAATTTTAAAATTTGTGTTAATTTTTATCTCAAACTTGTTTTAAGTGAGTTTAAGTTTCTCACTATATCTGTTTAAAAATATTCTAGATCCAGTTTTTTTATGCTCGATAAAGTCGATATCTTTTGGTTTTAAATTATAATTAAACACGATAATATTCTGTTTTTAATTCCCTAATAATAAATCTGGTATAACTAAAGATGTATTATTTAATGATGTGTTATTATCTATAATAGAGAACTTGATGTCTTTTGTAGGTCCAGATGAATCGCTAAATTGACATCCTCCATTAATCCCTTTTATTTGAGGGTCTGTAAGCTCAGTAATTGAGTTTTTTAAAAACTGTAATTTCTTGTTTTGTTTTTTCATAATGATTTAATTTTAAGGTTTATGTTTGTTTTTAAGTTTACTCGAAAGCTTAACCATCCAACTTTTGTTTTTCAGATAGCTCTACTTCTTTTTTTTTATCTAAAGTCTTTTATGTAACTCGCTTTTTCTTTCATGTTATTAATAATTACAACATTGTCTAAATAAAGATTAACATCTAGAAATTCTTTTTTTAATTCGATTGAGACGAATTCAAAAGAATTCAAAATTCTGGATTTTGCTATCTTTAATTTATTGCTTGAAAGTAATTATTAGAACCTTTAGTTTGATGGTTCAAAGTAATCTCTAAAAAAAGGAGTATCAAAGCGAAGAGAACTACAATTTATAAATGAAGTCTGTTTTTTTTAATATCAAAAACCTATCATTCAGTTAGTTATATTAAAATATAGATTTTTTATATTTCTTGTATTTTTTTAATGTAAACATAAGGCGTAATACCGGTTGCAGCTCTAAAATAACGGGAAAAAGCATCTGCACTTTTATAGCCCATTTCTTCTGCTATGCCTTTAATAGAGTATGATCTTAATCTTTTATTGTTTTTTAACTCTATGATAGCATAATTAATTCTGAGTTCATTTATATAGATGCTAAAAGATTTATCCAGATGTGTATTTATTATTTTAGATAAATAAGAAGTATTAGTTTTAAGCTTTTTAGCCATATTATGAAGTGTGCAATCTTGGCGTAAAAAATACTGTTTTTCTTCAAGTTTTTGAATTTTTATTAAGATCTCTTCTACTTTTTTAACATCAATAGTATTGATGGTGTCTGTATCTTCTTCATGCAGCTTATAGTTTATATCTTTTACAACATTTTTTTCTACAAATTTTGGTTGTTCTATATCCTGCTCTTCTAATATAGGATCTTGTATTGCTACTTTAGTAAGTTTCAATTTGTTTTCTTCGCCTTTTCGTGCTTCAAAAGCATTAATCTTTATCATCAAGTCATCAAAACGCTTTTGGTTGACTTTAGATTTATTTTTAAAAAAGAAAAACAACAAAATTATTAACAATAACAACACGCCACTAATTCCAGTCCACGCCCATTTTGTTTTTTTTTGTTCTTCTTTTTTTAAAATTTCTTCCCTAAGTTCTTCTTCATGCATACTTTGAACATCTGAAAGTTGTTCTTTTAGTGTAATATCATGAATACTAGCTATAGCTACGAGATATTCTTGAGTTGCCTTTTCTTTTTCTTCAATGTATTTATAATAGAATTTATATGATAGCTTAGTACTATCTATTCTCTTGTATATATCTGCTATTAGCTTATAATACTTAGCTGCTTGGTGGGCTGGTTTATTAGCATCTTTTTTTAAAATTGCTTTTAAATAGGATAAAGCTTCTTCATAATTATTTTCTTTAGATGAAATGTCTGATAACCTATAATTTATTTCGTTAAGAAACGCATTGTTAGTCAGTTTTGTTGCATATCTTTTTGCTTCTAGGGCGTCAAGCTTTGCCTTTGCCAGATCTCCTTTCAAAAAATGACTTCTTGACCTAAACTCAAACATATAATATAAAAATAGCATGTTTTCACTTTGCAATGCCACCTCCAGACCTTCTTTAATAAGAGGTTCTGCCTTATCAATTTCATTTTTATGTAAATAAACCTCTATAAGTCTTTTTCTATTATATCTTACAAAAGAACCTGTTCGATCGCCTTTTTGTGCGCTATATGATTCCTTCAAATAATTAAATGCTCCTGTAGATATACCATCTTTATTCAGACCTAGTTTCATTTTAAGCAGCTCAATAGACAACCTTAAATGAGATATATGGGCATCATTATTTTCCTTTTTTGCTAAATCTAATGCTTGACTGTAAAGTTGCAAGGCCTCATTATAATTATAACTATTGTCATATGTTCTAGCTAAATAAAATTTATTATTAATAATATCTAATGGGTGCTCTGCTAAACTTAACCTTTTATGATAATAGTATAAAACACTATCGCTTTGATTGGTAACTTCATTACAAACAGCTAAAAGAGAATATGCTAATTTTATTTTTTCAGTATCTCCCGTCTCCAAATTTTGTTGAAGGTATTTTTTACTAAATACTATCGCCTTTTTGGGTTTACTATAAATATATTTTTTAATAGAATCCTCAATAGGTGAATTTATCTCTTGACTATATGCTGAATACTTGAAAAAAATGAAAACCAGGAGAAAAATGAATTTAATTTTCATTATTTAGTGAATCTTTAAGCAACTGTTGTTAAGTTAAACCACGTTTTTTTGTTAAAAAAATTACCTGTTAAGTGTTTGTTTTTAAATAAATTATAAGTCTTAAAGATTGCGCTTATTTATAAATAAAAGTTCTTACTTTTTGTAGGATTCAAATTTAATAATAATATTTGTTCAATAAATAAATAAACCTATATAATTTATGAAAACTCAAGCAAACAAAAAGTTAGTCTTTAAAAAAAATAATATTGTGGAACTTAACGACTCAGACATTTTTAAGATAAACGGTGGTACTGGGTCAGTAACAGATTCAGGAATTGATGATGGTAATGGTACTGGTGGAGGTGATTCTGTTCCTCCTGATATTTTAGGAACTAGAAATATTTGCCTTTCAGTGAATATTATCGCCGGCTTAGGCTAGTTACTAGTATAAAAATAATTAGTCCTCACTTATTAAAACAAAAAGAGCGTGTTATTTTAAAATAACACGCTCTTTTTGTTTCAATTTTATAATCAATGTTTTTATTAAATCACTAACCAATAGGGTCTCATTAAAGATTCTGGGTTATTTAAATTATAAATAAACACAATTTATTTTTCCATTTAAAAGGCATTACAAGTCTAAAAACAGACTAACAAAATTATGTATTTTAGTTTCATAGCATCGGCAGTTAAACTTTTGATTTGCAGTTTTTTAAAAACTATTAAAGCGTTGTTTTTTTATAAATTATAGTTTACTGTTTTTGTATCCCTATAAAATATTAATGTAATTTGTTTAACTGTTAAAGTGATACGTGTAATGGCGTTATAAAGCGAAAATCTATATACTATAGAAACCTTTTTAAATTTAGCGGCCACAGCAGAAAGGCGTATACCATTACAGGGCATTTTAAAAGAAGGTTTTATTAAAAATAAAAGCAGTATTAAATTATTTACATATGGTTTTGTCATTGAGTATTCTTATCAAAACCACGCTTGAATAAAATGATGGTTCACGACATCCTTTTTAATACTATAGCAAAGCACTACATAGACAAAAACAAACTTAAAAAAAATGAAAACACTAGCAGTACTAAGTCCATCTTTAGATAAAAAAATCGAAGACAAACACAAAAGTTATATTCCAATTGACTCTTTAAAAATACCCCTAGCTCTAATTGATGTGCCCGATGAGGAGTTTCTAGAAAATGATGAACGCTATAATGATACTGTATTAGTAAGAAAAAAGGGGTTTTCTTTAAACTATAGAGATTTAGGGATTATAGAAAATGCATGGAACAAGCTGAAAGATTTTGATGGAGACACCTATTATCCTATTGGTTCAGATTTTTGTGGTGAAGTCGTTAAGATTGGTAAAAACGTAGATAATCTTAAAATTGGTGATTTTGTAATACAGGATGGTTTTTATCCAAATTACCAAGGTAGCGGGAAACCAGGTATCCCAACAAATCATGGTAGTAAAGAATTAGAAGTTCTTCATAAAAAAAAGCTGATGAAGTTACCAAAAGGATTTCCTGTAAATATAGCATCTGGTATTGGAATTGGAGCTCAAACAGGCATGTCAATGATTAAAAAAGCGCAGATTAAAAAAGGAGAAAATATTTTAGTTACTTCTGTAACATCGTATACCTCCCTTTTTCTTCTGAGTATTTTAAAAGATTATGACTGTAATATTTATGGGTTGTCCTATTCCGGCAGTGAAATTGGCTCCGTAAAAGAGAAGTTTCCATTTATTAAAGAAGTATTTTCATTTAAAGACGATTCAATTCCAAAAAACATAACTTTTGATGTCGTTTTCGATCCGTTTTCAGACACTTATTTTCCATATTTATTATTAAATAAAAAATTAAATTATAATTGCAAATACTTGACTTGTGGATTTTTTAGTCAATCTTCTGAAAAAAAATTAGGAGATAAAGGCATTAAATTACCATTATTATTATCTCATTTAATTTTATACAATGTTCACCTTATAGGAAATTGTTTAGGATCTACTGAAGATTTGAAAGATGGTATTAAAATACTAAACAAAGAAAACTCAGTTCCAATTGATAGCGAGTTTTCAGAAAATGACAATATTAATGATTTTGTTTTAAAATCATTTAATTTGGAAAAGAATCGATTTGGAAAAGTTTGTTTTATATACTAATTAAAAGGTCCTAAATATTGGGGTGTCATATATGTCTTTCTATAGCGGGTTGTTTTTAATACGTAAATGATCCAGAGGAAGTGTTTAAGACACTTTATGCAAAACTTCAGTCTCTAAATACAGACAAACATATTTGAATCTAAATATAATAAAAAACCAGAACATTTAAACGTTCTGGTTTTTTATCATATCGACCTATTCTGGAAAACATAATTGATATAAATCAAAAAGAACTTAGAAACACTTAATGAGCACCATAGTTAAAATTAATATCAAACTGAGTCAGTAAAATAACAAATAAAATAACAAGTAGAACAACAGCTGTTCCATATCGCCAGCTATATACTCTTGCTATAATTGTTTCTCCTCTTTTAATTTGATTCGTGTTGTCATCTGTTAATTCTATAACTGAACGCATTACGGAATTTAATTTTGAGTTTTTAGTTTTCATAATAATTTACTTTTATTATTTATTTCTAAAGTATAATGCAAAGCAAGACCTGGTGTTATTTGATCTAAAAAAACATCCATACCATTTAGCAACATATTAAACAGTCAATTTATGTAAAAAAGACTGCCTTAAATTTAAGACAGCCTTTTTAAAAAACATTAAATAAAATTTAATGAGCATCATAGTTTAAATTGATTTCAAACTGAGTAAATAAACTAACAGCTGCACTACATAGCCAACTAGAGACTGTTACAGTGGTTGTTGGGTTTCCTCCTTTAATTTGATTCATGTTGTTGTCTGTTAATTCTACAACTGAATGCTTTTGGAAATTTAATTTTGCGTTTTTGGTTTTCATAAGTATTTAATTTACTAATTAATATTAATGGTGAACTACTGAAATAACTTGTTCATCTGAAACTGTTACAGTTACTGCAACAACAAGAATAGCGCTTACACAATACCATGCTGTTCCTCCTTCAATGTCTCTTGCTTCTACATCACCTAACTCGATTACTGTAGACTTATCAAAATTTAATTTTTTGTTTTGTGTTTTCATAATATGTATTGTTTTTAAATGTTAATCATCAATTGCTACTGAAATCCAGAATATAAGATCCCCTTTACTATTTTCAACAAAAGAGAATGTTACTGCATCCCCACCGTTTACACCAATCATTTGTTGGTCATTTAATTCAGAAATTGAATCTTTTTTAAACTGTAATTTTGTGTTTTGTGTTTTCATAATATTTGTTTTTAAAAGTTAACTGTTACCAAAAAATTGTAACATCTATTTCTAATTGTGTTTCATCGTCATGTCCAACAAAAATGGTTATGCTTCCTCCTCCTGCGTTGATGTCACGCATGTCTTTGTCATTTAGTTCAACGATAGCGCTTTTTGTGAAATTTAATTCTGTGTTTTGTGTTTTCATAATTTTAACTTTTATAAATGGTTGAGACTATTGTAAGGTTGTTCTCATTTACCTCTGCTATTACGTTATAGTTTATTCATATCTAGATAAAAAATCGAAAAAGTCGAGGGCTATATTAAATAAACTTATAAATTTTCGCATGTTATTATTGTTTGTCTATTTACCGTAAACTGTTTTAACTTAATTTATCTCAAGAATAAGGCTAACTGCTGGCCAGTACCAACTGGTAACTTCGTGGAAAGAAATTGATAAACCTACAGAGTCTCCTCCACCAGCTACTCCTGTTAACTGTTGGTCGTTCAATTCTAAAATAGAGTTCTTGCTAAAGTCTAGTTTTCTATTTTGTGTTTTCATATTTATATATTGTATTAAAAATTGCGGTATTTGAAAGGTTTAACTTTACTTTAATTAGAGTTCTTTAATATCAAGTGTTAAAAATCGAAAAAGTTGAGGCTATATTAAATAAACAATAATTTTTAGCGTATTAGGTTTGTGAATTCTAATTGTTTTGACCTATTTTATTTCAATAATAAGACTAATTGCCGGCCAATAAAAGCTAGTAACTTCGTTAAAAGAAATTGATAAACCTATAGAGTCTCCACCAGCAACGCCATTCAATTCTAGATCGTTTAATTCGATAATAGAATTCTTACTAAAGTCTAATTTTGTGTTTTGTGTTTTCATAATTCTTGTTTTAATTTATTAATAATTATTTTTGAACTTCTTTTGTTATTGTAAAGACATCTGTAATTGAAAGGCAATTTGAGCATACATAACCCGTACCTCCATTAACTGAAGCCGATTCAACGTCTGTCAATTGGATGATAGATTTTTTTGTAAAATCTAATACCTGTTTTGTGTTTTGTGTTTTCATAAATTTGTGTTTTTAATTGTTAATGTAATTGTTGTATTTTAATTACGGCTACAACCTTTAACTTCTTGAGATTATTTGTAAGTGCTAAAAATGTTTTAATCGATAAAGTCGATGGCTATAGCAAACGAAAAATCTTCAATGGTTGACATTTATACCCTTATAAACAAGAGCAATACTTCTGTTTTATTTAATTAAGAGTGTATTATTTAGTAATGTTTCGAATACTTGTTGGAACCAAAATACAGTCTCCACAGACTAATGTTGTCTGTTCGTTACCATCTGTAGTAGTCCCTCCTCCTTTTACATTATTAAGTGTTTCGCTCGACAGCTCAACTAATGATACTTTTTTTAAACTCAATTTTTGTGTTTGTGTTTTCATTTTAAAATTGTTTAGTGTACACTCTGTTAATGTTTTAAGAACTATTCGATTTATGCATCATGAAATATCTAACGCACAACTCTTTTTGCCATTAATTTTGTGTAATTAATTGTTTTTTAATTCTACAATAGACTGCTTACTAAAATTAGTTTATTAGATTGTTTCATCATCCGTTGTAAGAGCCTTTTAATTTTTTCCTTTAGACAACGAAGTCAAACCACGTTCCATAAGTAGTTGCTCTCGTAATCACTTCAATAGCATCTGTAATAGGAGATCCCCCTACAACAGTATTCAAGTGAGAATCATTCAATTCTAATACAGAAGTAGATTTAAAATTTAGTTTTATGTTTTGTGTTTTCATAATGATCTATTTTTCAATATTTTCAAATATGCTAATTGATCCTGTAATACTTAAATTCCCAGTATTACCATTACTACTACTAATACAAAAGGAGCAGCTCAATAGCGTCATAGGAGATGTTCCCCCGTTTACTTTACTTACCTCTGTTTCGTTAAGCTCTGTGATGACATGTTTTGAAAAATGTAATCCATTTTTATTTTGTTTGTTCATAATTCTAATTTATTTCGAAGTCAATAGTTGGTGTAGGGTCTTTTATAATGGAAATATTCAATGTTAATGTAGGACCAGAAGATTGGCTCCATTGGCACCCTCCATTAACAGCTTTGGTCTGGTTATCATTAAGTTCTGTTATTGAACTTTTTCCGAATTGTAATTCTGTTTTTTGTGTTTTCATAATAAAGTGTTTAATTTAAGTTTAATAATGTTTTAAAATTGATAGTTATATCCAGATTGAAGACCTAAATATTTCTTACGTACTTCCTTTCAATTCAATAGCTGTTTTTTGAGAGTTTAAAACGCTGTTCTAGCTTTAAATAATAAAAACGCGTTCGATTTGAATCTCATACATCAAGATTTAGTTTGTTTAGTGGAATAACCAGCTACCGTAGGTGTTTTCAATTAAAATATCTTCAGCGAAATCTATTATATCTGTTAATGAACCCCCATTAATTCTCTGTAAATCTGAAGGTTGCAGCTCTACAATTGCGCTCTTATTAAGTATTAATTTTGTGTTTTGTGTTTTCATAAAAGTTGTTTTAAGTTATGTGATTTGTTATCTAGTTACGCAGCTGTCTTCGCCACCGCCACAAGTTATTTGCCTTGTTAACTCGGTAATATTAACTGTAACAATTGTCCCTCCGTTAACAGACAGGAGTACATCATT
This sequence comes from Lacinutrix sp. Hel_I_90, assembly GCF_000934685.1. NCBI lineage: Bacteria > Pseudomonadati > Bacteroidota > Flavobacteriia > Flavobacteriales > Flavobacteriaceae > Lacinutrix > Lacinutrix sp. Hel_I_90. Next base: position 2,254,682 of record NZ_JYNQ01000001.1, on the reverse strand, counting down.
TTGAAGCTCAACTACGGCACGTATACCAAATACAAGTTCTGATTTTTTTGTTTTCATATATATGGTTTAAAAATTAATTGTATCGTCTTAACGCTATTTGGCGTCTGAAGTACACAGTGTATTGGTTGAATAGTTAATCGTTGGTATTTGTATTGATGTTGTTAACCCTAAAATTAGTGATGTCCCACCTTTTACTTCGTTAAGTGTGCTTGTATTTAATTCTAAAATAGAACGTGTATCAAATGATAATTTTGATGTTTTTGTTTTCATGGTATTAAATTTTAATTAGTGTATGTAATTGCGCTCTACCTTGTAAATAATTTCGATATAATCTCTGCCATATCGCAAAGTGGGCCACTTTCTGAATTGGTACTAAAGGTGCCTCCAAACACTTTATGTAAATCATTGTTGTTTAATTCTACAATTGCGTTTTTGGAAAAATTTAAATCCGCTTTTTTATTTCGTGTTTTCATAATATTAGTATTTAAGTAGTTAATAAATTAAGCCTGTGTAAGATCTTCTAGTATTATACTTCCTGGACCATTACTTGTTCTAATGCATAGAAAGCAACCTCCAATAGTTACTGTTCCTCCAACAACCGTACTAAGGGTGTCTTTGTTTAGCTCAACGATTGTACTTTTTTTGAATTGAAATCTTGTGTTTTGTGTTTTCATAATATTATAATTTAAATGTTACTTGATTTTGTATTTAATACTCTCAATAGCTTTTTCCACCAACTTTTATTGTTAGTTAGTTCTACTATAGTTCTCTTCTGTAATTTGACCTTAGGAGACTGCTTACCTTCTACCATTTAATTCTCCTAATTATGATTAATCAATAATAATTGCGTCGTCTAATGAATGATAGACATTATCAAATTCTTCAAATAATTCACTTGAGATAAAGTCTAAGGAATTTAAATAGAGATCTGTGTTACCTTGCGTTGTTTTCATTATTCAAAATTTTAATTAAACTAATATCGTAAAGAACTGATTACTAACTAAAAACATAGGGTTCATCAGTTCTTTAACCCAAGCGCTGTTATGCCTTAAGCTAAATCTTATTTTAATCTTGTATTCCGAAAAATGTAGTGAAGTACTCTTGAGATATATTATCTTTTGTGATGACACAAAAAAAATATATATTTGCAGAGTATTCAATGTTGACGGACACGGAATACATGAAAATTTGTGTTTTCAAAATTAACAGGGCTTTACAGAGCTCTGTTTTTTTATGTCTAATAATTAAAAATGCTTGATTTAAATTATTAGATATGTTTAATTTCTTGTCCCAAAGTAATCTCAATTAAAAGTAGTATCCAAAGGAAGTAGCCAACAATTTATAAAAAAAACGGTGTTTTTTACAGTGTAAAACACTATAAATCAAAAAGTTGAACTAAAATGTGTTTTTCTAAATTTCTTCAATCTTTTTAATGTAAACAGAAGGAGAAATCCCTGTTGCGTGTCTAAAATATCTAGAAAAAGCATCGGCATTTTTATAGCCCATTTCTCCAGCAATACCTTTAACTGAATAAGAGCGTAATCGTTTGTTGTTTTTTAACTCAAGAATAGCGTGATTAATCCTAAGCTCGTTTATATAGGTGCTAAAGGATTTATCTAGGTGTGTATTTACTATTTTTGAAAGGTAAGAAGTATTGGTTTTAAGTTTTTTTGCCATGTTATGTAGTGTGCAGTCCTGGCGTAAGTAATATTGTTTTTCTTCAAGTTTTTGAAGTTTTACCAGTATTTCTTCCACTTTTTTATCATCAATAATATAAGTAGTCTCTGTTTCTTCTTCCACCTGATCATCTTCTTTCTGATTATCTTCTTTCTGATCATTACTTAACACCTCAACACTACTTTTTTCTATGGTTTGAGATAATTCTACAACCTCTTCTTTAGGTTTTATTTTCTCTTTTTTATCTCGACTAGATTTATTTTCTTCTGCTTTTCGTTGTTCAAAAGCATTGATTTTTATCATTAAATCGTCAAAACGTTTTTGATTTACTTTAGATTTATTTCTAAAAAATGAAAATATCGCAATTGATAATACTAGTAGAATTCCGCTAATGACCGTCCATAACCATTTTGTTTTCTTTAGTTTTTCCTTTTCAGAAATTTCTCCCATGAGTTCTTCTTCATATGACTTTTGAACATCTGAGAGTTCTTCTTTAAGCGTTATATCATGAATACTTTGTATTGCAGACAAATACCCTTGAGTGGCTTTTTCTCTTTCTTCAATGTATTGAGAATAAAATGTATTTGAGAGTCTAATACTATCTAAACTCTCGTATACATTGGCTGTTAATTTAAAGTATTTTGAAGCTTGAAGCGCGGATTTATCAATATCACTTTTTAATACCGTTTTTAAATTGTTTAGTGCTTCTTTAAATTTTTTGTTTACAACAGCAATCTCAGCTAATCTATAATTTATTTCATTAATAAATTCCTCGTTTTTAAGCTGTAAAGCGTAATCCATAGCTTCATTAGCATCACTTGTAGCCCTATTTAAATCTTTTAACTCTAAGTAAGCCGCAGACCTATAATCGTACATGTAGAAAAGAAACAGTACATTATTAGTATCCCTCGCTTGATTTATGCCTTCATTAATTAGTGAAAGCGCTTCAGTTATATTGTTTTCATTTAAATAAACCTCTATAAGACTTTTTCTATTGTATCTAAGAATTAGGTTGTCATTCTCTTTTTGTTTAATATAGGCCTCTTTTAGATATTTAAACGCTTCTTTAGAAAGTCCTTTTCTATTTAAACCCACTTTAGTTTTAATAAGCTCTATTGAAAATTTAATGTCCTCTACTATGGTATCATTTTTTTCCGCCTTTGCTAAATCTATTATTTGACCATACAGCTGTAAAGCCTCATTATAATCATAGTTATTGTCAAATATTCTGGCAATGTAGTACTTGTTTTGTATAATTTCTATTGGTTTATTGACTAAGCTCAATCTTTTGTAGTAATAATATAGGGTACTATCAATTTCATTCATTATCTCATGAGAAAAAGCTAAAACGGAATATCCCAATATTATATTTTCTGTATTATTCTCGGCCTGGTTTAGCTTGACAAACTTATGACTGTATATAATTGCTTTTTCTGGATTGTTATAAATATATTTTTTTATAGAATCACCTGTAGAAGCGATTGTCTCTTGACCAAATATTGGATTATGAAAAAACAATACGAAAAAAATGAAGAAAAACAGTTTACTTTTCATTAGCGGAGGGATCTTTGGACTAAATATTACTGGTAAAACTACGTTTTTTTTTTTAATTTAAAAACCGATGCAACTCCTTGATTTTGTGGTGTTTAAAATAAATAAGTAAATCTTTTTTTTATAAATCATAGCATATCAATTTTTGGGCTATGAAAATAATTAATCATATTTGTTAAGTACAAACGAATAATTAATCTATATCAAACTATTCCTCATGAAAACTCAAGCAAACAGAAAACTACAATTTAACAAAAAAAACATTGTTGAACTTAATGACTCAACCCTTAATAGCGTACATGGAGGTACAGACACTACTAGTGTAGCAATACAAAGTCACCTGTCTCCAATAAACACGTCTTGGTTATGTGATCAAAATCATGCCATTTTAGCGCAAAGTAATTAAACTATTTTTTGAAACCTTTGTTACCAAATTAAGGATTCAATAAAAAAGCGTGTAACAGTTAAGTTACACGCTTTTTTTAGACCATAATTAAGTCTATGGCTTATTTGCAAAAATGCTCTGCTTATTCTCTTGTTATTAATAAGCTAATGATAATGCCTACACACAATGGAGACGTTCCACCGTTTACATCCATTAATTGATTATCGTTTAAGTCTACTACTGAACTTTTGTTAAATGCTAAATTTTTGTTTTGTGTTCTCATAATATTTGTGTTTTATTTTGGTTAATTTTATTCTCTTGTTATTAATAAGCTAATGATAATGCCTACACATAATGGAGACGTTCCACCGTTTACATCCATTAATTGATTATCGTTTAAGTCTACTACTGAACTTTTGTTAAATGCTAAATTTTTGTTTTGTGTTCTCATAATATTTGTGTTTTATTTTGGTTAATTTTATTCTCTTGTTATTAATAAGCTAATGATAATGCCTACACATAATGGAGACGTTCCACCGTTTACATCCATTAATTGATTATCGTTTAAGTCTACTACTGAACTTTTGTTAAATGCTAAATTTTTGTTTTGTGTTTTCATAATATTTGTGTTTTATTTTGGTTAATTTTATTCTCTTGTTATTAATAAGCTAATGATAATGCCTACACATAATGGAGACGTTCCACCGTTTACATCCATTAATTGATTATCGTTTAAGTCTACTACTGAACTTTTGTTAAATGCTAAATTTTTGTTTTGTGTTTTCATAATATTTAGGTTTTATTTTGGTTAATTTTATTCTCTTGTTATTAATAAGCTAATGATAATGCCTACACATAATGGAGACGTTCCACCGTTTACATCCATTAATTGATTATCGTTTAAGTCTACTACTGCGCTTTTGTTAAAGGCTAAATTTTTGTTCTGTGTTTTCATAATATTTAGGTTTTATTTTGGTTAATTTTATTCTCTTGTTATTAATAAGCTAATGATAATGCCTACACATAATGGAGACGTTCCACCGTTTACATCCATTAATTGATTATCGTTTAAGTCTACTACTGCGCTTTTGTTAAAGGCTAAATTTTTGTTCTGTGTTTTCATAATATTTGTGTTTTATATTGGTTAATTTTACTTTCTCGTAATTAATAAGCTAATGATAATACCTGTGCATAAAGGAGATGATCCGCCATTTACATCCATTAATTGATTATCGTTTAAGTCTACTACTGCGCTTTTGTTAAAGGCTAAATTTTTGTTCTGTGTTTTCATAATTTGTGTTTTAAATATTAATTTGTTTTGCTTCTTGAAAATTAAAGTGAGTCAAGAAATATCACTTAAAGCATTTATCATAAATTTGCTATTGGTAACTTTACTTTATCGAGAAAGTCGATGGCTTTTACCAAAATAAGCGGTTATAATATCTGCATATATTAATTGTTATTTTTGAGTCATAATTACGATAGTAGCAATGATAGTCCCAGTACATAATGTCGTCGTTCCTCCATTTACACTTTGTAATTGGTCATCGTTTAAATCTACTACTGCGCTTTTGTTAAAGGCTAAGTTTTTGTTTTGTGTTTTCATAATTTTTGTGTTTAAAAATTAATTTATTTTACCTTCTTGAAAATTAAAGTGATTCAAGGAATATCACATAAAGCATTTAGCATAAACGTGTTATGGTAACTTTATTTTTTAAAACTGTCGATTGCTATTAACTAAACAGTTATAATTCCTGCTTGTGCTTAAAAACATGACAATCAAAAGTTTCGTTTTTTAATTGGCTAAAAAAACGATAGTCCAAACAATCGTTGGTAGGCAAAGTGGGCTAGACCCTCCGTTAACATCATATAACTCATCATTACTTAATTCTACTAATGAACTCCTGTTGAATGCTAAATTTTTGTTTTGTGTTTTCATAATTTGTGTTTTTAATTGTTATTGTTTATTCAAATAAATTTAAAATGCTATTAAGATCCCTGCGTTTTTAGGAGCAGGTATTGGATTGTTTTATTCTAATCGCTAAAGGCAATGATTACATCCAATTTTTTGTTCCAAAGTGGGCTTATTTTAAAATAAAAAGTTTCGTTTGCTTTGATTTGATTAGAAAAGGTGGCTACTAATTAAAATACAATTTTCACCACCACTTCATCTCAAGCATCTTTAGACTATTTAGTTACTAGCGTTAACGCTATTAAACTTGTAGTTCCTATGAGTGTTGCCGTACCGCCATTTACATTTTGTAATTGCTCTTTATTTAATTCTACAACTGATTCCTTTTTAAGTACTAAGTGGTTGCTTTGTGTTTTCATAATAGTTATTGAATTATAGTTATTGATTTTTCAGAAATAGTCATGCAGTTTGAGCAAATAAAGCCTGTTCCTCCATTAATTGAAGCGGCTTCTGTTACCGTTAATTCTGTGATAGATTTTTTGGTAAAATCTAAGGTCTGTTTTGTTTGTGTTTTCATACTAATTACTATTTATTGTGTTATTGTTACTGTTTCTAATTTGTCATTTATATAGTCTACCACAACGGTCCAACTACCACCATTAACCCTTGATAAGTTTTTCGTGTTTAATTCAACAATAGTGTTCTTTCCTAGAACTAATTTTTTCTTTTGTGTTTTCATAATTTCTGATTTTATATACTATTAATTTCTATTAGTTTCTTGTAAGTCTGTAGAATATGTGGTCTCCAAAGACAATACCTACATCTGTTCTAATATCTGGCTTGTTTTAATCGTTTTATTTAACGTCTGATGTACATAAAGTGTCCTTAGAAAAATTGATTATTGTTGTTATGTTAGAAACGGTAGTTGTCCAACCGCCCTTAATGACCTTCAATGCTTCAGAATTAAGTTCTATAATATCTCTTTTTGTTAGTCTTAGCTTGGTGTCTTGAGTTTTCATAAGTATTTCTATTAAGGGTTAAAATTAAGCTTGTTTTAGCTGCTCCAGGACTGTTCCTCCAGGACCGTTACTCGTTCTAATGCATAGAAAACATTCGCCTATAGTGGCCGTTCCTCCAACCACATGCTCTAACTTCGTGTCATTTAATTCTACAATTGATTTTTTCTTAAACTCAAATAATGTCTTTTGTGTTTTCATAATGTTTTGTTTTAAAAATTACTATTTAATATATACTCGGTATATCGCGCCTTGATAAACAATTGTTATCCTCGAACAAGAATTAAATGGTCACTAGATCTATTTCCATTCTTTCCTCAAGATTTAAATTGTGAAAGCATTGATGTGAATTGTTCTAAAAGTTCCCAAGGTTTGTGAGCATACCTAAACTTATAAACGCTCCAGGTCATGGTGTTTAAATAACGGCTTGTTTGGTAAGCTGGTGATCTTCTTTTTCTGTTTTCATTTCTTACAAAATTTAGATTAATAGTTTTTAATAAAGAGCTGACTACTGGCCAATTATAGTTTTCGCCAACTCTTCATCTCAAGCTTCTTTAAGCTTAAGCTAATTTGAAATTTTGTATCGCTTTTTGTGAAGTACCTTAAAATAGTCTTTTTGCAATTTTGGATAAAGATGCTAAAAAGTATATCTTTGAAGAGTACAACATGTTTGCCGACATGGATACAAAATTTTTATACTAAGCAGAGCTTTCACGAGCTCTGTTTTTTTTGATGAATTTTCGACTTAACTATATTTAGAAATCAAATACAATTTTCGACTTTCAACACTTCAAAGGAATTTAAAAAGAAAGTATAAAACAAGTGTGTAAGCACGAATTTTATAAAATACGCGACTTTAAATATGGTTTAAGTGGTTGTTATTAAAGCACTTAAGACAAAGTGCCTATTTTTTTAATATAAACTGAAGGTGTAAGTCCTGTGGCTTCTTTAAAGTACTTTGAGAAGGAATCTGCACTTTTATAACCGATCTCTTCAGAGATGGCTTTTACAGAATAAGACCGCAGTCTTTTATTATTCTTTAATTCAACAATAGCATAATTTATTCGCAATTCATTTATATAATTACTGAAGGTTTTATTTAAATGATTATTGATAATACTGGATAGATACGACGTGTTCGTTTTTAGGCGTTTAGCCATATTATGCATGGTACACTCTTGTTTTAAGTAATATTTTTTCTCTTCCAGGTATTCAATTTTAGATAGAATCTCTTGTATTTTTTCGTCATCAATAATGTATGCTGAGCTTTCAGAATCCGCTTCTATGCTATAGTTTAATTCTTTTACCGCCTCAGGTAACTCATCTTTTTCTTCGCTATCTTCTTCTAATTCATCAATATTAGCTATTTCGGTTAGATGAATGGACTGGTCTAGGTTATTATTGCCTGCTTTATTTTTTTCAAAATTGTTAATCTTAACCATCAATTCTTCAAAGCGCTTTTGATTATTTTTCTGTTTTATTTTTATCCAGATAAAAAAAACGAAACCTAAAAGGCCTAGAATGATAAAAGCGATTAACCAAAATTCTGTTTTGCTCTTTTGTTTTTCCTTATCGTTAATTTTTTCATTTAAATCGATGTGATAGATATTATCTAAGGTGGCTAAGCGTTTTTCTGTAACCTCTTGTTCTGTTTTTGTAAATTTTTTAAAGTAAACAACAGATTGTTCACTACTATCAACTGCATCATAACAACTAGCAAGTAGCTTATAGTATTTAGACAAATCTTCAGTTGTTTTAACTGTTTCACTGTTTAAAATACCTTTTATAGTTGCTATTGACTCTCCATATTTCTTCTGTTCCTTATTAACCAAAGACACTATATAGTTCGCCTCATTTTTAAACTTTACATTATCCAAGCCATTGGCGCTTTTTAAAGCTTTGTAAGCTTCCTCCTCCGCTTCGCTATACCGTTTTTTCTCTAAATATGCTCGTGCTTTTAAGCTATGGAAATGATACTGAAATTCGATGTTATTATTATTTTTTGCTGCTTTTAACCCCTCATTTATAACCAGAATAGCACTGTCTGGTTCATTTATGTTTAAATAGGTTTCTGATAGGTTTTTTCTTGTAAATTTTAAATTTTTAATCTCTTTTCCTATGCTATTTTCCGCTTTGTACATTTCTTTTAGCAATATCAAAGCTTTGTTTGGCTGCCCAATCTTATTCTCCATCAAGGCCAAGGAATGTTTAATCTTATTGTACTCTTCTAATAGTCTCTCTTTCTTAGCTAAATCATAACATTGCTTGTATAGCAGTAACGCGTATTCAAAATTATACTGTTTTTCATAGGTCTTTCCTATGTCATATTTAAAGGCGATAATGTCACTAGGATTTTCACATAGCATGAGTCCTTTATTAAGGTAAAATAAAGTGCTATCTGTATTATTCTTTAAATCATGAGCAACACCCAAAGCACCATAAGCCATTAAAACTTTATCTTTTTTCTTAGTCTGCTTTAGATACTTATGAATAAAAAAAATCGCTTTATCTGGATTATTATAAATATTTTTTCTAATTGAATCTTCTAATGCTGACTTTTGGTACTGAACAAGAGATTGGTCTCTTTTTGAGGATATTGTCGTCAAGATGATAACAAAAGAGAAGAGCGTTAAGGATAAAGGCTTTTTTATATTCATTAGGGATCTAATCTTATTTATATCAATGTTTTAAGGGTTTAAGAGCCTTTATTAAACGCATTATATTATTAATGTACTGCCGAATTTTATAAAAATAGGGAATCTTGATTTCTCTTTCAATTTTTATTAAGATAAGTTTACACTGAAACACAAAATAAATAACATTATGAAATCTCAAGCAAACACAAGATTATTTTTAAAAAAACAAACGATTACAGAACTTTCTGTAAAACAATTAATTAGAATTAAGGGCGGTAGCAATACTATGATTATCCTTAATGATGCTACTAGTTGTATTCCTAATGAAAACCATGTTACTACATCAGAGAATACAGCTTCAACCATTCTTTGTAAAAATTAATTTATTTTTACACCTCACAAATAAATATAAAGTTACTCATTAAGGCTTTTTAAGGAAATTACTTTTTTAACGCATTATAAATACTTTAATTAGTAACTTTGTACTTTAAATCTATTATTATGATTTCAGGAAGTATATTTTTAGGAATGATTGGGCCTTGGCAAATTGCACTAATCGTGGTTTTAATATTACTCTTATTTGGAGGTAAAAAAATTCCAGAATTAATGCGCGGATTAGGAAGTGGCATTAAGGAGTTTAAAGATGCAAGTAAAGAGGAAGACGAAGAAAACGTTAAAGAGAAATAATTTCTTTTTACGAGATAATAATAAAAAACCCAACGCTATGCGTTGGGTTTTTTGTTAATAACAGTTAACATTTATTAAATTTTACTAAAACCCATCTTCGAAAATAACATCACCAGTTGGACCTTGGTCTCCTGGAATAGTTGTTATAATCGATACTATTATTATCGAGCATAACAAAGTAGTTGGTGTGCTTCCTCCATTTACATCAAGTAACTGACTATCGTTCAACTCTAGTAAATCTCTTTTAATAAATTCTAATTTATTTGTGTTTTGTGTTTTCATAATTTGTGTTTTGAAAATTTAACTTGTATAGTATTTTGATTTGTGATAGTATAGATCAAAACGTTATAAAATTCAGACTCATGGACTCTATTACTCTTGATCTCTAGTTATATTATAACTTAGAGCTATACTAGCAACACCTATTCCTACGCACTTCACTGATGATGCAATAGCTATGATACAAATAGGAGAAGTCCCACCATCGATCTCCATTAATTGTCCTTCGTTTAGTTCTATTATACTCTTTTTTGTAAAATCTAATTTGTTTGATTCTTGTTTTTTCATAATGTATATATATTAATTAGTTGCAATTGTAGCGCCGGCAATTGCACCTGTTATAGCTGCTCCAACAGCACCACAGCCAGCAGATGACATCATCGCAGCTACGTTTACACAGCCCATTGAAGATACGACTAAAGGCGTTGTACCTCCTTTTATGTCTAGTAACTGAGCATCGTTTAATTCTAATACAGAACTTTTGTTAAACCCTAATCTTTTGTTTAAGCTTTGTGTTTTCATAATTTGTGTTTTAAAAATTAATTAAATCCTTTACTTTTCTATGGTAAAGGTGTATTTAATCAGGCGATTACAATTAAAACAGATATTAGCAGTATTCATTATTAACGAAAAAGTCGTTGTCTTTAACTAATAGGTTTTAAAAAACCACCTAATACCTACTATTTAGTATCTAATGTTGGAATGCACGCAGAGCAGATGTAAGTCGTTGCGCCTCCATTAATAGAGATAGACTCTAAACTCGTTAATTCTACAATTAGTTTTTTTGTAAAATCTAACGTTTTCTTGTTTTGTGTTTTCATAACGTGCTTTTGTTTAGTTAGTTTGGTAATTCGTTCCATTCCTTGTCATTGCTGAAGCAATAAAAGATAATGAAACTATTGCGACGCAAACTAATGTTGTTATTGACATACAACCAGCTGTAGAACCTCCATTGACTTCTTTTAATTGAAAATCGTTTAATTCAACTAAACTATGCTTTCTAAAGTCTAATTTGTTTTTTTTTTGTGTTTTCATAATTAAGCCTTTAAAGTTTAGTGTGTTGATCCATGTATCCCGTATATCCTCCCCCGTTATTCGCATGGTCGATCGCAGCTCCAATTAAAAAATTGACAACGTGTGAGACTACAAACCCACAGACTGCTCCTGTTCCTCCCTGTACTTTTGTGAGTTGAGTATCGTTTAGCTCTACGATTGACTTTTTTTCAAACTGTATTATTTTTTTGTGTGCTTTCATGATAGTGTTTTTAATATTAATAAAGTTTTTGTACTTTTTAGTGGTACCTTGTAATTATCACTTTAGGTAACTTTTATATACTAACTAGTCTGGTATACTTTTTATATAGCGATAGAGCCGATGGCATTATCCATACCGTTTTGTAAAAATTTGTTTAACCATTTAGTTGTTACTATACTTTTTTTAAAACTAATTGATAATAACCGGAAAAGGAACAATTGAAAAGACTGAGAAAAAACCACTCCTAACCGATATAAAATAAGAGGTTCCACCATTTACCTCATGCATTCTCTCATCATTAAGTTCTACAATAGCATTTTTTCTAAAATCCAATTTATTATGTTTTTGTGTTTTCATAATTTGTGTTTTTAATTTGTTATTATTACTGAAATGACCCTTATTGTTACTCTCAAACATACTGAAGAAGACGTAATAGCTATTGGTGATGTCCCACCATTTACATCCTGTAATTGTGTGTCATTTAACTCAACTAAACTTTGCTTTCTTAAGTCTAATTTGTTATTGTTTTGTGTTTTCATAATTTGTAATTAAAATGTTAAATAAGCCATTAAACAAGCAATTCCTGAATCTTTAGAACAAATCTCTGTCGACCCGCCTTTTACCCGATTTAAGTCTTTGTTATTCAATTCTACAATGTTGTTTTTTCTAAAACCTAGCCTGTTTTCGTGTTGTGTTTTCATGATAATTGTTTCTTTATTAAGTTTATGTTATTTTAAAAAATGAATATGTATTACTCAAAAACCATTTTTAAATATTCCGTCTTGACATCTTGCTGACGACTCTTGAATAATTGCATCTATACATGGCTGAGAAGAATTTATAATTGAAACTGTCCCTCCATTAATGCCTAATAATTGAATGTTATTTAATTCTGATATAGAGTTCTTTTCAAAATCTAAAGGGTTATTCTTTTGTGCTTTCATAAGGTTCCTTTTTTTATTCTTGTTGATTATCTGATGTACATAAAGTATCTTTTGAAAAATTAGTTATTGTAGACACATTAGATAACAAACTTGTCGTCCAGCCCCCTCTTATATTATTCAGGCTAGTATTATTTAACTCAATAATATTATTTTTTACTAAATTCAATTGTTGTTTTGTACTTTGTGTTTTCATGAGCTGTTATTTTATAATTGTATCGTGCGTTCCTCCGCTGCTTGTTACTAAAAAAGTACATCTAATGTCGCTGGGTAGTGTTGTGTGCGTCCCGCCTTTAATTTCTTTTAATTTATTGTAACCAAGTTGGGTTATTGTGCTTTTACTAAATTCCAATGCGTGTTTGCTTTTTGTTTTCATAAAGTTTCTGTTTTTAAAAATTAGTGTTTGTTTACGATTTTCTGAACTCTTTTTATAATTAACAGGTAGTGATAAACAGGCTTTAAATCAATCTTTTTATCCATTGAAAACGAAGTCGTTATCACTGTTTTGATGATTCAAAGTAATTTTAAAAAAAAAGGTTGTGCAAGTGAAGACCTGTCATTTTTATAAAAACGACAAGCAAAAAAAAACAGCAAGCCGCTGTTTTTTAGTATATTATGTTTAATTCTAAGACCGCTCTTTTATATTCTTAATATAGACCGCAGGTGTAATGCCTGTGGCTTCTTTAAAATATTTAGAAAAAGAATTTGCTTTTTTATAACCCAATTCTTGAGCAATCGCTTTAGTAGAATAAGCGCGTAGTTGTTTGTTGTTTTTTAATTCTATAACAGCATAGTTAATTCTAAGCTCGTTTATATAAGTACTAAACGTTTTATTTAAGTGGTTATTAACGACTTTAGAAAGATAGGAGGTGTTGGTCTTTAATCGCTTTGCCATATTGTGTAAGGTGCAATCCTGACGCAAAAAGTAATGCTGGTCTTCCAGGTTTTTGAGTTTTACCAGTATCTCATTAACCTTTTCATCATCAATTATGTAGACTGCTGGCGTTTCGTCAAAAACTTCATGGTTAACATTGCTAACCTTATCGTCTTCTTCTATTTTACGTTGTGTGTTTTCTTCTGCACTATTTTCATTTTCGTAAGCATCAACTTTTAGCATCAACTCATTAAACAGCTTTTTATTTCTTTTTTGTGCCTTTTTATTTCGAATATAAACAAAAGTAGAAACGCTAAATAGTACTATAAAAGCAGCAACCCAGTACCACTTTTTTAGTATTTGTTGCTTTGTCTCTTGCTTTTCTTCTTCAAGAAAAACATTATGAATATTACTTATTATTTTGAATTTCTCTTTCGCTATTTTTGAAGATGCAACATCATATTTATCTCTATAATTTATATGTAGATCATTTTCACCTAATGATTTATATGCTTCTGCTAATAGTTTATAGTATTTTGTAAGTTGCGCTGTCTTATTTTTAGATGTTTTTTCTATTATGCTTTTCAACAATTCGATTTGCTCATCATACTTTCCTTGTTTTCCTTTTATTATTGCGGTTGTGTATTTTGCTTCGTTTTGAAAACCAATATTGCCTAATTGCACTGCTTTTTTTGTGGCTTCATTTATAGAATTAATGGCTTGAACTAATTCCTGTTTTTTAATGTAAGCTCTAGCCTCTAATTCATATAGGTAATACTGAAATTCTAGATTCTTATTATCTTCGGCTTCAAGGATGCCTTCTTTGATTAAATTAAAAGCCGCGTCTATTTTATTCGCTTTTAAATACGCTTGTATTAAATTCTTACGATTAAATTTCAAATCTGTATTCCCTATCTTTCCTTTCGTCTCATTATATCTAACTAAATAAAGATTAAGTGCTTTTTCATTTTCTAGCAATATATACTCGATTTCTTTTATGGCAGAACGTAAGGCTTCTATAACGCTACTAAAGTCTTTCTTTTTAGCGAGTATTAAGGCTTCTATGTATATATCTAATGCGCTTTGGTATTTGTATTGCCTTTCATAAATACGTGCAATACTATATTTATATTGAATAATATCGATTGGATTATCGATGCTTTTTAATGTCTTTTCGTAGTAGTGAATCGTACTATCAAGAATATTTAAAACATCGTATGCTACTGCTTTGTATGTGTTAGATAAAATTATCCCTTCAACATTATTTATTGATTTACTTTTTATTAGAAAACTATCAGATAGCGTTATTGCTTTATTAGGATTATTGTAAATCGTTTTTTTTATCTGATCTCGATAGTGTTGGTTTTCTTCCTTAAAAAGATCCTTATTTTTACAAGATGCAACTATTACGAATAAAATAGCTAAAAACAGAAATGCCGATTTATTTTTAAAAGCCATATAATCAGGGTGGTTATTTATAGTAGATGCTGTAAAAATACATTTTATAAAAACTTTATTACTATTAGGAGAGCGATTATTTACACCCTTTTTAATGATCCTTTTTTATAAATAGGGTCAAATTCAACGCATCAGAAAGCTCAAATTAATTTATATTTGATAATAGAGAAACTATAATAACACCTAATTATGAAAAGTAAAAAAGTAAACGTATCCTTTTTCGCAAAACTATCTGTTATTGAACTTAACGACCAACAATCTCTATCTATTCATGGAGGAACTGTTACAGCTACAGGAGCGGGACAAAATTCAACAAATTGCCAGATAGTGACAAGACCTACAACTATTGTTACCAATCAATCACATTAGCTGAATACGCTTTATTAGTAAGCACGTAATCCTATTGTCAATACAAATTAATAGTTTTATCTATAGTCCTTCTTTAAATGGATACCCAAACTTGGGTTTAGTATTGCACTGTTTTCAGAATTAAGTAAATTAATAATTATAATAAAATCTATATGAAAACTAAAAAACTAACAGTATCGCTTTTCTCAAAGTTATCCATTACTGAACTTAACGACCAAGAGTTATTAAGCATAAATGGAGGGGCAGGTGATGGATTTATAAACCTTTCACTGCTTTTTAGAACTACAACGATACAAACCAATCAAATTAACTAAATAAATTATGCTAGTTTATTTAAAAAAATAAAACCTATATGAAAACAAGAAAACAAAAAGTATTGGATTTCACAAAAAATTCAATAATTGAACTTAATGACCAAAAATCTTTAACTGTTAATGGTGGTGCTCAAGAAACCAGTTTAAATGTTAGACCCACAACTGTGACAAATTGTGATACGTTAACTCCATCTGGTACTGGTGGTAATATTGGCGGCGAAACAGGCGGTGATATAGGTGGCGGTACAGCTGGCGGTACAGGCGGCGGTACAGGTGGCGGTCTTACTACAAATATGCAAAACTAGTTTTATAATATGATTATCCAGATTTTGAAATATTCTTAAACAAAAAAACCCAACGCAATCCGTTGGGTTTTTTTGATATCTCACTTTTTAATCATCCCTATTTTACCTCAATAGACTTAATCATAGCCTCCAACTCGAACATAAAATCACGTTTAGACACTGAAGGTGCAAATGCAAATCCTTCTGCGACAATATATCTTTCGTTCACCTTATCTTCAATGAAATAGGTAATAAAGGGTCCAGACATAATGGCGCCTTCTTTCACAATCCAAAGTCCTTTAACTTCAACGGTGGGTTTGTTATCTATAATAGTTTCGTAGATGTGAGGTGCATACATGCTTTCTGTTGCCATATAACTGCCTTCTACTGGCCCTCCAATATATTTTCTACCAATGGAGTCTCTTATTTTTAAAACTTGACTCACCAGGCTGTCGTCCTTTTTTAAGGCATCTAAAGGAACTTCATATAAAAGAACATTTGTATAACCTGTAGGAATATCGCGTCTTATCCAAAAGAATTTGTCTTCTGGCTTTGCTATCGTTGTGGCTATTCTAAAAGTATTCGGAAACGCTATTTCAATTCCTAAAGCTTTTTCAATCACTTGGGCGTCTTGCAATGCTTTTTTGTGATCTTTTTGTGTTTTTCTAATGTCTGACTCCTTGAAGGCCTTCACGATATTCTCTTGGTGTGTATTAATCTGTTCTTTTATTTCAGCAACATCCTTTCCACTTATTAAAATCATAGTTTGTGGTCTGGCAAAAACATCTTTTGTAATTTTAAAATCTGCCGGTCCTTGTTCTATTTTTAAAGTATTTCTACTTTCTTTAACAAAACCAGAAAACACTTGTGGTGGAATTTGATTTATTGAAAATAGCGGTTCTTCCTGATTAAGACCATCTATTGGAGCTGCTAAAACATCTCGTATCGTTTCACCAACTGTGTTTTCCCAGAGTTCATTATCTATCACGATGGAGACATTGTTAATTGGTCCTGCTGAGTCTGGAAGAATTCTCTGGCTTTCTTTACTCCCTTCTTTACAAGAAAAAAGAGAAAATACAAGGGCTACTAAAAGTATTGTTTTACGCATAATTTATTTGTTTTTTGTGATAGATTAACCCTTAGAAACTCTTAAGGTCATTCCTGGTTTTAAATTAGTACCACTAATATCGTTCCATTCTTTTATATTTTCAACAGAAACGCCTGAAAATTTTTGTGAAATACTCCAAAGAGAATCGCCGCTTTCAACCGTATAGGTCTTTCCTGTGAAATTTGCAGTGCTTTTTGTATTCACTTTTATAGCGTTATTTGTTACCCCTGATGGGTTTCTTGGATAAATAGTTAAGCGTTGACCAACATTAAGATTATTACTTCTTAAGCCATTCCACTGTTTAATTTGACTCACACGAACACCAAATTTTCTCGCAATTTTACCTAAATAATCACCTGGTCTTACGCTATAGCGTGTTTTAGTCTCGGCTTGTAATAATTGTGGTAATGGTTTTTCGCGTTTATCAAACTCTGCTTTAGCGAAAGCATACATTTCTGCTTCATTATTTACAAAAGTCCCAACCACTTCCCTAGGCAAACGTAAAGTATAAGTTTTTCCTTTGATATATGGGATAATATCTAATTTGTAAGACGGGTTTAAAAACTGAAGGGTTTCAATATTGACGTTGGTAAACTCAGAGACCTGATCTAAGGTAATCATTTGTTTCACGTGAATTGTATCAGTCTCAACATAATTAAATTCCGGTTTATGTTGCACAAAACCATGCGCTTCTGCATATTCAAAAATATACATCGTTGCTAAAAATGCAGGAACATAGCCTGCTGTTTCACGTGGCAAATTGGGTCTTATATTCCAATAGTTTCTATACCCGCCAGAGCGTCTAATCGCTTTACCCACGTTACCTGGACCAGAATTATAGGCCGCTAAAGCAAGGTCCCAATCTCCAAAAATCTCATAAAGTTTAGCCAGGTATTTCGCTGCAGCTTCTGTAGATTTTATAGGATCGCTGCGCTCATCGACATAACTGCTTACATCTAAACCATATTGTTTACCTGTAGCAAACATAAACTGCCATAAACCAGTGGCTCCAACACGAGATTTTGCTCTTGGTTTTAAAGCAGACTCTACAATAGCGAGATATTTCATCTCTAAAGGAATGTTATAATTGTCTAATTCGCGCTCAAACATTGGAAAGTAATACTTACTTAAGCCCATTAAACGCTCCATAGAATGATGCCTTCTTTTTAACCAGCCTTTTATTACGCTTTCTAATTGCGGATTATATTCAACATTAAATGGCGTCTTGGCATTCAATCTTTCTAATCTTGCCTTGAGCGTATCTGTAGATAATTCAGGATAGTAAACAGCATCATATTTTAAGTCTGAGACCTCACGATAAATGGTGTCGAAAAGCGAATTGCTGTACAGCTCTTCCATCCATTTTTCATCAATCTCTGATGCAAATTGATGATCTTCCAAGGCTTTTTTCAAGTCTATTGGAACAACTGGCTCAATTTGCTTTTTAACTAAGGTTTCACCCGCAATAATAGTGTCTGTGACATAATTTTCGCCAGCTACTAATTTAGATTCGCTAGCTCCTTCGGTTTTAATATGCGTCGCGTCTTGTGCGTAACTAAAAACGGCACAACATGATGCGTATAAAAGAATACTGTAAGTTTTAAATTTTCTCATGAAATATAATTGTCTACAAAAGTAACGCCACGTTAATGAATATGGTATCCGAAAATTAGTTTTACTTTAAAATAGCAGCAACTCCGGGTAAGGTTTTGCCTTCTAAACTCTCCAACATGGCGCCTCCGCCTGTACTAACATAACTCACTTTTTTCTCGAATCCAAATTGCTTAACTGCAGCTACTGAGTCACCACCACCTACAAGTGAAAAGGCGCCTTCTTTAGTCGCTTCTGCAATAGATTCACCCAAAGCAATTGTACCAGCAGCAAAATTTTCCATTTCAAAAACACCCAAAGGGCCATTCCATAAAATAGTTTTACATTGCATCACGACTTCATGAAAATTAGTTCTCGATTTTGGTCCGGCATCTAAACCTTGCCAACCGTCTGGAATTTTTGTAATATCCACATTTTGCGTGTTTGCATCGTTTTTAAAAGCATCTGCCGCAACAACGTCTACTGGAAGATGAACAACGACCTTTTTTTCTTTGGCTTGTTTTAAAATACTTAAAGCTAAGTCCATTTTATCATCCTCACAGATAGAATCACCAACGCTTCCTCCCTGAGCCTTTATAAAGGTAAAAGCCATTCCGCCACCAATAATTAAATGGTCTACTGCATCAAGAATGTTTTCTATAATAGTGATTTTTGAAGACACTTTTGCGCCTCCAAGTATTGCTAAAACAGGCTTTTCTCCCGTTTTCAAAACTTTATCTATACTTTTTATTTCTTGTTCCATCAAGTAACCAAAACACTTGTTTTCGGGAAAAAAATCGGCAACTATTGTAGTAGAAGCATGCGCTCTATGGGCCGTACCAAAAGCATCGTTCACATATATGTCTCCCAGTTTAGAAAGTTGTTCAGCAAATCCGCTATCCCCTTGAGTCTCCGTGTCGTGAAAACGCAAATTCTCAAGAATTAAAATTTCACCTGGTTTTAAATTGGCAACAGCTTCTTCAGCTTCACTTCCAACACAATCAGAAACAAATTTCGTTTCCACTCCAATAATATATTCTACTTTATCCGTAATGTGTTTTAATGAGAACGCCTCATCTACCCCTTTTGGTCTGCCTAAATGCGTCATTAAAACACAGCTGCCTCCATCTTCTAAAACCTTTATTATTGTTGGTTTTGCAGAGGTAATTCGCGTAGTATCTGTAACATTAAATGCATCATCCAGAGGCACATTAAAATCGACACGGATTAATGCTTTTTTATCTTTAAAGTTAAAGTCGTTTAAGGTTTTCATTATCTATTATATAAATTTATTTTTAAATCTTCAATATCAAAGGGCCTGTGGTTGTAAACATCACAGTTATTAACGCTTATACCACTGTTTCCTATAGTTCTAAAATGAACATAAGTGTAACGTTTTTTCAGTGATTTAACCTTTTTTCACTGCAGAAAACCAAGTCTCTTTTATCACTATTGTTTCTAAAGTTAGCCCTTGCAAACTGCAGAAACAGCTCAGATATAGAGTAAAGACTAGAGTGACTATAATGATTTTCTTCTGTAAAATAGTGTATTCCGTTTTCATCTCAAAGATATATAATTACGATGAGACCGTTTTTGCAAAAAAGGACTAAAATAACGCTGTAACTTATACGACACAAATAATAGCTTTTATTTAAAGGACATGTTATATTTGCTACATGCTTTTTAATACTATCATCGGACAGCAACATATAAAAAACCATCTCACTATAAGTGTAGACAATGGTCGTATACCTCATGCTCAACTTTTTGTTGGTCCTGAAGGTTCTGGCACATTACCTATGGCCATTGCCTATGCTCAATATCTTTTATGTAATAATACAGAAGGAGAAAACACCAATGGAAATGCTGCATGCAACTTAAAGTTTAAAAACTTTTCTCATCCTGATTTACATTTTGCTTTTCCAGTAACGAGTAATGATAAAGTTAAAAAACACCCTGTTTCAAGTCATTTTTTAGAAGAATGGCGCGAAGTATTAAAGAAACAACCGTATGGCAATTTGTTTGATTGGTACAAAGCCTTAGGCGTTGATAACAAACAAGGTCAAATAGGTGTCGATGAAGCACTTGATATTGTTAAGGCTTTAGCACTAAAACCTTACGAAGGCGGTTATAAAATTATGATCATTTGGATGGCCGAGAAAATGAACACAGCGGCAGCCAACAAGCTATTAAAGCTCATTGAAGAACCCCCTAATAAAACGGTTTTTATCTTAATTGCTGAAGATGAAGAGCAAATAATTAGTACAATTAGATCACGCTGTCAAACCTTACATTTCCCGCCTTTAGCTGAAGTAGATATCAAAAATGCACTGATTAAAAACTACAATTTAAACGAAGCTGTTGCTACAAATTTAGCTCATCAAGCCAACGGAAACTACAACAAAGCCTGTGATTTGGTTTATCATGATAGTGAAGATACACAGTTTGAAAATTGGTTTATTTTTTGGATTCGTGCTGCTTTTAAAGCGAAAGGGAATAAAGCCGCCATTCATGACTTAATTTCCTGGAGTGAAGACATTGCAAAAACAGGAAGGGAAACTCAAAAACTGTTTTTAAATTTCTGTCTGGATTTTTTCAGACAAGCCCTATTATTGAATTATAATGCAGAAGCACTCGTTTATATGGATATTAAAAATGAAAAATTCGATTTAAAGAATTTTGCACCCTTTGTTCATAATAACAATATTCTTGAAATTTCGAGTGAACTACAGGATGCTATTTATCATATAGAGCGCAATGGAAATTCAAAGATTATCTTAACAGATTTATCTATAAAACTAACGCGGTTACTTCATAAAAAATCTGAATAACTGATTGTTTTGAGTCGGTTGTCTTTTACCGTTGGTGGTGAAATAAAAGAGGCATAGGTGGACTTTTGATTACATTAAAACAACTCTATTATATTGAAATACAGCTTTTTAACGGATTATTTCTCCATATTAAGGTTTAAAATCCATACCTCTTTTAAAAAGGGACTCTTTATAAATGCTTTTCTAAGCATAAACACATCGTAAAAGTTTTCAGAATTAAAAAGATAGATGTAATATTTTTCTTGCGACGTGTCTTTAAAGATCTTAGAATTAAGCCCTTTTTCTAATAATTCTTTCTGGTTCTTCACTGCATTGTCTAAATCATAGACTAAACTTGCAATAATATAGTAGCCTCTAGCCACACCTTCAATAAATGTTGGTTCTTGGTTAAGAATACGCTTAAAATTCTGTGTTTCGTAAATGTAATCGTCTTTGGTAAGTAATTTCTTATAATTTTCTCTATTTAAGACTAAACTACTCACTAATGGTGTTTTAAAAGCTGCTTCTGGCTGGTAAATGGTGGTGTCTCTAGCCAAATCTGCTCCTTGTTTCTTTCTAAGCCATATGGGCAGTGTTTTTTCTTTCTCTACAACCTTAGGTATATAATCACTTTTTGTTTCGTTGGTTTTACTTTGAGGTGATTCTGCACTGTTTATTGGTCGAAACACTCTTTTATCTTCATTTTGTTTTTTAGGACTAAACTTTTGATAGCCTTCGCTATGGTCTTTGTTTTTTAGTGCTTCTTTTTTACTTTTCTTTGGCGCAGCTTCTGCTATAGTAATCGTCTTTTCAAATTCTGAAATAGAAACAATTTCTACCGCTTTCTGTTCTTTGTAATAGGTTTGACTTATTTCAGTTTGAAAGGCTGTAAAGAATAAATAAAACCGATCTGCTTTAGTATTAAAGGACATTTCTACTTCTGTAGTATTATTATCGACTAAAGGTTGTGAAGACTCTGGTAAATCCATGGAAATAATATCAAATCCTAAGGTGTTTTCACTATTAGGAAAACGTTTTAATGAAACATTATTTTCATAAGTAATTTTACTATTAAAAAAGTTGTTTCTGGGTCTTTCATTAGTATTCAATAGCAAGACACGTTTAGCTGCTGGATTAACAAAAAGGCACTCATCCTCCTTTAGAGCAGAGTCTCCCTCTAATGCCGCAAAAGTTAATGCTGTTTTAACGTCTCCCTTTTCTAATGACTTGAAATTACTAAATTTTAGTTTTACAGGTTCTCCACTCACGTGTGCAAACCCATTATAAGTGGTTATGTATTTAGGGTTTTTTGTTGGTGCTTCGTAAACGACGTATAGCAGCCATCCTGCTGCACTTCCCCCAGAAACAAACCCCTGTGTAGCAGCAACATTAGCGACAGTATATTCACCATTTATAGTCCCTATATTTTTAAGTAATTTAGTAACATCTGCCATACACGCATAAGGAGAATTAAGTGTAAAAGCAACCTCTCTAGCTCCATCAAAAATGACTGTTCCGTCAATGTCTTTATAAGTACCGTTTGGTGTTTTGAACTTAATCTTACTAATTTTATCCCGTTTATGTTCTCGTTTTCCCTGAAAGAGAAATTGCCCGTTAGATTCTTTTCTAGACCCCTTTTCATAACTATAAGTAGCACTCCAGTATAAAGCAGCATACTTAATATTTGTTTGGTTTTTAGGTAGTGTTAAATGTGCCGTACTTGAGCTGAATGTTGTTGTATCGTTATCCACATCAACATAGACCATGTCGATATCATCATTAGTTAAAGTGGTGTCGTTAAAAGGTTCTTTTGCATCTTTACTTAAAATATTGTTACCAATAACCACAGCATCTCCATAAATATAAAACTCATTTTGAGTTTTAAATGGAATAGCCTCTTGAGCGATTAGATAACCAAACAAAGTAAAGAGAACGAGAGACAGCCAAGTGGTTTTACTCATCATCTTAAAATAGAATAATTAATAGCGTTAAATTATACTACCTAAATATAGTTAAATATTCAATGCCTTTGAAATGTATGAGATTAATGCATAAAAAAAGCGCTGAACGGTAAGTTCAGCGCTTTTAAGACAATGTTTATAATTCTATTTTTTGTACTGAGCATCAATCTCTTTCAAAATAACCGCTGTTAAATCTGCAGCTTCATCGCCATATAAAACGGTTCCAGCAGCTTCATTAGTTCCTAAAATAAACTTGTACCCATTAGTTTTACCATATTCTTTTACTGTGGTTTTCATTTTAGAAATAACCGAATCAATTTCTGTTTGGTAAGCCGTTTGCAATTGCTGCTGCTCTCCCTGCATTCTTTGTTGATACTGTTGAGCTTTCATTTGAAACGGTTGCATCATCTCTTGTTGCTTTTCTTGAGATAACTTTGCCGCCTGACTTTGTAATGCCTGGTATTCCATTTGGTAACTTTTACCAATACTATCTACTCGCTTTTTAAACGATTCGTTTAAAGCTTCATATTTAGACTCGATGTCTTTTTTCTCTTGGATGTCATTAATGACTTTTCCATTATCAACATAACCTATTTTCTGTTGTTGACAAGAGGCTAATGTTACAATTGCTATTACCGCTAAAATTAAATTTTTCATTTTTATGTTTTTAAGTGTGGTGCAAAAGTATAAAAGTAGATTTACATTTTCTGAAATAAATGAGTCAGAATTTTAGACTATAAGCATTTATTATAGTAAAATTTAGATTTAATAATTATCTCCTATTGAAAACGACTTCAAATAAAGCCTTTTAAGCCTTTATTAAAAAACCTTAAGGCGTTACGTTGTTTTGGCACAAGTACTAAGCACAATAATTCTAAAAATAAGTTTTAGCTGTTTTTAATCACATAAATGAGCGAAGAATACTCTCCAGAGTGTTTTGCTTTCAAATTTGATTGTAAACCAACAAAAAAAGCGCGAACAAGATTCATGGATTTATTTTTATATTTTTCAGAAAGCAGACTCACATAAAAAGCATCGAAAACCATAGGATGCGTTTCAACGACCTTCATCTGTTCTTTTTTAAATAATGCTTTAATCGAGGTTTGAGAAAAGTGCCAAAGATGTCTTGGCACATCATAAGCGGCCCAGAAATTTTTATAAAAGATCGCATCGTGGCTTTTGTAATTAGGCACCGCAATAACTAATGTGCCTTTTGGTTTTAGTAAACGTTTAAAAACAGAAATCTGTTCTTCAAGATTTGGTAGATGTTCTAAAACATGCCAAAGTGTAATCACATCGAAACTCTGGCTTTCAAATTTTGATAATTGCTCAGTACTAAAAACGTTGTTATTTGAATTCGTATTAGCGATAGATCTTGCTGCTTCATTTGGCTCTACCCCAAAAACACGCCACTGACCAGTTTGAGCCGTCTTTAAAAAGTCCCCCGTACCACAGCCAATATCTAAAAGCGTTTTGTCTTCAGTATTAAAACTATTAATCAACTTTAGTTTTCGTTTTAAAGAAATAGTTCTAATCTGATGATATGCTTTTTCAAACAAGTTACGTTTTGCATTTGTATGAGAAATATAATCTTCACTTTTATAATAGTCTGGTAATTTTTCTAGAGAAGGTTGTGGTGTCGTTTCTAAATAATCCATCTCTTGATTATGGATTAATTGAAACGTTTCTCCTGAAACAGAATGGTCTTGTACTTTGATGTAAGGTTGGTTTTTTGACGACACTAGTTAATGATTTTTTGAATCTTACTTTTAAAAATATACTCCGTAAAAAGCACAGTATTAAAAAATATACTGTTTTATGGTTTTAAACAACTCCTCTTTTGTTTTCCTTTTGATTTACTCCCATAAAATATTTCATAATTATAAGGAATTTGTTTTTAATACACCCAAGATATTCTTCAAAAGTAGATGTTGATACCAACATTGTTTTTACTGAACGCCTTGAACTTTGGTTGAACAACTTCAACGCTTTCTTCTCCTATACTAATTTTACATGCGATCAAACCAGTTTTATTTAGCATTTGAACCATCTAAAATTACTGATCCGAAATTATTAAACTAGGCTAATCGCGCAAAAGCCTTTTGCTAAAAAACAAACAACAAGCGTCCTCACAAAACTATAAAGACACTTTTTTAGATTACAACCATTACAATTTGAATCGTTATTTAAGGCTTTTAAAACAAACACTGTTTGAGTTCCACGTGGAACAAATATATTTTTTTCTAAATTATAATGTCATGCAAAGTAATAATAAAAACACATTAACTCGGTTAAAACCCCCGAATTTATAACGTTTAAAAACTAGCAAATCCCACGTTTCAATTAATTGATTACTCCCTAAAAAAGTATAATTTGCACTGTTGTGTAAATAAAATCAAGACGAAATTCCATGCTTTTTATAACATTAAATTTGTGTAAATTCTTTTTTTCTTCTCAATATATTCAGAATATTTCAATTGAATTTATGTTAGTGCTAGCTCGTCTTTATCAAAATTATATTATTGAAGATAGTTCTATAAGCCTTTAAATTGACCTAAATATTCTGCACTCATATTTGGTCTTACGAACAATTTAAACCTCCCCAATTATCCCGAAACATATCCTCATTCATTAGCATATAAAACAAAAATCGCCTCTACAACTATTAGCCCAATCGCTTTAAAATACTGAGCAAATTATAAAGAACGTTCTGTTTTTACTTCAATTATGCATAGATGTTTAACTAGTTAATACTAAATAACAAACTTTAAACCACAATCTAAAATCAGGAATACCCTGTATTAGCTTAGCTCTATTCCCTACTCTAAAGATGCTTTTTAGTTTAGGTTCCACGTGGAACAAATACATTCTAACGCAACTTATCGTCCCATATAAACTAACAACACAGAAACATCACTAGGTGAGACTCCACTAATTCTTGATGCCTGAGAAATCGTGACAGGCTGAATTTTGTTTAATTTTTCTCTCGCCTCTAAGCTCATAGACTGCAACTTTGAGTAATCAAAATTGGTTGGAATTTTAATATTCTCTAGTCGATTAAGTTTATCTGCATTGTTTTTTTCCTTCTCAATATAGCCAGAATACTTCACCTGAATTTCTGTTTGTTCTATCACTTCTCTATCCAAATCATGCTCTTGAATATAATTCTCAACAGCTTCAAATTGTCTTACATCTTCAATACCAATATTTGGTCTAGCAAACAATTTAAACATCTTTCCTTGCTGCGAAACCGTCGCAGAATCTTTAGCCTCTAACACCGGATTTGCCTCTTCAGCGGTTATACTAGTGTCTTTAAAAAACTGAACAAACTTTTCAGACTGCGCTCTTTTTTCTTCCATTCTGCGCAGACGCTTTTCGCTCGCTAAACCTAACTCATAACCTTTAGCTGTTAACCTGAAATCTGCATTATCTTGTCTTAGTAAGGTTCTATATTCTGCCCTCGAGGTAAACATTCTATAAGGCTCTTCTGTGCCTTTTGTAATTAAATCATCAACCAAAACACCAATATAAGCTTCGTCTCTTCTTAAGATAAAAGGATCCTTTTCCTGTACCTTTAAAGCTGCATTTATTCCCGCCATTAACCCTTGAGACGCGGCCTCTTCATAACCTGTAGTCCCATTAATCTGTCCAGCAAAATACAAGCCTTCAATTAACTTAGTCTCTAATGTATGTCTCAACTGTGTCGGCGGAAAATAATCATATTCTATGGCATAACCAGGCCTAAAGAATTTGACATTTTCAAAACCAACAATAGAACGCATGGCTTTAAATTGTACATCTTCTGGTAACGAAGTTGAAAAACCGTTAACATACATTTCACAGGTATCCCACCCTTCTGGCTCAACAAATAATTGATGCCTGTCTTTATCTGCAAAACGATTAATTTTATCTTCAATACTAGGACAATATCTAGGCCCTAAACTTTTAATTCTACCATTAAACATTGGAGAACGATCAAAACCTTCGCGCAATAAATCATGCACCAAAGCACTCGTATAGGTCATGTGACAAGAGCGCTGTTTCTCTAAAGGTTTTGTTATATCTAAATAAGAAAATTTCTCTGGATTAACATCCCCAGGCTGTTCAACCATTTTAGAATAATCTAAAGAACGACCATCAACTCTTGGTGGTGTTCCGGTTTTCATTCTCCCAGATTCAAAACCCAAACCTACAAGCTGTTCTGTAATTCCTGTCGCCGCTCTTTCACCGGCTCTACCCCCTCCAAAATTTTTATCTCCTATGTGAATTAATCCGTTTAAAAAAGTTCCATTTGTTAGCACCACGCTTCTTCCTTTCACTTCAATTCCCAGAGAGGTTTTTACACCTACAACAGTTCCATTTTCCACGATCAAACCAGAAACCATTTCTTGATAAAAATCAAGGTTTGGAGTTTGCTCCAAAAGCAACCGCCAATCTTCAGCAAAACGCATACGGTCACTTTGAACTCTCGGGCTCCACATGGCAGGTCCCTTAGATTTATTCAACATCTTAAATTGAATGGCAGAGGTGTCGCTCACGATTCCTGAGTAACCCCCAAGCGCATCAATCTCCCGAACAATCTGTCCTTTAGCAATACCTCCCATAGCAGGGTTACAAGACATTTGAGCAATGTTTTGAAGACTCATAGTAATAAGCAACGTTTTGCTACCCATATTTGCTGCTGCTGCAGCTGCCTCACTTCCTGCGTGACCAGCTCCAACGACAATAACATCATATACTTCGTTAAACATAATATTCTCTATTTGCGAAACGTTTCAATTAAATGAAACGCAACATATAAAACTTCAATTAACTGTTCCACGTGAAACAATTAAACCTTGTTATTCTTTAAAAATGGCTAACTAACTTGTTAGCCTATTACATAGTAATTGTTCCACGTGAAACAATTGGGATTTCTTAAAATTTCAGTTTGCAAATATACATCTAATTAGGAAACTTTAATTTAGCTCATTAAGATAGAAATTTTCTTTCTCCCGCATTAACTTTGCATCCGCTTCAGATTTATCTTTATAGCCACAATAATGTAAAATGCCATGAATAATAACGCGATGCAATTCAGTTTCAAAATCAACCTCAAAATCATTAGCGTTATCTGCTACTCTCTCAGTAGATATAAAAATATCGCCATGTAGTGTTTTTCCTACTGAGTAGTCAAAGCTAATAATATCGGTAAAGGTGTCGTGATTTAGAAATTCAACGTTGAGTTTATATAAATAATCATCGTCACAAAACACATAATTAATCTCCTCTTCTGTACAGCCTTCTAATCTAATTACACTAGAAATCCAGTTTGACACACGAACCTCATTTGGTAATTTAAAATCGTTCTCGTAATTAAAACTAATCATTCTTTTTTTTAAAATACTCTTGTACTTTCTCTTTATAAATTTGCTGCAAAGGTAAGGCTTGTTTATTCAAAATTTCAGTCGTGTTAAAATATTCTTTTGCAGTAGGCAATTGATTATTCGTTGTGTTTTCAAACACTTTTTTATTCGTTTCAGATTTACGTTTTGTATCTTGACCTTGTTCAAAAGTTGCCTTTTCTAGCTTTAATAACTGATGCTGCAAATTCATCATTTTCGTTAATGTTTCATTAGTAAATCCTTTATTTATTAAATCCATTTCCACATTTTCCATGTCTTTTAATAATTGCTTTGCTTCTCTAGAATCCCCTTCACCCATTTTATCTTCCAACAAACGTTCTTCAAGAGCCTGACGAATAAGTTGTTGTTGTTGATAAATGCGATACAATTCACCATTTACATCTTCATTAAATCCATCTTTTCCTAATGTATTACCTCCTTTACCTTCACCTTGTTTACTACCCTCTTTAGCACCCTTGCCTTTCTGTCCTTCCTTACCGTCCTCACCACTTTCTCCCTTTTCGCCAGGCTCTCCCTGATCTCCCGGTTTCTCTCCTTTCCCTTCTTGCTCTCCTGGTTTATCTCCAGGCTTATCACCAGAACCATCTTTAGGTTTGCCCTGGTCGCTCTTTTTCATGCCCTCTTCCATTTGTTTATTAAGCTCTTCTTGACTCATAATAATATCTGGTAATGGCATGCCGCCCTCACCACTTCCAGAACCAGGAGAGGGCATCGCATTTTGAAGATTGTCTAAAGTTTCACTTAAAAAGTCGGCCAAATTATTTGCCGCTGTTACTGTATACTGCTGTGCGCTAACCCCTCGATATAAATCATTTTCCGCCAATAAATCTAAAGCCTTATCTATATTAAAATAAACCTCTGATATTTCAGTATTAACCTGCTCTGATATTTTTGGTTGACGCAGCGACATCGCAAACAGACTATCATCTACATGCTCAAAATGGGTGCGCAATTCTTTTTGTCTTTTTAAATAGTTTGCATACTCATTATGGTTAATTTCTATAGTACTAAACTGATTCATAACCTTTTCTTCATCAAAAGAGAATAGTACCAGATTGTCCAAAATTTGCCGCAACATTTCGATATCTTCTTCTAAACCTTCCTGACTCGCTTGCCCCATTTGAGCTTGCATTTGCATACTCAGTTGTTTCATTTTTTGTGCCGCCGCTTTCTGACTTTTTTTAGCCTTTTCGTTACTCTCCTGCTTTTGTTTATCAGTTGGTGCCTGCTCTTTTTTATCTAATGCCTCAATCGCTTCTTTTTGATCTTCCTTAACATTCTCCTCTACATTTTCATTCCTTGGAAGCTTTAGCGGTTGCTTTAATGATTTGTTTTCTTTTTCAAGCGCCTCTAGTTGCTTCTGGATCTCCTTAAATTTTTGGTTTAGCTTTTCCTGTTTTTCCTTTGTATTCTTATCCTGCTCTTCATTCGCTAATTTATCTTGCTCTTTAGCTAAAGCATCTAACTCACTACCAATCTTTTCCATCTTTTTACTGATGTAATACCGCTTGGTCAGTTCTAACATTTGCTCTAAACTTCGCTTTTGGGTCTTCGCTTTTTTAGCTAACTGATCTAATTTTTCAGAGAAGGCTTCTTTATTAATTTTATCTTTTAGTTTTTCAAGTTCTTCTAAAAGCTTTTCGTCTTCTTTAAGTTGTTTTTCATTTTCTTTTAAACGTTCCTTTAAATCTTCTTTAAAGGCATCTTCTTTCTCATCATCTTTTTGAAAATCCTCTAAATTGTCTTGAAGCTTTTTATTGAATTCCTGCATCATTTGTTCTTGTTGCTTTTGACGCTTAATGAAATTCTCTAACTTTTTTTTATCATTAAAGTTAAGTTCAGATTTTTCCTTTTGAATTTTAGAAATTTCCTCTAATTCCTTTTCTTGTTTCTGAAATTGCTCTAAGGACTTATTCAGATCCTGAATGGTTTCCTTTTGCTCCTGTAACTGCTTTTTCTCCTCTTCATCACCCGTACGCTTTCTGTAACTAAACACACTGCTTTTTGTGCTTTTGTTACGACCCACAGCATCATTATCAAAAACTTCAAAATATAAATCATACACAATACCTTCAGTAACATTCAATTGATTGGGAAACGCGCTCACAAACTCACCAAAATTAGAACCAGAAATAGGAATCGGCTCATATTCTTTCCCAGTATCGCTTCCACTAGGATAATACACTAATTGCAGTTTACTTAATCCATAATCATCACTTACCTGTCCAAAAAAATATAAGGATTGCTGATCTAAAGAGTCCACTTTAGATTGCAATTTTAACTCTGGATACTCATCACGAACCACGGAAATATTAAATGCTAAATTCTCATAATCTTTCAAATGCTTATTACTCGTAGCTATGCTGTAATCATAATCACTCAGCAAGCGTTTACTCGACACGTATTCACCCTTTTTAACGTTAGTAAATGCTAACGTGTCGCTTCCGTATAAGCGCACCTCGTCAGTCGCTTTCGTTTTTAATTTCCAGGTTACCGACGTACCTACTGGTACTATTGCGTTTCCTGTGCTCTTTAATACTTCATCCCGTTTATTGGTATAGCTTGGATAATCTAAAACCATATCAAAGCTCAAAAGCGTTGGTACCTCTGCCACCTTTATGGTATAAGGCTTTGAAGTCACATTATTAGCCATTAAATTAAAAGTAATATCATTTTTGGGCTGCTCGAAAACATACTCAAAATTCCCTAAATCTTGCTGTTGCAAATAATACGTTTCATTATTAAATCTAATTTGAGCCGTTTCTGGAATGACCTCTCCTGCTGTTTTAACAATCAATCTAAAGGTTTTATTCTCTACAGCTTCCAAATCTTCATTTAAAACAAAAAATTGAAATGGTGCTGGCGGTTCATAAGCCGTTTGATAATTAACCACACGCTCATAACTGTCACTAAACCAATTCGTTTTTCCTGATAACACGACGATTGCTATAATTAATAATGGTATTGCCGCATATTTCAAATATTTGGCGTTTTTCTTAAAATTAATGGCCAGTTTGAAAGGAATCGGACTTAACTCGTCTGATTTCTGGTTGATACTCGCTAATAGCAGCTCAGAATCAGAAGTCCCGGCATTCAATTGAAGCACATTTAATAGTTTGTCATTTACTTCTGGAAAATGATTTCCAATAAGTTTTGAAGCCGCTTCATAATCAATGCCTTTTTGAAGCTTAAATAGCTTCCCTAATGGCGTAATAATAAACTTAATGAACAAAGCAAATTCCACCAAAACAAATAACCAAAACAGTACCGTTCTTGCTGAAGAATTCAACCATAGGAAATGCTCAATTAATAAGGTCATTATAAAATACAATAGCCCTATGCTAAAAAACAGAATGGTTCCTTTAATGAGTTCGTTAGTATAATATTTACTAATAAACTGTTCTAATTTTGATTGTATGGTTTTGAAATTATTCAATATGATATGAATTTTAAGTGTCTCTTTGGGCGGAATAAAAGTATCTAAAACTACGCCGTAATAAGACATAATATGTTGTTTCTTATGTTCTAACTTACTAAAATACAGTTTTATTTTATAAAAAAATTGTTTAGATTTATAATCTATTGTTAATATTAAACAGCGTTCCATTATAGCGGAAACGCAGAAATATAATTTTTAAATGAAAGATTTAAAATACATCGCTGCTTTTTCGATACCTCTAGTGGCTTTAATTGGCTTATATTTTCAAGGAATATATACTTTTTTAACGCCTATTTACGCCTTTGGAATCATTCCGGTTTTAGAATTGCTACTACCAATACAAACTAAAAATTTAACAGAAGATGAAGTGGCATCCAGTCTAAAAAGAAAAGTCTTCGATTGGCTGCTATATCTCAATTTACCAGTGGTTATGGCTTTAATTATCTATGGCTTAACCATCGTTTCAAATGATGCTTTAGCAACCTACGAATTTATTGGGTTGATTATTTCCTTGGGTATTGTTCTAGGCACAAATGGCATTAATGTTGCTCACGAATTAGGACATAGACAAGCTACAAACGAACGTTTTATTGGCAAAGCTTTGCTTCTCCCTTCATTTTACATGCACTTTTATATTGAGCATAATTTCGGCCATCATTTACACGCTGCAACACCTGAAGATCCTGCAACAGCACGCTACAATCAAAGTGTGTATTCTTTTTGGTTAACCTCTACAGTGAGACAATATTTTAACGCGTGGACCATTCAAAAGCAGCGGCTTAAAAACAACAATCAATCCTTCCTTTCTGTAAAAAACGATATGCTTTGGTATACTGTTCTTCAATTAAGTTATTTGGCTGTTATTTTTACTTTCTTTGGTAAAATAGGGCTCATTTTTGCTGTGCTATCAGGAATTGGCGGTTTTATTATGTTAGAAACTGTTAATTACATCGAACATTACGGTTTATTAAGGCATAAAACAAAATCAGGCCGCTACGAACGTGTTCGCGAAATGCACTCGTGGAATTCTAACCATGTTGTTGGACGAATTGTGCTTTATGAACTAACAAGACATAGCGATCACCACTATAAATCATCTAAAAAGTATCAAATTTTAGATTGCCACGATGAGAGTCCGCAAATGCCTTATGGTTATCCAACCTCTATGGTATTAGCTTTAATCCCTCCTTTATGGTTTAAAATTATGAATAAACGCGTGCCGCGCCAAATGGTTGCAGGATAGACCCGCTATAAATAATTGCACGTGATTTTATAAATCTTGTACACGCTCTCTTTCATCTTTAGACTTATCACTCTATCTTTGTGGTTATAAAACAACGCTTCGGCTGCGCTTCGTGTGACAGTTGTTGATTAAAATTAAAACATGTCTAAAAACGTTCGTGTGCGCTTTGCACCAAGTCCAACTGGGCCTTTACATATTGGAGGCGTCAGAACAGCCCTTTTCAATTACTTATTTGCTAAAAAACATCAGGGAACTTTTATTCTAAGAATAGAAGATACCGATCAAACCCGCTATGTTGAAAGCGCAGAAAACTATATTGTAAACGCTTTAAACTGGTGTAATATCCCATTCGATGAAGGACCAGGTAAAAACGAAAAATTTGGACCTTATAGACAAAGTGAGCGAAAGCATTTATACAAGCAATACGCCGATGCATTAATCATTAGTGGCAATGCTTATTACGCCTTTGATACTACTGAAGGGCTTGATTACCATAGAGCAGATCACGAAGCGAAAGGGAAAACCTTTATCTATAATTGGCATAACCGCTTAAAGTTAAATAACTCATTATCACTCACTTCAGAAGAAGTCAATGCAAAATTAGAGGCAGGGGATGATTATGTGATTCGTTTTAAATCACCTCAAGATGAAACCCTTCATTTAAAAGATATTATTCGCGGTGATATAAAAATAGATACGAATGTTTTAGATGATAAAGTCTTGTTTAAAAGTGATGGAATGCCAACCTATCACCTTGCAAATATTGTAGACGATCATTTAATGGAAATCTCTCACGTTATCCGCGGTGAAGAATGGTTGCCAAGCTTAGCGTTACATATGCAATTATATACTGCTTTTGGTTGGCAAGCCCCACAGTTTGCACATTTACCTCTAATTTTAAAACCTACAGGTAAAGGAAAGCTAAGTAAGCGAGATGGGGATAAATTAGGCTTCCCGGTATTTCCTCTAGAATGGCACCCTGAAGAAGGTGACGCCTCTAAAGGTTATAAAGAAGAAGGTTATTTCGCTGATGCCGTTATTAATTTTCTCGCCTTTTTAGGCTGGAACCCTGGTACAGAACAAGAGCTTTTTGACTTAGAGCAATTAACGCATGCTTTTGAATTAGAACGTGTGAATAAAGCGGGCGCTCGTTTTGATCCAGATAAAATTAAGTGGTTTAATCATCATTATATGCAGGAGCAGGATAATGCGGTTTTAGCTGAAGCATTTCAGAAACAGCATTCAGAACTAAAAACTATTGATGTTAATTATATTGCATTAGTAATAGGCTTAATAAAAGAACGCGCTACGTTTATAAGCGACTTTTGGGAGTTAAGTAGCTTCTTCTTTAAAGCACCAGAAAACTTTGAGGCAAAAGCGTCAAAAAAAGCATTTAAAGACGATACAAAAGGTTTGATGACAGAATTAGTAGCCATCATTTCTAAAATTGATGCTTTTGAAATAGAAACCCTTCAAAAAGAGATCAAAGGATGGATTACAGGAAATGACATTGGCTTTGGCAAAGTAATGATGCCGCTGCGAATAGCATTAGTTGGTGATTTAAAAGGTCCTGATGTTTTTGATATTATGTTTATGATAGGCAAAAGCGAAACGATTAGCCGTATCGAAAAAGTTATAGCAACACTTTAGTCTGCTTATCAGTAAACCTCTTACTTAGAAAATATTTAAATAGAAAAGAGGCTGTCTAAAAAGACTTTTAAATTTACTTTGTCAGGTTGCCCTTGTCGAAACTAATATTGATTACCAGTAGGTTAAAATATTTCGACAGGCTCAATATGACAATGAACTCGTCTTTTTAGACAACCTCTTTTTTTATTTTAAAGGGCATTACATTAAAATTATTCTTTTACAAACTTCAGTATCGTCTCTACGCCATTAAATTTAATAAAATAAGTACCTGTTGCTAAGCTTGAAACATCTAAGGTGTTTTCTGAAACATTTACTTTTTCTTCTTTCACTTTTTGACCTAACATGTTAAAAATAGTAACATCATACTCTTGCGTAATATTCATAAAAGTAAGCCTTCCGTTTGTAGGGTTTGGAAAAATTGAAATTGAAGTCGTTTCAAATTCATCTACGCTCAAATTACAAGTATATGATGGTAAGCTATAACCTTGTGCTGTAAATCTAGTGGTCATTGCCTGAATATCTTCACAGGTGAAACCTTGTGCTGTTCCCATATCTATTGCGGCTTGTCTTACGGCAATTGCAGCATTTTGTTGGTTCGTACTACTGTTAGTCATTCCTAAACCTAACAAAAAGGCTTTATCTGTTTTTTCACGACCTATATCCTCCCATATTTCCATTAGTGTCGTCGCCCACATTTGTCCGTCTGAATGAATCGAGCCAGTTAAACCACCAGGATATTGTGCACCATAAACAGTAGATCTCCCATTCCAACAGACATTGTGTCCGTCCCATCCAAAAACCCAATTTTTAGCTGGATCACTAATAGACCATAACCCCAAACTTCTTTTGTACGAATTTGCCCAATAATCACCAGAACCTTCACTTAAACCATCCACTTGAGAAAGTCCTCCATTAGTCATCCAATCGTGTAAACCGTGTCCTAATTCATGTAAAATAACATCGGCGTCTTCTGCATCATCAACACAACCTTCTCCAAACACTAAGGTCCCACCAGAATAAAATGAATTATCGGCTCCATTAGCTCCATGAGGATCAAAACGAATAACTCCACCATTTTGCGAAGGGGCAAGATTAATTCCTAAGTCAATATTAATGTAGCGCATACTTTTATCTGTATGATAATAGGTGTTCACTGCTTCAAAGCCATCTTGTTGCCTGTTAAATTCAAAATTATTTGTTGATTGAATAAATAAGCCTTTATTAGGTGCATCTAATTCTGCTATTTCAGTATATGGCCCTCTCAGTCTGTATTGGCCAGCAGAAAGTTCTATATCCAATAGTGTTACCGCAGTTCTAGCCGCATCTAAACTAGCGTTTGTAGCATCATTACCGTCCACATATTGTCCGCCATAAGAATTTTGAGTTGCCGTTAAAGGATCTGTCTCAAAAACTAGTGCTGTGCCTGTAACCCTTGACACAGGAGTGTTTCGTTTCTTCTTATTTTTATCTTTATGATAATAAATTGCTACATCTTTAGCGCTTAATATAGCTCCTGTATGTGCATCAACAATTACTTCCCATGCTCCCGTTTTTTCATATGACAACACATAAATTCGGTATCCTAATTTGGTTTCTTTTAATTTGTTGTAAACAAAAAGTTGGTTTTCCTGTTGAATAACATCTGATGCCTTAACAACTAAATTATGTAATGCTAATTGCATTGCTTCGTCTTCAGAAATACTTGGAACAGTATTAATATCTAAAACTGTTTTATCATAACTACTTAAGTGATATGTCACTTTATCGCTATTAGAAACATGTACAGTGACTTCAGCATCATACACCTGAACCCCATTTAGCATTTGGTAAAAACGAAAAGTTTCTCCAGCCAAACTTGCTTTACTAAATAACATATCAAAGCTGTGATTCGGTTTCACTTCAAGCTTTACCTTATTGTTTTCGAGCCAATTTCGAGCAGTAATTTGTTTCTTACTTTGTGCAGATAAAAGCGTTATGCTGCTTACTATTGCAATGACTATAAAGCGTAATTTTTGTTTCATTGCTGTATAATTTTAATTAATTCTTGTGATATAAGTAAATAAGATATAAAGTCAGCTCTTTAATATTCTATTTACTAAAACGTAATCATAGCTGTAAAAGCCAACATCGATTGATTACCTTTAAACTTTCTATCATTCCCGCTTAAATCTAAATCGTTATTAGAATTTAGCTTGTTTAACATATTGGTTACACCATATATATATTGTGCTTTAACTTTAAAATGACTAAGTCCCACCGTAAAACCTACTGCTCCATTAAAGTTAACATTAGAAATTTCTGTAATGTCGTTCGCTGTTAAGTTATTATAACTTTTAATTAAATACGATTCCTGAGCATCCTCTTTTAATTCTAAGTCACTATTATATTGTAGCATTGGGCCAACATCAAAAGTCACAAAATCACTAATTAATTTTACATGACATAAAAAAGCGACTTGTGCCGTAAATATTTTATATTCTAATACTCTTGGGCTTAAGTCTGTTAAAGAGGTATACCCCGAGATTCCAATAGTATTTTCAGAAAGTTGCATCCCATAACTTACACCATATGCTTTGTATGGTGGCATCACCGTTGCACTCATACCAACAATCCAACCCTCACCTTTTGTGGTTTCGAAGTTATCAGTAATAATATCAAACTGTGTGATCCCTCCACCTATAGCAAAACCGTTTTTAATGACAAATTTGTTACTTTGTGCAACACTTTTTGTAACAAAACAGGTAGCTATAGCTACTAATAAAATAAATACTGTGCTTTTCATAATAACTTAAGCGCTTTATGCATAAATATAACCTAATTTCGTGATTAACAAACTTATATTGTTTTAATCACTCACATAACAATTATAATAATACTGTTTACATACTATTTAGCACTAACTAATTACTAACCCACTAATTTTAAAACTTATGCTTTATTTAATACCTATTGTCTTTCTTGGATTAATCATTTTACTCTCCGCTTTCTTTACCGTAAAACAACAAACCGCGGCCATTGTTGAACGCTTTGGTAAATTTCAAGCTATCCGTCAATCTGGATTACAGTTTAAAATCCCTTTAGTTGATAAAATTGCTGGTCGTTTGAGCTTAAAAATTCAGCAATTAGATGTGATTATTGAAACAAAGACTAAAGATGATGTGTTTGTACGCTTAAAAGTTTCTGTCCAATATAAAGTAATAAGAGATAAGGTTGAAGATGCTTTTTATAAGTTAGATTATCCACATGATCAAATTACAAGTTATGTTTTTGATGTTGTGCGCGCCGAAGTACCAAAAATGATTTTAGATGATGTTTTTTTAAAGAAAGACGATATTGCCATTGCAGTGAAATCTGAACTTAACGAAGCCATGTTAGATTACGGTTACGATATTATCAAAACCCTAGTTACAGACATAGATCCTGACGCTCAAGTTAAAGAAGCAATGAACCGAATTAATGCTGCCGATCGCGAAAAAACTGCGGCACAATATGAGGGTGATGCACAACGTATTTTAATTGTAGAAAAAGCAAAAGCTGAAGCAGAAAGTAAACGTTTACAAGGTCAAGGAATTGCTGATCAAAGGCGTGAAATTGCACGAGGACTAGAGGAGTCTGTAGAGGTTTTAAATAAAGTGGGTATTAACAGTCAAGAAGCATCTGCTTTAATCGTAGTAACACAACATTATGATACATTACAAGCGATTGGACAACATACCAATAGTAATTTAATTTTAATGCCTAATTCGCCACAAGCAGGAAGTCAGATGTTAAATGACATGGTCGCAAGTTTTACGGCAAGTAACCAAATTGGTGAGGCTATGAAAAATGCTGAAAAAAAGAAAAAAGAGTAATTGTAACACCAAATATAAAAAAAAACCTCAAGTACAATCCTTGAGGTTTTTTTATACACTGGTGTTTCTCTATTTAATCTTCTCTTTATATTTTTCGATAAGCGACTTCAAACTATCTCTATGGTCTTTTAAAGACTCTATATCTATGCCTTCTTCTACAGATCCCTGGGGAAGCGTTTCGCGAGTTTCTTGTAGGTATTTTTGTAGTTCTGGGTAGTTTTCTTCTATCGTTCTGCTTAGGGTAGAAATTTCCGTGAGAATATCTTGTTGTTCTTTTTTCATGATTTCACCTATTTAAATTTAACTAAAGATATTTAAACTTAAAAAGAACCTCAAAAATATAATGCTAATCTTTTACTAAATTTAATTAAAGGGATGCCGTTCTTGCCAAACGGTTATCGGATTTAGGTATTTCACAATAAACTTCAATAGTGTATTTGCAACCAAATTATTTGTGTGTTTCATGTAAATGTACATGGTTCTCGGTTTGGCACCCACAGAACTTTTAATTTCCATTGCGGTTCTTGCATATATTATGGCACTGTATTTATTTTCTATAGCAAACGAAGCCATATCGTAAAGCATGTTTAAATACAATTGGTGTTTATATTGTAATGCTTTATTATAGCCTAAAAAGTAAGTCTCTAATCTATTATTATTTAAAATGAGGGTATAAAAACCAACGAGTATGTCCTCTAAAAAATAAGCGAATATTTTAAACTGGTTTTCTAATTCTTGCTTTAATCGACTAAAATGATGGTCACATAATACAAAAGAATTGACCCCTGCATTATCTGAGACGGTTTTATAAAGTTGAAATAATTCTGTTTCCTTGCTTTTTATTTCAGCCAGTGTTAATTCTTTTTTAATAATGTTTAATCCTTTTTTTCGAGCTGTTTTATAGCGATCTCTATATTTCTTTTTAAGACTTGAAGTATAAT
This sequence comes from Lacinutrix sp. Hel_I_90, assembly GCF_000934685.1. Lineage (NCBI taxonomy): Bacteria > Pseudomonadati > Bacteroidota > Flavobacteriia > Flavobacteriales > Flavobacteriaceae > Lacinutrix > Lacinutrix sp. Hel_I_90. Next base: position 2,215,046 of record NZ_JYNQ01000001.1, on the reverse strand, counting down.
CATCTACACTATTCCAAGATTCAGGAAGCTCAAAAATCATATTAGGTTGCATTTCTACTTTATACATGTTATGCTTTTTAAAAAAGGCCCGATTTTGATGCATCACATCATCTTCAAAATAATCCTTAAAAGCTATAATCCTTATTTTTTTACCCTGTTTATCTTTAATCTCAGCTTTTATTTTACAAATGGCACTGTCTAATGTATTAAGATAGGTTTCAAAAGTGATAACCTGGGTGTTACAATATAAACCATGCTGCCCTGTATGCATTAAATTACCAATAATCAAGGCGTTTCCCCTAACAATTTTAGCCACAATTTGCTTTGCTTTTCGGTACAAATACTTATCAGAAGTATCTCTAAAAATATCATCAAAATACATTTCTACGCGTTGAATGATCGCAATACCAACAAGGGCTTCTGCTTTAAATATCCCAACATAAAAAGGCGTAATATTATCAGGACAGGAATACTCTAAACCTTTAAGAAAATTTGTTTTTAAAAAAAGGTCGTGAGCTTGTAATCTGTCCCAGGAATCTGGAAGATTGTTTACGGTATCATATAATTTATAGTGTATCAAAGGCACAAAAAAAAAGACTGTAAACCTAAAGCTTGCAGTCTTTGTAAATATACTTTATTTTATCATTACCTCCAACCGCAAACAATAGCGCCCATTACTGCCAAAGACACAATCCAGTACCCTGAATTAATTAGAATATATTTCCAACTTTTACGTTCAAAAAGGCCATTTATAGCTATCACTGGAAAAAACAGAAATAGCCCTGCTAATACTCCGTGAAGTGCACCATGTTTAAAGGTTCTAAAAGCGTCTTTATAATCATTCATAAAGGCTTCGTAGGAAGGTTTAGCCAGTTCCGGATCTCCACCCATTAAGCTAGCAGCACTCATTTGATGAATGGTTAATGTTTGAACAAAGAAGGCCAGTATAAAAGACAAGATTAACGTGACTATAAAAATAACAGCCATGTTTCCCGACTTCATTTTTTCTTCAGTCATTTCAGCTTCTCGCATCCAAGTGGTTCCAAATAGTTTTGGATTATACCAAGCAAAGCCAATAATAAAAGGTACAATTGCGGCAACAAGAATTGCCATATAATTAAAGTCTGCCATAATATTTTGGTTTATAAATTAGTAGTTTAAATGTACAAAAAAATATTCTCTCTTTTTATAATCCTTCTATTTACACCACTCCTATTGCCATTCTTATTGGACTTAACCTCAAAAAAATAGTTATGCTATCCTTTTAGCTTCAGCAACTAATAACTCATTTTTATCCTCTAATGCTTTAGAAACAAAAGCGTTTATCGCCTCATTCTTCTCTAAACCATTCTCTAATAAAACACCTAATGTAATCATTGTGATAATGCGCGTTCCTGCTTTTTTTAGAGCCGTTCCAAACAAAGGTTCTAACTCATCATAGCTTACGTTTTTAGCCAGTTCCTGAATTTCGGATTTCGCTTTTGCTTGCTGCTCATCAGTCATTCTATCATACTTCTTACCGTATGATTTTATTTGTTCAATCGCTGGACGGTTATTTTGTTGCGGTTGTTTTGGCTGATTATTCTGTGGTGACTTTGGTGCCTGTTTCGTCCAAGAATCTCGTAATCCCACCGTTTTATTAAAAACTAATTTGTTTTCTAAAGCATCTTCATCTACATTAAAATACCCTAAACGTTGAAACTGAAACTGTTCACCCACTTCAGCAGTTAATAAACTTGGCTCAACAAAAGCTTCTATAATTTTAAGTGAATTCGGGTTTATGAACTCCATAAAATCTTTATCACCGTGACTGTCTGGTGCTTCATCTAAAAACAAGCGATCATATTCTCTAACCTCGGCCTTAACCGCGTGATTTATAGAAACCCAATGTAGTGTTCCTTTTACTTTTTTCTCGGTATCTTCAGAATAAGTACAGTGAATCTCAGTAATACTTCCATTCCCATCTTTCACAACAGCTTCTGCTTTGATAATGTAAGCGTTTTTTAATCGGACTTCTCCACCTAATTTTAATCTAAAGAATTTACTTCCAGCTTCTTCTTTAAAATCTTCTTTTTCAATATATAATTCACGTGAAAATGGTACTTTTCTAAAACCAGCAGTTTCATCCTCAGGGTTGTTTTCTGCTTCTAACCATTCTACTTTATCTTCTGGATAGTTAGTAATAACCAACTTTACAGGGTCTAAAACCGCCATAACACGTGGTGCAATTTTATTTAAATCCTCTCGAATACAAAATTCTAAAAGAGACACATCAATGACGTTTTCGCGTTTGGCAACACCTACAGTTTCTACAAATTTTCGAATCGCATTTGGCGTATACCCCCGACGACGTAAAGCAGAAATAGTTGGCATTCTTGGATCATCCCACCCTTTTACAATCCCTTCTTCAACTAATTTAAGTAGCTTACGCTTACTCATAATAGTGTAACTTAAGTTTAAACGTGCAAATTCACGTTGTTTAGGACGTAATTTATCTTTATCTACCACTTGGTCCAAAAACCAATCGTAAAGCTCTCTATGCGGCTTAAATTCAAGCGAACATAAGGAGTGTGAAATTTGTTCAATGTAATCACTTTCTCCATGTGTCCAATCGTACATTGGGTAAATACACCAGTCGTTTCCTGTGCGGTGGTGATGCTTTTTTAAAATACGATAAATTAAAGGATCCCGCATTAACATGTTAGGGTGCTGCATATCTATTTTAGCACGTAAGATGTGTTCCCCTTCATTAAATTTTCCAGCTTTCATACCCTCGAATAAGTCAAGATTTTCTTTAACTGACCTATTTCTATACGGTCCATCTACACCGGGTTGTGTAGGTGTTCCCTTTTGCTCTGCCATAGCTTCGCTAGATTGCGAATCGACGTAGGCCTTCCCATCATTAATAAGTTCAACGGCCCAGTCGTAAAGTTGCTGAAAATAATCTGAAGAATAACATTCTTCAGCCCACTGATAACCTAACCAAGACACATCTTTTTTAATGGCATCTACATATTCCTGTTCTTCTTTTGCCGGATTGGTATCATCAAAACGAAGGTTTACCGGCGCATTGTATTTCTCGCCTAAACCAAAACTAATACCTATGGCTTTGGTATGACCAATGTGTAAATATCCATTTGGCTCAGGTGGAAAACGAAAACGAAGGTCGTTCTTAGAGGTTCCATTTGCTAAATCTTCTTCTATAATATGCTCTAAAAAATTGAGCGCTTTTTTTTCTTCAGACATAAAAACTACTATTGATTACTGCTATTAAATCAATTTATAATACGCTGTAAAATTAGTGAAAAAACCATTCATTTTAAGTATAATTCAACTAAATGAGGCAACGATGAAAACTGATACTTTTTAAATAAACTATTGAAACCAGGAATACAGGCAAGAACATTCTTTAAAAATATTAATTCCTGAAGCCATCTAAATTTATAAAAGCAAATACCCTTTTAGTAAAGGGTTAAGAGTCTATTAATCTTAATTCTAAAGTAAAAATTTTTGAGTCCTGCTTTAGTATTATACCTTATAGAAAAGAAAACGAACGGTTTGTTTTTTTAACAAAAGGTAACTGGTTTGTAGTTATCTTTGGTGCCATAATAAATAACTATGGGAATTATAAAAGTTGAAAATATTCGCGTTTATGCGCATCATGGCTGCTTAAGAGAAGAAACAGCGATTGGTAGTGATTATCGTGTGGATTTAAAAGTTAAAGCTGATTTACAAAAAAGCGCATCAAGCGATAAACTACAAGATACTGTAGATTATGTTTTTTTAAATAAAGTTGTTGTTGAAGAAATGGCAAAACCTAGTGCGCTTTTAGAGCATGTTGCTAAGCGTATTTTAGATAGAATTTTTGCCGAAGATACCCTAGTTACTATTGCGACTATTGCTGTAAGTAAAATCAATCCTCCTATAGGTGGTGATGTTGAAATGGTTACGATAGAAATAACGGAAAAAAGAAAAGTAGGCAGTAAATAGTGTAAAAAGGGAAAAGTTTTTATATTTGTCTTCTCGTTCTAATTAATGAGATTCCTACTTTTGTAGGAACTAAAGGGTGTCGTGGCCGAGTGGCTAGGCTTTGGTCTGCAACACCAACTACAGCGGTTCGAATCCGCTCGACACCTCAACAAACCTCTAAGATTTTCTTGGAGGTTTTTTTGTTATTAATTTTTATAAAAATTTAAGGGTAAATATTTTCAACTACAACGGTTCGAAATATAAAATTCGACACTTCGCGAAAAGAGTTACAATTCTGTAGCTCTTTTTTTATGTTTATTTTTAAAAAAAATAATTTAAAGCTTATACACCAACTACAGCGGTTATCACGATATTTAGGGTGGTTCGACACCTAAAGAAACCTTTAACGTAAATTGGAGTTTTTTTATTTCTAATGTTATAAGAAAACCACCGCAGCAACTAAAACAATTTTCCAAAAATTTAAGGACATTAACAAGTCATCAAAAAGTTACTTAAAAACAAAGTCAAATAACATATTCGTTTTTGAAATTAACTGGATAGACTACCATATAAGGTTATATCATGGTTATAAATAGTGGCTATTGATTATAAATTTAACTTTAAAAAGGACTCATTTTTGCAACATTCTAATACCACGGCTCTGCTATTTAAATTTAAGCCGCTCCAAAACTATTCGTTTCTTTGATGTTCAATATCTTCAATAATATCTTTAGGGTTAAATTGATCTTTAGGTAAAAATCCTTTAACAATTAAAATAGTACCACAGACCACTAAAATAAGACCTAGTAACCGTTTTATTTTAATAATTATAGCACCCGTAAGTTTGTTTTTTAACTGTTTTGCTAATACTATTTTTACTAAATCTGTAATAAAATAAGCACCAAGCATGGCGCCGAAAAAAGTAAGAAATCGATTCGTATCATTATCTAAATTTGGACTCACAACGATAATAACACCCAACCAAAACACGAGAACCCCTATATTTATGAAGTTTAAAAAGAATCCTTTAATAAATAATCTAATGTAATTTGTTTTAGGTACGATAATATCAACGGTAGTTTCCAAATCTTTTTTTGACCTTTTAAAATAGATTATTAGTCCGTAAACAGCTAAAATAGTACCCCCAAACACATATAAACCGGGTTGATTACTTAGGTTTTCTAGGAGTTGAAAGCTTGAGAAATAGGCCACTGCAATAAATAAAGCATCAGCAACAATAACACCTAAATCAAAAGCAACAGCTGCACGAAAGCCTTTTATAACACTGGTTTCTAGTAAAACAAAGAAAACAGGACCAATCATAAAGGCTAAGAAAAAGCCTAGTGGGATTGCTGCCTGGATATCTTCGATCATAAGAAAGTAAGTATTTCCTACAAAGTAAAGAAAATAATTGATGTTATTAAAGTTTTATTACCATTGACTACATTCGGCATCCACTAAGAATAAGATATAAAAAAAGCTTCAAATTAAATATTGAAGCTTTTTACTGCTTTATAAAATCTTTATTTATCTATTGTCACGTATTTCAATTCTACCACCAAAGGTTTGCTTTTTGTTTACCTTTTTAGGATTCCCGTAGATATAAACATCGCCCCCAGCTGTTATTTTCACATCTACTAAATCACTGGCTTTTATTTCGGCTACACCCGCAGCTCTTACCTTAACATAGGTTGTTTTCGTATCAAAATCCCGACCTTCAAAAATACCACCAGTATTTAAAGTAATGTCCTGCATTTCAGCCTTACCTTTTGGTTCTACAACGCCTCCAGAAACCGCTCTTACTATTAATTCTTTAACATCTAATCCTATTTTTAAAATAGCACCTTCCTGCGCTCTTAATTCTATTTTATCTTGTTCAATAAGTTCATTTGAAAAGATTTTAGAACCTTCATTACCATCAATTACTTCAATATTTTTATAGTGTACAGCGACAAATGTTTTAGTCCCATCAAAGCCACGCTCCCATTTCATTCTAACTTTTAATGTTCCGTTTTTAGAGAGTACTTCTACATCTTCTGCGTCCTGACCAGTGATAATGACTTTGTTTTCACTTGATTTAACTAAACTGATGTGAATTAAATCGAAGACTTTTACCGTTGTAAAATCTTCAACTTTTATATCAATAGGATTTTGAGAAAAGCTAAGCAATGTCCCACACAAAAAAAGTGCTGATAATAAATATTTCATTATTTTAAGAGTTATGTTCCTAATAAAGAGGCGTTATTTTTTAGAGTGTTACAGTTTAAAATAAATTATTTATTTGGAACGACATGAACAGCCGTTCCAGTCACCGAAACCATTGTCATTGCCAAGTTAGGATTGGTTTCTAAATCTAATTTAATACCAACCACTGCATTTGCATCTAGTTTCTTAGCATTATCTGTTAGTCTCTGAAAAGCCTCTTCTTTAGCATCGTTCATAGTCGCTTCAACAGAAGCGTAATACTTATCCATTTTAAAAGAAAAAGATGCCTTCTTCGCATTTACACTTACGCCAGTTACGATGCCCTTATATTCTAAAATTTTAAAGCCTTCTATTGAATTTGTTGTTGTTAAAACCATGATTCTTATTTACTATTGGTTGCTAATGTTGCATAAATGTTACCATATTAATCTTCAGCTTTACCTATTAATTCAAAATCTAAGTGACGTTTTATTAAATCGGCTTGTTTTACTTTCACGATAATCTCATCACCTAATTGGTACATGGTTTTTGTATCACGACCAATTAATGCAAATTGGCTTTCATCAAACTCATAGTAATCTCCTTTAATATCGCGGGTTCTCACCATACCTTCACATTTATTATCAATAATTTCTACATAAATTCCCCAATCAGTCACACCGGATATAACCCCTCTGAATGGTTCATCTAAATGATCTTGCATAAAACGAATTTGCATGTATTTAATAGAATCTCTTTCCGCTTTTGTGGCTAAGTATTCCATATTACTAGAATGCTTACATTTCTCTTCGTAAACTTCTGCATTAGCCGATTTTTCGCCATCTAAATACCGTTGTAATAAACGATGTGCCATTACATCTGGATAACGACGAATTGGTGAAGTAAAATGACTGTAATACTCAAAAGCTAAACCGTAATGCCCAATATTGTTTGTGGTATATTCTGCTTTAGACATGGTTCTAATAGCTAAAGTATCGACTAAATTTTGTTCTTTTTTACCTTGAACATCACTTAATAATTTATTTAATGAGGAGGCAATACCTGCTTTACTATTAAAGTTTAGTTTGTGTCCAAATTTAGCCACAACCCCTTGCAACGCCATTAATTTACTTTCATCTGGCTCATCATGCACTCTATAAACAAATGTTTTTTCGGGTTTTTGTTTCCCAACGAACTCTGAAACCTTTCGGTTTGCTAGCAGCATAAATTCTTCAATGAGTTTATTAGCATCTTTACTCGTTTTAAAGAATACACCCACTGGGTTTGACTCTTGATCTAAATCAAATTTTACTTCTACCTTATCAAAAGAAATAGCACCCTCTCGCATACGTTTACCACGCATTATTTTTGCCAGATCATCCATTTTTAATACAGCATCAGCAATCGCTTGATCTGTTTTATATGCTTTACCTGTTAAAGAAACTTCAGCAGGAATTAGGTTTGTTTTAGATTCTATAATAGCCTGTGCTTCTTCATAAGCAAAACGGGCATCAGAATAGGTCACCGTTCTACCAAACCACTGGTTTTTAAGTTCAGCTTTATTATTCAATTCAAATACTGCTGAAAACGTATATTTCTCCTCATGGGGTCGTAAGGAACAAGCCCCATTTGAAAGTATTTCTGGTAACATAGGTACCACACGATCTACTAAATAAACAGAAGTAGCACGCTCATATGCTTCATCATCTAAAACAGTACCTTCTTGTAAATAATGAGAAACGTCTGCAATATGAATTCCTATTTCGAAATTACCATTATCTAAAACGGTAAAGGATAAGGCATCATCAAAATCTTTGGCATCTTTTGGATCTATAGTAAAGGTTAAATCTTTACGCATGTCACGACGTTTAGCTATTTCTTCAGCTTTAATATCTAAATCAATACTATTTGCATACTCTTCAACCTCTTTTGTGAACTCATACGGTAACCCATAATCTGCCAAAATCGCGTGAATTTCGGTGTTGTGTTCTCCTGCTTTTCCTAAAACTTTAATCACTTTTCCGTTAGGAGAATCAGCTTTCTCCGGCCATTCTTCCATAGTAACTAGGACTTTATCCCCATCTTCAGCCCCCATTGTTTTATTAATTGGTACAAAAATGTCAGTCTTCATTTTGTTGCCATCAACCACCACAAAAGCAAAGTTTTTACCTTTGTGTAGTTGAATAATTCCAACATAATCCGTCTTTGCCCGTTTTATAATATTGGTAATTTCACCTTCTAATTTACCACGTTTTCTACGTTTATAAACATACAATTCTACTTCATCACCATTTAATGCTTTATTAACATTGTTTGAAGCGATGTAAATATCATCTTCAAAATCATCACAAATAACATAGCCGTTGCCACGTTGTGCAGCATCAAAGATACCTGTATGGTATTCGGTGTTATTAATAATTTTAAACTTGCCACGTTCTATTTCTTCAATCTCTTTCTTCGCTTTAAGCTCGGCCAGTTTTTTTATAATTTGATTGCGACTATTAGCATCGTTAACCCCTAGTTTTGCAGCGATTTGTTTGTAGTTAAAAGTTGAATTTCTCTCTTTTTTTAAAATACTTAAGATTGTATTGGTTAGGTTAGAAATCTTATTATGTGAAGGTTTCCTGTGTTTCTTATTTGTCATTGAATTTGTAATCTATATCGATCTTATAATCCCGAAGTATCGGGGTAAATCTTATTATTTTAAGGGTAAGGCATGGAGAAGGTTGCCTATAACCTTTTTACAAAGCTACGTTTTTAATATTAAATCATTGTTTCTTTAAGTTTAACTTAACGAAAACACTTATAAACATTTATAGTATATACTATTATTTTTCTTTTAAAATTTAAAAAAAAATGGTGATGATGATGGGTTGTGAATAGCGGTATAACTTTTTACAGGTTCTGTTGTGTAAATGACTTGTCTCTTTCTATTAACAGGTTATACAGGTGTTAAAGCACTCATTTTAATAAGGTTTACTTTCACTATTAACAACTGTTTATAACTCAAGTTCACTGTCTTTCTTTAATAACTATTCTCTTTTTTTATGTTGGTATCTGTTCTTTTTTGTTTTATAAATCACCCAAAGAAAAAGGTTAACTTTTTTGGTAGTTCACATTCAATTTTGGTTTGGAAAATTAACCGGATAAACCTAATAAAAGTTTTAAAAAACTATGATTAGATATTAACAAGTAGTCATTATTAAAAAGGGTCTTATTAACAACTGCTTTAAACACTGTTTTAATTTGAATTTATAAAATTATAAATTTTGAATAAGTTCGCTGTTATTACTTATTAATAGTTGCAAGCAATTATTAACTTTACATTTTAATACACACACAACTACATTTTCGTTTTAACGGAAATAAAAAACAAAACTAATTATGACTCTTTCAATAGGAAACGATCACGCAGGCACAGACTATAAATTTGCCATCTTAAAGCATTTAGAGGCAAAAGGCTACACGGTTAATAATTATGGAACAAATGCTACGGATAGTGTAGATTATCCAGATTTTGTGCACCCCGTAGCAACAGATGTTGAAAACGGTAAAGCAACTTTTGGTATTTTAATTTGTGGAAGCGCAAATGGTGTAGCCATGACCGCAAACAAACATCAAAAAGTGCGTGCTGGTATTTGCTGGACTAAAGAGATTACTGAGTTAACAAGACAACATAATAACGCTAATATTATTTGTATTCCAGCACGTTATACGGCATTGCAACAAGCTATTGCTATGGTGGACATTTTTTTAGAAACAAAATTTGAAGGTGGAAGACACCAAGATCGCGTGGATAAAATTCCTTTATCGTGTTAAATGGGTCGCAGGCATTCTCATAATCACAGGCAAGATCATAGCGACTTAAAGGGACGTCATCTTTTTATTTCTATTCTTTTAAATATTGTAATCACAGTTGCTCAAGTTGTTGGTGGATTACTTTCAGGAAGTTTAGCTTTATTAAGCGATGCTTTGCATAACTTTAGTGATGTTATTTCATTAATCATAAGTTATGTTGCTAATTATTTATCTAAACAAAAGGCCTCTTTAAATAAAACCTTTGGTTATAAACGGGCTGAAATATTAGCTGCCTTTATAAATGCTTCAACCCTAATAATAGTTGCTGTTTTATTAATAAAGGAAGCTATTGAGCGTTTTAAAAATCCGCAGGAGATTGAAACTGATTTAGTTATTTGGTTGTCTATAATTGCTATTTTAGGCAACGGTTTTAGTGTATTATTACTTAAAAAAGACAGCAATTCTAATATGAATCTGCGCAGTGCCTACCTGCATTTAATAACCGACATGATGGCTAGTGTTGCTGTTTTAGTTGGCGGATTATTAATGAAATTCTATCGCATTTTTTGGGTCGATAGTGCACTTACTTTAGCCATCGCTTTATATCTTGTTTATATGGGGTATGACTTACTAAAAGCATCGACTAAAGTATTGATGCTGTTTACACCAGAAGATATTCCTATAGATGCAATAGTAAAGGAAATTAACGGGTTTAAAGAGATAAAAAATGTACATCACATTCACGTGTGGCAATTAAACGAAGATGAAGTTCATTTTGAAGCGCATATCGATTTTGAAAATGACATTAGTTTGTCTGAGTTTGATAAAATTCTCCATAAAGTTGAAGCTCTGTTATTTGATAAATTTGAAATCAACCATGTTAATATTCAACCAGAATATGGAAAAGATGATGTTAAAGATTTGATTGTGCAAGATTGATGTTATTGAATACACAGCACTTCGCATTAAAATCTTAGTAAGAATTTTGTATAGCGAAGTCATTAAATAAAATGTTCTTGATCTGTTTTCTATGAAAAAACACATGAACGAAGTAAAAACAAGCATATGTTAGAAATTACCACTAAAACCTTTCAACAGTTAAACATTCAAGAACTTTACGCTTTACTTAAATTACGCAGTGAAGTCTTTGTTGTAGAGCAAGATTGTGTTTATCAAGACCTGGATGGAAAGGACGAGAAAGCATTACATGTTATTGGTTTTAAAAACGATAAAATTGTTGCCTACACGAGACTATTTAAACCTGGTGATTATTTTGAAGAAGCTAGTATTGGTAGGGTAGTCGTGGCTAAAAAAGAAAGAGCACATAAATACGGTTACGTTATTATGGAAGCGTCTATTGAAGCTATAAAAAAACAATTTAAGGTTTCGGAAATTAAAATATCTGCACAGTGTTATTTAAAACATTTTTATAACACGTTAGGCTTCGAAGAAATAGGAGAAGCCTATTTAGAAGATGGGATACCACACGTTGGGATGCTTTATAAACCATAAAAAAAAAGCCAGCGCAATGCGCTGGCTGTATAAGTAATAAACCCTACTAAAAATAAATTACTTAGAAATATATCTTACTTCTAACTCTACTCTTCTGTCCTTACTATCACCTTCACCTAAGTTATATTGTCCTGCCAAACCTTGATATTTTACTCGATTTGCATCTACACCAGCTTTTACAAGATAATCGCGAACAAATTTTGCTCTTACAACGCTTAAGTTAACGTTACCTGTTTCTCTATCTCTCGAATCTTTTCCGTTGATTGTACAACAAACGTGACCGTTGATTGTGAAAAAAATATCTGTACGTCTAACCAAGTAATCTGCCAATTCTTTTAATGATTCTGTAGATTCTGGAGTTAAGTAACGTAAGCCTTTTTTAAAGTTTAAGTTTTTCAAGTTGATAACATCACCTTTTCTTAAATCTTCACCATAAAAAGAACCAGCTATGAATTTTTTTGGAGCCACAATAATAGTTACTCTCCTATTTAAACTTCTTAACTCATTAAATAATGCCGATTCTGAAGTCGATAAAGCTACTTCTCCTTTGCCATTAACAGTTACAACTTCTGGCTTATCTAAACCGTTTCTGTAGTTTGCTATAATATCTCTAATCGTTTTTGCTCTTTTATTGGATAATGCTTTGTTATATGTAGTACTTCCTCTATCGTCACAATACCCAACAATAGTTATTCTTTCAATATCTATTGTTTCTGTAGCTTTAATAAAAGTTACTAATTTTGAAAATTCCTCGTTAGACACTTCAGCCACATCGGTATCAAAAAAAACATCATGACTAACAACAGTAGTCTCTCTCTTTAACGTCTCGTTATTTGAGTAATCTACTGCAAACGCAAAATTTAATGTGAAGATAACAGCGAGTATGTAGGTTAAACTTTTCATTTTAATAGATTTATAGGTTATACCAAACATAGAACTAGATTAGCTTCTTCCGAAAAATTTTAGACCAATTTCATATTTATTTGGTTTAAATGCATAAGTTCTGTTGAAAAGCATTCTTTTTCCGATAAAAAGGAGTGCTAATCAGCTGGTTTTGTGTGCGTTTCATGGATAGTTTAAAAATGAGACAAAAAAAAGCGATCAAATTCAGATCGCTTTTTGAGTATTTTAAAGGGCTGTTTTAATTTGCTTTACCGACATAGGTCACTAAAATTTCAACGCGCCTATCATATTTAGCTTCGCCACCAAGTGGAAATTTACGTCGTAAACCAATGTACTTCATACGTTTTTTATCGACGCCTTTTTTAGCTAAATAATCATAAATGTATTTTGCTCTAGCAACAGATAAGTTTCTTTTTTTTGTTTTTTTATCTACTGCATCACGGCTGTTTTGTGTACAACATACATGACCCTGAATAGTGAAGTAGATCTTCTTCTTTTCAACTAAAACCTTGGCAAGTGATTCTAAAGTTTTCTTAGATTCTGAAGTAACATAACTATAACTGGTTTTAAAATAAATCTTATCTAAACGTATTTTATCTCCTTTTACAAGTGTTCCGTTTTTGATATCCTCTATTGTTTTTTCAATAGGTGCCGCTTCTGTTTTAGTGCCTTCTGAGGCTTTTAAAATCGGTTTTTTAGGCGAGACAATAACTTCTACCTTGCGGTTGAGACCACGAATTTGATGTACTTCATCTTTGTTTAAAATTTTAAGTAGTATTTCTCCTTTTCCATTGACATTAGTAATTAAATTTGGATCAATACCATATCCCGAAAGCAGGTCTTTAATAGTATTAGCTCGATTTTGTGAAAGCTCTAAATTATATTTACTGCTTCCGCTATCGTCTGTAAACCCATAGATAGAAACTTTTTCTATGGTAATGGTGTCTAATGAAGAAATAAAGAGGAGTAAGCGGTTTTCTTCAGTTAAAGGCACAACATACTTATCGGTGCCAAAATAGACATCGTGAGTGACTTCTTTTTGCGAAAAGGCAAAGGAAGAAACCAGGAATAGGTACGCTACTATAAGTTGTTTCATATAAAGTTAAAATCTAAGTCATATATCAATTTTAACTGCTTTATATCTTTTTGTTTACTTTAAATAACTGTTGTATTTTGAAGGGTCCTCTAAAATTTCAGTCGCTTTTTTTATTTCAGCATTATGCACTTTATAATAATCATATAAGCCCTCTCTGTAAACATAGCGCTTAATGATCTCGTCGCTTAATAAGCTCATTAATTGCGATTTATTATCATCTACCGCTTTTAATTTAGAATCACTTAAATTCTGAAGCAACGAATTAAAGTCGCGTCGAATATCATTATCTAGGTTTTCAGATTTTGCAACCTCAAAGGCTTTGTAAAGAGCCATTTCAGTGTCTGTTTCAAAAGAAAAATGAGATGATTTCAAAAAGCTTTTAAAACTTCGGAAATCTGAATCAGATAATTTAAATTCATTAATATCATCAATTTCATGATTGTAATAGTACTTAGTAGCGTAATCAAAGATACTTTGATTACTTAAAATCGCTTTGGTAATAGCAGAGTTTTTAGAATAGTCTAAAGCTTCGTCAGGAAACACACCACCGCCATCATAAACCTTTCTTCCTTTTTTGGTTTTAAAAACGTTATAATCTTTTTGTTTAACTCTAACCGCATTTCCTTTTTCATCTTTATTCCAATAATCTAAAGCTTGAATACAACGACCAGAAGGTGTATAGTAGCGAGAAATGGTTACTTTTAACTGCGTACCATAAGTTAATTCTTTAGGGCGCTGTACTAAACCTTTTCCAAAACTCCTTGCGCCAACAATTACAGCGCGATCTAAATCCTGAAGCGTTCCTGAAACAATTTCACTAGCTGATGCGCTTTGCCCATTTATTAAAACCACCACAGGAATTTCAGTGTCTATAGGATCGCTTTTTGTATAATACGTACGATTGTATTTTTTAACCTTAGACTTTGTAGTGACAACTAATTGTCCTTTTGGCACAAATAAATTCACAATACTCACTGCTTCGCGCAATAGGCCACCAGGGTTACTACGTAAGTCTAAAATAATAGATTTTGCGCCTTGTGCTTTTAAATCTCTAAGTGCATATTCGGTTTGTTGTGAGGCCTTTTCATTAAATTTCTTTAAAACGATATAACCTGTAGTAGCATTAACCATAGAAAAATGAGGAACAGCATCTATCGCAATTTCAGAACGTTTTACTTCAGCTTTATAAGTTTTACCTTGTCTTACATAAACTAATACAACAGTTGAGTTTGGAGTGCCTTTAAGCAGGTTTCCTGCATCCCCTTCGTAGCCTTCAACACTGTGGCCATCTACATTAATGATTTCATCACCCGCTTTTAAGCCCGCTTTGTCTGCTGGATAGCCCTTATAAGGCTCAATAACTAATAATTTGTCTTTTAATGTTTTAATACTTGCACCAACTCCAGTATAATCTCCTGTTTGTTTTATTCTAGCCGCTTCAACATCTTGCTCATTATAGAATGTTGTGTAAGGATCTAACTCATTCAACATGTTTTTAATGGCAGTATCCATTAAATCTGCAGGATTTGTTTCATCTACATAATTCATATTCAATTCTTTAAAAAGCGTAGTAAATATTTCTATTTGCTTCGCAATTTCGAAGAAATCGTTATTGTATTTTTGAAAAGCAGAACCCGTTAATAAAATAACCAGAGCAACTATTGGAATGAGTACTTTTCGTTTGAGTATATTTTTCATGACTTCAGGTTTTTGGAAGTTTTGTCTTTAAATTTAAGGAATATGCTTTTCATTTTAGTATCAACCAACGCAAAATCGGGCATTTCTTTACTATTATATAAAATCATAAACGAGTAAGGCGCACTGTTGTTGTCTATTAACAGGTTTTTATTGAGCCGGTAGGCTTCTCGAAGTAAACGTTTTATTCTTATACGGTCTACAGCTCTTTTAAAATTACGCTTGCTCACAGAAACACCAACCTTCGTTTTATCTCCATTTATGTGGTAAACTAACCGCAAAGGGTATGCCGAAACACTTTGGCCTTCAAGAAATAAATGCGCAATAGCTTTTTGGCTTTTAAGTTTTTCGTTTTTGTTGTAGGTAAATTTCATGTTAGTCGAACCAATGTCATTTTTATTTTTTTGGTATTTACAGAGGCTTTAAGCTCTAGTCGCTGATTTTGTAATTCATGTAAACGGCTGTATTTTCCACCATTGGTTTAGAGAGAAACGCAGCAAAATTTCATAGCGTTAAAAGGTTTTTTCTTAATATAATAGTACGTTTTAAAAATAAATAGCACGATTAATATTAGCAGAAAACACTTTGTAGTCGATTTTTTTTTCGAAGACCATTTTTTTTGAAGCCTCCCGTTAATAATATTATCTATAGTTTTTCTCGTAACACCAATTCGTTTTTAAAAGGCCCAATTATTATTTAAACTAAAGTGGTCACTATTGGTTCTGTTTTTTTATCAATAGCAATAATAAGTCTTTGATATAAATTTTTTCAGTAAACCTCTTAGGCTTACACGGCAAATAAGACGCAAATATACAAAGTTATCGCTAATTTAATCAGTTGTATGAATCTCATAATAAAAACAGGGTTTTGTTGTTTGAAAACCCACATAGCAAAGCATTAAATTATTTATTTTTTCAATGAGTAGGCGGTTTGCAATTTGTTTTTAGTCTTAATACCTTTGAGTTCTTTTTTCTAAAATAATGTATGCTACTGATATTATATAAATAAAAAAACCTCATCAATCGATGAGGTTTTTTCTGTTAACAAATGTAAAGCGTTACATTTTATTGTTTTCTTTATTCACGTCTGCCATTAAACCTTTAGGGTCAATTTCAACACTTTTTACTGCCTTTTTAGTTTCAAAAGTATAGCTTGGGTATGCCCAAGCCCAATCTGGTTTAATAGTCGCAGTCGTTGGCTTTTCACCACGCATCATCTGCAACGGTATATAAATACTTTCGGTTGAACCATCTGTATAGGTTACTGTAATATCTAAAGGCATTGGCATTAAACCAATACGCTCTAAAGTCACGGTATTACCATCAATATTTTTTACGCCGTAGTCTATAGTGTTTGTAGTCATCGTCCAGTCCATTAAGTACCAATCCAGTTCTAATCCAGATACTTTTTCTGCCACACGAATAAAAGCGTTTGGTGTGGGATGTTTAAATGCCCAATCCTTAAAATATTGCTTCAGGGTTTTCTTTAAATTATCTTGACCTATTACATACCCTAATTGTGACAAAAAGACTTCTCCTTTGTTATATGCCGCAATACCATAAGCCATGTTTGTTTCAAAGCGATCGGCATGTGTGGTTTGTGGTTTTTCTTTACCAGAATTTACTAAATAGTAGTAGCCTTTATAACCACCTTCTGCTGGATTATCGGCATTCTTTTTTGTAATGTAATCCATTGCATAATCACTAATATAGCTAGTAAAACCCTCGTCCATCCATTCGTGCTTGCCTTCATTAGTTGCTAATAAAAACTGAAACCAGGTATGCGCTAATTCGTGAGCGGTTACACCCATAAGACTACCAAACTTCCGTTTTCCTGTAATTAAAGTACACATCGCATACTCCATACCGCCATCACCCCCTTGAATAACAGAGTATTGTTCGTAAGGATATTTGCCAATATTTTCACTGAAATACTGCATCATTTCCACCGTTTTAGGCTGTAGGTCTTTCCAAAACTGAAGGTTTTCAGCAGGGAGTGTCTTTTTATAATAGAAATGAAGCATTGGCCCATTTGGTACTTGCATGGTATCGTGAATGTATTCAGGATCTGCGGCCCAAGTAAAATCATGTACGTTAGGTGCTGTTATATGCAAGGTTTTTTTGTCGCCGCTTATAGTTTCCTTTTGAAGATACCCAGTACCGCCAACAACGTAATCCTTGTCAATTGTTAAGTTTAGGTCAAAATCTCCCCAAACCCCATGAAATTCTCTTCCAATATAGGGATCGGCATGCCAGCCTTCAAAATCGTACTCCGCTAATTTAGGATACCATTGTGTCATTGATAGGGCAACGCCCTCCTCGTTATTTCTACCCGAACGACGAATTTGTGCTGGTACCTGTGCATCAAAAGCCATGTCGAAAGTAACACTTTCACCAGGTTGGATAACCTTGTTTAATTGTACTTCTAAAACAGTACCAACGGTTTCGTATTTTACACCTTTCCCATTTTGCTTTAAAGCGGTTACATTGATGTAGCCAATTTCGTTTGGTTTTAAACGTCCTATTCTACTGCCAACTCTAGCATCTGGATCAGCAATGGTTTGAGAACGAATATCCATTTCGCTACCAGGTTGAAACGCATTAAAGTATAAGTGATAGAATACTTTGTCTAAAACATCAGGAGAGTTATTGGTGTACACTAATACCTGTTTGCCTTGATATTGGTAGTTATTCACATCCATATCAATATCCATTTTATAGTCAACATGCTGTTGCCAATACGTTGATTTAGCAGAAGCAGCTGTTACAGCTGTCGGGCTACCTTGAGACGTGGTTGAACTGTTAGAAATACTTTTGGTGGAGCCACAAGAGGATAAAAAAAGTGAAACAGTAACACCGAAGAAAAAAATCTTTTTCATTTGAATTTAGTTTAAAAAGAAACCGCCTAATCGTTAGCCAAGCGGGTAATAGATTAAGCGGTTTATTAATTATTTAGATAATTGCGCAGCCATAACCAATGCATTGTATGCATTTACCATTTTAGCCGATTTTGTCAAGTTTCCAAAGGCTTGTATATCGTTAGGATCACCACCAACAACGACCTTAGTTGTTACCGCCAAACCAGAATCTAAAATAATTTGCTTAACCTGAGCAGCAGTTAATTTAGGATATTGAGACCACACTAAAGCAGCAACACCAGCAACTGCAGGTGAAGCCATAGATGTCCCTCCAAAAGTGCTATACTCATTTTCTGGTGTAGTAGAATATATTTGAGCACCAGGCGCAAAAACATCTACGTTTTTCTTTCCGTAGTTAGAAAAATCAGCAACCATATTGGTGCCATAGCTAGGCGCTAAAGCCCCAACACGAATATAAGTGTTACTCACCTCTACACCATTCACATTATCATCTGGAAAATTTGGTGTTTTATCGACATCTTTACCATCATTTCCTGCAGCATGAACAAAAATAACACCCTTATCACTCGCGTACTTAATAGCATCTCTTACCCAATCCGCATGTGGAGAAAAACTTTTTCCAAAACTACCATTAATTACTTTTGCACCATTATCAACAGCATAGCGAATCGCTTTTGCTACATCTTTATCATACTCATCACCATTTGGAACAGCACGAATACTCATAATTTCAACATTGTTAGCAACGCCATTTGCTCCTTTTCCATTATTGCGTTCTGCCGCAATAATACCAGCAACGTGCGTACCATGGGCTTCAGATTTTTTTACCGGTAAAACGTTTCCGTTTCCATACCCTGGTTTATCGTTAAAATCATTAGGATTATCTTCTGTTTTTCTTCCTTTAAAGTCTTTATTCAAATTATAGTTAACTTGATCTGTATAATATTCAACCCCACCTTTTACTTGTTTAAGCACTTCTGGTAAAGAAGGCGCACCTCTTTCGTACATGCTGTTTGCTGTATCAATAGCGGCCTTTAGTTCATCGTTAGGATTAGTAATTGCGGCTACTTCTTTTGCGGTGTAATCTTCTTTTTTAAAGTGAGCTGTTAATGTTTTGTGAGCGTTACCTACAGTTAAATTTATTTGATCCATCTGCTGTTTTCCAGCTAAGGCCTGCGCGTAATCGGCGTCATATTTCGCTTTTGCTTCAGCGTATCTT
Organism: Lacinutrix sp. Hel_I_90; assembly: GCF_000934685.1. Lineage (NCBI taxonomy): Bacteria > Pseudomonadati > Bacteroidota > Flavobacteriia > Flavobacteriales > Flavobacteriaceae > Lacinutrix > Lacinutrix sp. Hel_I_90. The sequence continues at coordinate 2,195,792 of NZ_JYNQ01000001.1, read as the reverse complement.
GGCGCACTTGTATCTCCACTTGCTATTAATCTTACAAATTCTAATTGCTCATCGTAGCCAGTACCTAGAAAGTTCCAACCGTGGATGTCATCTACATAACCATTACCGTCATCATCTTTTCCATTACCAGCGATTTCTTTTTTATTGGTCCAAAGTACGCCATCCAGATCTTCATGAGTAATATCAATTCCAGAATCGATAACAGCAACAATAATTGTTTGTCCCTTCTTACCTTTTATAATTTCGTTGTAAGCCTTGTCAACACTCATGCCAGGAACCGTATCTTTTACCAAATCTAAGTGTCCCCAGTTTTGTTTTTCGGCAGTGGTTAAGGCTTGTTCTTTGATAGGTGTTGTGTCAATATTTTCAATTGGTGTTGATAATATTGGAGCCCCACCACCACAACTTGATAAAATAGCTGCTGAAAATAGGGAGAGTAAAAGTGTTCTATTAATGAATTTCATTGTTTAAGTGTTTAGTTGTTTTATAAATTAAATAGGTCTTTGCAAGTGTGAGACTCGTTTAAACGCACACCCTTATCTGTATGTTGCAACGTAATGAGTTCGTTGTGTGCATCGTGTTCCAAAAATAAGTAATAATTATTATCCGCAGCTAAATTGAGAAATTTTTCTTTTTCATCTAAAGTCAACAATGGTCTCGTATCATAGCCCATAACAAACGGGATTGGTAAATGTCCAACCGTTGGTAACAGATCGGCCATAAAACAAATGGTTTTGTCCTGATAACGAATCATAGGTATCATTTGTTTATCAGTATGACCATTAGCGAAAAAAATATCAAATCCTAATGCCGAATTTTTTAAAAGGTCTTGTTCAGGAAGCGCAGTAAATTTTAAATGCCCGCTCTCTTCCATTGGTAAAATATTTTCTTTTAAAAAAGACGCTGCTTCTCTTCGGTTAGGCTGTGTTGCCCATTCCCAGTGTTTCTCATTGCTCCAAAAGGCTGCGTTTTTAAAAGCAGGTTCTAAAAGCGTTTTGTCTTTGTTATATTGAATGCTCCCGCCACAATGATCAAAATGTAAATGCGTCATAAAAACATCGGTAATATCATCACGGTTAAACCCGTATTTTGCTAAGGATTTATCTATAGTATCGTCTCCCCAAAGGTGGTAATATCCATAAAACTTATCGCTTTGCTTATCTCCCATTCCTGTATCGATTAAAATTAACCGATTACCCTCTTCAATTAATAGGCAGCGTGCCGCAATATCAATCATGTTATTACTATCTGCGGGATTTGTGCGTGACCATAGCGATTTTGGGACTACGCCAAACATAGCACCACCATCAAGTTTAAAATTACCTGCGTTAATTGGATATAAATTCATTCTTGCAAATTATGAAAAAGGAAAGAAAAGTTAATGAATATTATGTTTTTCTTAAGAAACAATAGCTTTTAAACGTTTCCCAAAATCATAAAGCGCTTTTATTTCTTTAATACTAGCTAATCGTTCGCGACCAAAAATAAGTAAATCGTTCCCATTAGATTCTACATGATAGTAAGGATTGCTTTCAAAGAAGTGGGTGATTTCATCTGTAAAAAAAGTTTGAATCGCCTGAGTGTCTTCACCTAACAAATAGAAGCGTCTTGAGAAATCGCTATGATTTTCAATAGGAATATCTTTAAAGCCGGCAAAAGCATAGACTTTTTCTAAAAAGCCTTCACGATCTAATGTAAACTCAGGAATATCTTTATTAAGTTTAATATGAAGCATGGTCGAGCGAATTTCTTCTTTGGCTATAAATTCGCCTTCAGAAAACTCAATATCAAAGGTGTTTAGCGCTCCATTTTCACTGGTGAGTTGATTGTAGATATAATTTATTTTCTTAGTTCTGAAAAATAAAAAATCATCCAGAAAACGGGTCTCTCTCTTTTTTATAGCGTCGTAATTTATAGCATAATCTTCTGCAAACTCTTCAATAGTGGTTTGTCTTCGTGTTAAGCTCTTTTTAATCACATTTGGCACCGGTAATAAACGCCTAAGTGCAAAAGGGTGTTTAGAGTCTGTGTCGTGCAAATCGAGACCTAACACTTCAAAATGACCGCCGCGTTTACTAAATAATTCTTGATAATTATTCAGGTTTTCCATAACGGTGTGATCTACAAACGGACAGAGTGAAAAATCAACAATAAGATCTTCCGTTTCAGGAACAGCATCTAATTTTTCTTTTAGTTTAAAAAAGTTTAAAAAACTACAAAAGTGTTTAACACTTACATAATAATTGCCGTCTTCCTGAAACATTAAAACATTTGGCTTTAATAGGTTTCTAGCAAAAAGCGCAACACTTTTATTGATAAAAACATGAATGATAAAAGTGACTAAAACACCCGATGTAATACCAGATATTAAACCAATTTTAAGGGTAACAATAAGGGTAACAAAAAAGATAATGAGTTGTTCCCTACCTACTTTAAAAATCTTTTTTATGTTCTCTGGGGAGGCGAGTTTGTAACCCGTATATACCAAAATAGCCATTAAAGCTGGTAATGGAATACGCGTTAATTGCGTGCTAAATAGAACGATGAAAATCACTAAAAATGCCGCATGAAAAAAGTTAGAAGAACGATTGCTACCCCCGTTATTAACATTTACAGAACTTCGGGCAATAACCGTTACTACGTTTAAACCCCCCAAAAAACCACTCCCAACAGTTGCTAAACCAAGGGCTTTTAGATCTCTGTTAACATTACTACGTCGTTTTTCAGGATCTAATTTATCGACGGCTTTTATACTTAAAAGCGATTCGATACTTGCTATCAAGGTGAGCGCTAAAACGCTTATCCAAAAGGGTAAAGTGCCGACTTTACTAAAGTCTACCGCTGGTATTTGTAATATAATTTCTGAAAATTCAGGGATTCCAGAAATCATATATGCTCTGTCAATAGGGTTGTTTTCATGCACTATAAACTGAAAATAATAACTAAAACCAATAGAGAGTAAAACAATCCACATTGGCGCAGGAATTAACTGCAAATACTTGTTTCTAATTTTAGAGTAAAAACTCATAATTAGAAAACTGATAACACCAGCTAATGCGGCATAAATTAGTGCTGTTTTGTTGTAATGGATGGCGTCGTTTATAGTAAAGGGAATCTCGAAAAGATAATCTATGGTATTCTCACGTTTTATTCTATGCGCTAACATGATGTGAAATTGTTTCCCTAAAATGATAAGACCAATGGCGGCTAACATCCCTTGTATGGCACTTGACGGAAAGAAATTGGCTAAGGTTCCTAAACGTAAAAAGCCTAATATTAAAAGCAGTATTCCAGAACAAATGATGGCGGCGAAAGCACTTTCTAAGCCTAAAGTGGCGATGGCTACTAAAAGTACACCAACCAATCCGTTTCCTGGTCCAGAGATAGTAACGTGACTTCCACCTAAAATAGAGACTACCACACCTCCAACTACGGCTGCGATTACTCCAGAAATTGGAGGCGCATCACTAGCCATTGCTAAGCCTAAACCTAGGGGTAGAGCGATAAGACTTACAACGAAACCAGAAAAAATATTTCTAGGCAGCATTGTAAAAAATGCTTTTATGTTATTCTTTTTTGGACTCATTGAATAATTAAAACATCGGTTGGTAGCTCGGTTAAGATATGCTCTATATCATGTGGAAATAATCGGTCCCAAAAGGTCATTTTTGTTGGGGCATTCATTATTAATAAATCGGCGCGCTTAATTTGTGCGTAATGACCAATAGAATAGCCTTGTGTTCCAAAAATAGGTTGCGATTTAATTGCTATATTTTCGGTATATTCCTTTGGAATATCTTCTATAATATGATTGATTCTGGAACGCTCACGATTACGTAAACGTTCTTTTAAAATGGTTGCTTTTCGTAAAGATTTATCATCTTCAACTTTTACTGCGATTTCGTTTTGATTAATTTCTTCAACTATGGTAAGCTTTTCAGACTTTAGTTTTGAAGCAATGTAAAAAGCAGTAGCTATGGTTCTTTCGGTTTTTGGGTCTTTCAATCCGTTAACCACAATGTGTTTGCAAGGTATACGGTCTACTGATGGATTGATTAATAGCAGCAATGAACAGGTTGCCTGTCTTGTTATTTTACGAGCAATAGACCCCACATAATAGGTTAGGAATTTTTCACGTTTTGCTGCACCAATAACTAATAGATCTATGTTTTTTTCTATTGAAGCACTTAAAATAACATCAACCGGATTCCCTGTCTTGAAAACAACTTCATAGTCAAGATTATCTTTTTTAAACGTATTTAAAATAATTTTTAGTGTCTTTATTTTGTCTTCAGATTCCGCTCCAACATGAATAAGTACCAATTTAGCATCTAGATATAAAGACAGTCTAGCAGCTTCATATAAATTCGGTTTTAAATTTGGTGAAAAAGCGACACCTATTCCTATACTTTTAAATGGTTTTAAAGACACTATTTTGTTGTTTTTCTAAAAAATTGAAAGATAACATTTTTTTCAGTTTTAAAAAACGCTGAAACACAGGCGCTTTTAAGATATCTTATCCTAATTTTTGCTTAATATTACTTTTGATTACCATTATAAATGTTAATTTCACGAAAAAAACAAACTTATGTTAGAGTTAGGAGGCATTATCATTTTAGGAATCTTGGCACAGTGGGTCGCTTGGAAACTTAAAATCCCTGCCATTTTACCGTTAATTTTAATTGGACTATTAGTTGGCCCGATTGCTGCTGAATTTTTAAGTGAAGATGGTACTAAGTGGATAGAACCAATCTGGAACGGGGAGGAAGGTTTATTCCCCGGTGAAAGTTTGTTTTATTTTGTGTCGCTAGCGATTAGTATTATTCTTTTTGAGGGTGGTTTGACTCTAAGAATGGGAGAAATTAAAAATCTTGGTCCAGTAATTACAAAATTAATTTCTGTTGGCTCACTGATTACTTTTTTTGCAGCTGCGGTTACGGCTCATTTTACCTTTAACTTAAGTTGGAAGATTTCATTTTTATTCTCAGCATTAATTATTGTTACAGGACCAACCGTTATTACGCCTATTTTAAGAAATATTCCATTAACAAAAAATGTGTCTGCTGTATTAAAATGGGAAGGGATTCTAATTGATCCCATCGGCGCATTAGTTGCGGTCTTAGTTTTTGAGTTTATAAGTGTCGATGCTGGTGGAGAGTTTACGAAAACAGCTTTGATTGAATTTAGTAAAATCATATTATTTGGCGCTACTTTTGGCTTTACTTTTGCGCATGCACTAAATATAATATTGAACAGAAAATTAGTACCACATTATTTAATGAATGTCTTTACTTTAGCATCTGTTTTAGGTGTTTTTGTTTTATCAGACGCATTTGCACATGAATCTGGATTACTGGCTGTTGTTGTAATGGGTATGGTTTTGGGTAATTCGAAATCGCCATATTTAAAAGACCTACTTTACTTTAAGGAATCATTAAGCGTACTCCTTATTTCTATTCTTTTTATATTGTTGGCGGCCAATATTAATATGGAAGAGCTGTATCTTATTTACAATTGGAAAACAGTCGTTTTATTTGCCGTTATTGTTTTTTTAATAAGGCCTTTGGGTGTCTTTTTAAGCACGCATGGCTCCGCTTTAAAACTCAACGAAAAACTCTTTATAAGTTGGGTGGGACCAAGAGGTATTGTTGCAGCGGGTATTGCTTCTCTTTTTGGGTTAAAATTAGCAAGAGAAGGTGTGCCGGGCGCAGAGTATATCACCCCTTTGGTCTTTATGATTGTGCTGGGAACAGTTTTACTAAATGCAACTACAGCACGATTATTCGCTAAATTAGTTGGTGTGTTTTTAACCAAATCTAATGGCATCCTAATTGTAGGTGCTTCTAAAGTTTCGCGATTAATTGGACATTATTTAGAAACTAACGGAAGACACGTTGTCTTAATTGATAGTAACCCAAGTAATATCGCCAAAGCGAAAGAGCTAGGTCTTGAAGCGCTTACCACGAATATTTATTCTGATACTTTGATGGATAATATTGAATTAAATGATGTTGGTTATTTAATGGCTTTAACAGGAAGTAACGATATTAATAAATATGCGATTAATAAATTTGGTAAGCAATTTGGAGAAAATGGCTCCTTTAGATTGGTTAGTGTAGATGAAATGCGTGATGAACAAAACAACCCGAAAGAAGGGCTGTTTTCCCATACCGATGATTTTACAACCTTAATGAATGTGACACGAAAATACCCAAGCATTCAGGAAATCGAACTTAAAGATAAATCGCACTATGATGATTTGATAAAAACAACAAATGCCGATAAGGATATTATACCTTTATTTTTAAAAAATACAGAAGGAGAGATTTTAATTATTTCTTCTTACAATACTCAGGTTGAAGATATTAAAGAAGGGTATCACTTAGTTTATTTGGGTAAGCCATTAGATGTAGAAAAAGTTGAAACCGTTTAATGTTAATCAAACGGTTTCAACCAATTTTTTAATTACATAATATGTAGTTCAGTAAAACGTTTATCAATAATCATTGCATTATCTTTTGTGAACTTAATGTCTTTGTAGAGCACCTCAACGTTGTCAATTTCAATCTTTTTAATTTCAAAAGGCAATCCAATTAAATTTAATTTAAAGGTTTTATAAGGCGAAACATAGGATCCAGATTTATGTTGCTGAATAATTAACTCCTTAGATTTTCCTGTTAATTTAAAAGTACGTAAGCTATAGCGTCCTTTTGTATAATCGTAACCATCGTGGGCATCATCATACAAGTCTGAATTTTCTTTCCCCTTTTTATAATAAACATCTAAAGTCACCTGGTCTACCTCAAGCTCGCCAACATACTGTTGAATAGGGTACTTAGGAATGATAGCACCAGCTTTTACAAAAATAGGCATGCTGTCTAATCTTGCATCCACCCAAACTTCTTTTCCGCCTTCAAAAGATTCATTTTTCCAGTAATCGTACCAAATTCCCTTTGGGACATAGAGTCGTCTACCTAGAGAATTTGATTCCAAAATAGGGCACACAAGTATTTGTTTACCAAAGATAAACTCGTCTGTTCTATAGTGGGTTTGTATGTCATGCTGATCGTAAAGCACCAGTGATTTTAGCATGGGCGTGCCTTGATTCAAATAATGCCAGAACGAGGTGTATAAATAGGGTAATAATTGGTAACGCAATTCTATAAATTTTCTTACCACGTTTGTAATCTCATCACCAAACATCCAAGGTTCTTGTTCGCCATGATCTCCCGAAGAGTGTGTACGACAAAAAGGATGAAACACACCTAGTTGAATCCAGCGCGCGTAAAGCTCCCCATTGGGTTGCTCTGCAAAACCGCCAATATCACTTCCAATAAACGAAAAGCCGGACAAGGCCATACGCTGTGCTTGCACATTTGCAATCCATAAGTGCTCCCAGGTGGCTATATTGTCACCAGTCCAAGAAGAAGTATAACGTTGTGTACCAGAATAAGCGGCACGCGTTATGGCAAAGGGACGTTTTGGATACGAGTATTTTTTTAAGCCATGATAGGTAGCACGAACCATTTGCATCCCATAAATGTTATGTGCTTTTCTATGGCTACATGGGTTGCCATCGTAATCGTGCCTTACGTCGTTTGGAAATGTTTTATTAGGGACTTCCATGACCGCAGGTTCATTCATATCATTCCATACCCCTTTTACACCAATATCTTCAATTAATTCTTTGAACAATCCAGACCACCAATCCCGTACTTCTGGTTTTGTAAAATCAGGAAAATAACAGTCTCCAGGCCACACTTTGCCCTTCATATATGGACCATCAGCACGCTTACAGAAATAGTCATTGTCTAAACCTTCTTTAAAGACACTGTAATTTAAATCAATTTTAATCCCTGGATCAATAATGACTATGGTTTTAAAACCATCCGCTAACAACTCCTGAACCATACGTTTTGGATCTGGAAAATACTCTTTATTCCAAGTAAAGCACCTAAAACCGTCCATATAGTCGATATCTAAATAAATAGCATCACAAGGGATTTTTAGTTCTCTAAATTTATTAGCAACCTCTTTTACTTTAGATTCTGGATAATAACTCCATTTACACTGGTGGTAGCCCAAGGCCCAAAGCGCTGGTAATTGATGCGGTTTTCCTGTTAAATCGGTATAGCTTTCAACAACATCTGTCATTTCTGGACCATAAATAAAGTAGTAATTCATTTCGCCACCTTGCGCCCAAAAACTGGTTACATTTTTACGTTCGTGTGCAAAATCAAAATAGGAATGAAAGGTATTATCAAAGAAAACACCATAAGATTTGCCATGATGTAACCCTGTAAAGAAAGGGATGGCCTTATAAATAGGGTCTGTTTGCTTACCATAAGCATAAGAATCGGTTACCCAATTTTGAAAGCGCTTTCCTTTTAAGTTTAAGTGCTCAGGCTTATCACCTAATCCATAATAACTCTCACCATCTTGAGCAGTTTTACTCATTTTTACGACGGCACCTCCAAATTCATAACTTTCTTCCCAGTGAAAACCTAACTCGTCTTGATTAATTAAACTGTTATCTTTAGCATCGTAAAGTGTAATTTTTAAATCAGACTTATTCACTTTACAAATTAATTTCTGAGTGGTGACGGTATACTGTTTTTCGTCTTCAGTAATTTCCAGATGATTGTACCCCCGACCTCCATAGCGCGTTATGGCATAAGAAAAATCTTTTTCAAAACTTAAATCTGTTGAATATCTAAAACGTAAAACACTATCGCGAATTACCGTAATTTGAAGTGCTACATTGTTTTCTGTTTTAAAGTGGAGTACATCAATATTTTTTGAATAAGAAATTACTTTTGAAGGAAACTGATTGCCTTTTTTTTCAAGCTCTGTATTTGTAATCATTTTCGAAAGTTTTAATTGTAAACCTAATGATTTACAAGAGTATAACAGGTTTTAATTCTTTAAAAATAGGTGCGATTTATTATGTAAAAATGAATTTTGATGAGATAAAAATTTATATTATTCATACTTGAATAGGGTTGCTGCAAGTGGCGGAACCATAATTTCGGCAGAAAACGGCAGGTTATTCCAGCTTAATTTTGTTGTTTTAATGGGTTTCGTATTTAAGGTATTGCTCCCACCAAACCCTTCAGCATCACTATTAAAAACCTCGATAAGACTTCCTTTTTTTAATACGCCTATTTTATATTTTTTATAGGTATTTGGTGTGAAATTACAGACCACAATGATATCGTTTTCTGGGTCATGCCCTTTTCTAATATATGAAATCACACTGTTTTGAGCATCGTCGTGGTTTATCCATTCAAAACCGTCTACACTAAATCCTTTTTCATAAAGTGCTGGGTTGCTTTTATAAAAAGCATTGAGCGCTTTCACATGGTTTTTTATCCCAATATGTGGTAAATACTCCAATAAATTCCAGTCTAAACTCTTTTGAAAATTCCATTCCTCATACTGCCCAAATTCATTACCCATAAAGAGCAATTTTGTACCAGGATGTGTAAACATATAGGTGTAAAGCAATCTTAAGTTTGCAAAACGTTGCCACTCATCTCCGGGCAGTCTTCCTAAGATTGAATGCTTACCATAAACCACTTCGTCATGCGACAAAGGGAGCATAAAATTTTCAGTAAATGCATAGGCTAAGCTAAACGTAATTTCATTTTGATGGTGTTGTCTGTAAATGGGATCTCGAGCAAAATAGTGGAGTGTATCATGCATCCAGCCCATCATCCATTTCATGCCAAAACCTAAACCGCCTGCACTTACTGGTTTTGTCACTGCAGGAAATGCTGTAGATTCTTCCGCAATGGTTTGAACGTCGTCATAACGACTATAAACAGCTTCGTTAAATTCTTTTAAAAAGGAAACAGCAGCCAAATTTTCGTTCCCCCCAAATTCATTGGGATCCCATTCGCCATGTTCTCTTGAATAATCTAAATAAATCATAGAAGCTACAGCGTCTACGCGTAAACCATCAATATGATAATATTCTAGCCAAAACAGTGCGTTACTTATTAAAAAGGAACGGACTTCATTACGTTCATAATTAAAAATAAGGCTTTTCCAATCGGGGTGATAGCCTTTTTTTGTATCTGGATGTTCATATAAATGGGTGCCATCAAAAAAGCCTAAACCGTGCGCATCAGATGGAAAATGAGAAGGCACCCAATCTAAAATCACACCAATATCATTTTGATGAAAAGCATCGATAAGTTGCATAAACTCTTGTGGATTTCCAAAGCGAGACGTTGGTGCAAAGTAGCCTACCAATTGGTATCCCCAAGAGGGATTGTAAGGATATTCCATAATAGGCATAAATTCTACATGCGTAAAATTCATTTCTTTTACATAGTCTACTAATTGTTTGGCAAACGTATTATAAGTGAGGCTTTTTCCATCCTCATTTTTACGCCAAGAATCTAAATGAATTTCATAGACAGAATATGGCTTGTCAAGGGCGTTTTTATCTTTCCGGTAGCCAAGCCACTGTTTGTCTTTCCATTGATAGTCTGAAATGTCCCAGATTATCGCGGCTGTATTTGGTGATTTTTCAAAATACAGTGCATACGGATCTATTTTTTCGGTTACAACACCAGCGTTATTTGATACAATTTTGTACTTATAGCGCATGCCTTTTTTGGCCTCAGGAATAAAGCCTTCCCAGATGCCTGAGGCATCCCAGCGCACATTTAAAACATGCTGCGCGTCATCCCACAAATTAAAATCACCAATAACAGAAACCGTTTTTGCAGAAGGTGCCCAAACAGCAAAATAAACACCTTCTTCAGCGTCGTGCGTTACAAGATGTGCTCCAAATTTTTCGTATAAATTATAATGCTTTCCAGATTTGAAAAGCGTAATATCCAACGCTGTAAAAAGACTATATACTTTCGTTTTGTTCATTAAACTATTTTAAACCCAGCAGGGATTATGGCGCCTTTTTTGATCACTACAATACCGTCTTTTATTAAATAATTATCGGTTTCAGTATCTTCAAGGTGTTTACCGCCTTTAATTTCAACATCGTTACCAATACTGCAATTTTTGTCTAAAATAGCATGGCTAATTTTACAGCGTTTTCCAATACCTATTAGCACTTTAGTGTCATCAGACAGATCTTCAAGACTCTGGTAATGGTCGCTTCCCATAGTATAGACATGGCTAATAATACTGTCGTCTCCAATTCTGGAGCGGATACCTATAACGGAGCGTTCTATGCTTTCTGCGCTTATAATACACCCTTCAGCAATGACCGTTTTAGTTAACTTGGTTCCAGATATTTTTGAAGTGGGCAATATCCTGGCTCTTGTATAAATACGATTTTTTATATCGTAAAGGTCAAATTTTGGGATGTCATCTGTTAAACCAATATTAGCCTCAAAGAATGAATCTATATTTCCAATATCGGTCCAATAGCCCTCAAATTGATAACTTAATACTTTGTGTTTATGTATGGATTGCGGAATGATTTCTTTTCCAAAATCGATAGTATTCGGATTGGCCATAAGCTCTTCTAAAAGGGTTTTATTGAAAATATAAATACCCATCGAAGCTAAATGATTACGGTCTTGGGCTTTCATTTCATGACTAACCTCAGAGGTCCAATCTGGCAAAAGGGCTTTGGCAGGCTTTTCAATAAAAGACGTAATCACGTTTTCAGTATTGGTTTTTAAAATACCAAAGGAGGTCGCCTCTTTTTCTTTTACTGGTAAAGTCGCTATAGAAATAGCGGCGTTGCTCGCTATATGCTTATCGAGCATATCATTAAAATCCATGTTGTACAATTGATCACCCGATAGAATGAGCGCATATTCATAATCATGCCTTTTAAAATGGTGCATGCTCTGTCTCACAGCATCAGCGGTACCTTGAAACCAGGTTTTGTTTTCTGGTGTTTGCTCTGCGGCTAAAACATCTACAAAGCCAGAGCTAAAAAAACTAAAATGGTAGGTGTTTGAAATGTGTCTGTTTAAGGATGCCGAATTGAATTGCGTTAACACAAACATGCGTTTAATGTCTGAATTTATACAGTTGGAAATTGGGATATCTACCAAACGGTATTTTCCAGCAATGGGGACAGCTGGTTTTGAGCGTGCTTCGGTTAGCGGATACAAACGCGAACCTTGTCCGCCTCCTAAAATAATTGAAATGACCTTGTTGTTTATCATTCTAGCTGATGTTTTTATAAAGTTCCTGATATGTTTTAGCCGATTGTAGCCAAGAGTGATTAATAGCCATGATGTGTTTTTGTGTTGTTTTAAAGGCTTCTTTTTTTGTGTAAAATGTTTTTGCTCTTAAAATACCTGTAACCGTAGCTTCTATTGTAGCTGAAGGGATAATAATTCCAAAACCATCATTAGAGAGATCTGTAATGGTATCTTTTAAACCTCCAATATTGTTTACAATGGCAACTGTGCCATAGCGTAAAGCATACAATTGATTGAGGCCACAAGGCTCTACACGCGATGGCATGATTAAAAAATCGGCTCCAGCGTAAAGGATATGTGAGAGTTTCTCGTCGTAACCAATAAAATGGTTGTAATTTTTATAGTCTGCAGATAAGTCTTTTAGTGCCTGTTCTGTTTCTGTTTCTCCAGAACCTAATAGTAAAATTGAAATCGCGTTATTTTTTAGGACCTCACTAAAAATCTCAGGAAATAAATCGGCGCCTTTTTCACCAACTAGTCTACCTATAAAGACAAATAGCGGTTTTTTATCATCTAAATCGAATGTATCACATAGCCATTTTTTATTCGCTTTTTTTCCAGCGCTAACCGACGTGCTGTTATAATTTTTAATAATAAATTCATCCGTTTCTGGGTTCCATACAGCAGTATCAATGCCATTTAAAATACCAACACATTTTTCATGTTCATGTGCTAAAAGCCATTCTAAACCGTTGGCTTTTTCTTTTAACTCTTCCATGTAACTTGGAGAAACGGTGGTCACCTGCCAAGCGCATTTTATTGCTGCCGCTAAGGGGTTAATTTGGTGATTCCAGTCGATTAAACCCACATGATCGAAATTAAATTTTGGAATTAAGTGTACCAAATCATGAGAAAACCACCCTTGATATTGTGCATTATGAATGGTAAAAACCACAGGGATGTTATTTAGTGACTTATACTCAAAAGATTCCTGAAGCATAAACGGGATTAAACCCGTATGGTGATCGTGACAATGTATAATATCTGGCTTATTATCTTGGGATTTCAGCCAATCTAAAGCCGCAATTTGAAAGGCTAAAAACCGTTCAGTATCTGTATTGGAGTATACATAGTCTTTATAAAGTAGTGGTTCTATGTGTATAAAAAAAATAGCGAAACCTAAAGTGTTTTCAACCAAAGTTAAAACTTCAAAAGGTATTTTTTTTCCAGCTAAATTTAGTTCAGCATTAAAAACGGAGGAAAAGGTATGAGATTGGGTAAATTTATTATTGTAAAAAGGCATAATAACAGAGGCCGTGTTGCCTAAGTCATTTTGATATTTGGGTAGTGCACCAACAACATCTGCTAAGCCACCAACTTTGGCAACTGGATAACATTCTGCACTAAGATGAATAATGGTCATTAAGAAAGTTTAAAAGCGTCCTATAAAGCTAATGATATAAACTTAAAAAAAAGAATGTTTGTTAAATATTGTGGGCTTTTTATGAATGAAAACGTTTTCGTAGCAATTTTCAAACTCATGCAACACCGTGTTCCCCGAAAAGGGGGTATCTACTGCAGGAACCTTATCGGAAAGAATCGTTTCAATAGCATTTTTTTAAGCCAAGTTTCAATTTTTTTGGCCTAATCTAATGTTGGAAATTTCCTAAATATTGAGAACTCTTTTCAGGTTAATCATTCAACTTTAAAACAGCCATAAACGCTTGCTGAGGGATTTCTACATTACCTACTTGACGCATACGTTTTTTACCTTTTTTCTGCTTTTCCAAAAGTTTACGTTTACGCGAAATATCGCCACCGTAACATTTTGCGGTTACATCTTTACGTAAGGCTTTAATTGTTTCACGAGAAATAATTTTAGCGCCAACAGCCGCTTGAATAGGAATATCGAACTGCTGACGAGGGATTAATTCTTTTAATTTTTCGCACATTTTTTTACCAATGTGCTGTGCATTATCTGCATGAATTAATGCCGAAAGGGCATCAACAGGTTGTGCATTTAATAAGATATCTAAACGCACTAATTTTGAGGTACGCATACCAATTGGCGAATAATCGAAAGAGGCATACCCTTTAGAAACCGTTTTTAAACGGTCGTAAAAATCGAAAACAATTTCAGCTAGAGGCATATCGAAAGTAAGCTCAACACGTTCAGATGTTAAATAGGTTTGATTGGTAATCATCCCACGTTTTTCAATACATAAAGACATTACGTTACCAACAAAGTCGGCTTTAGTAATAATGGTTGCCTTAATAAAGGGTTCTTCAACACGATTAATGGTTGTCGGTTCTGGCAAATCACTCGGGTTATTAACCACAAAGGGTACTTCTGGTGCTTTATTAGTATACGCGAAATAGGACACGTTGGGAACTGTTGTTATTACCGTCATATCAAACTCACGCTCTAAACGCTCTTGAATAATTTCCATATGCAGCATGCCTAAGAAGCCACAACGAAAGCCAAAGCCCAAAGCCGCAGAGCTTTCAGGCTGAAAGACTAAGGAGGCATCGTTTAATTGCAGCTTCTCCATCGAATTTCTAAGCTCCTCATAATCTTCTGTGTCTACGGGGTATATACCCGCAAAAACCATAGGTTTTACATCTTCAAAACCTTGTACGATATTAGTTGTTGGGTTTGCAAAATCGGTAATGGTATCTCCAACTTTAACCTCTTTAGCGGTTTTAATACCAGTGATTAAATACCCAACATCTCCCGTTTTTACACTCTGTTTTGCAACTTGTGTTAGCTTTAAGGTACCAACTTCATCTGCGTAGTATTCTTTTTCTGTAGCGACAAATTTAATTTTTTGTCCTTTTTTAATTTCACCGTTAAAAACTCTAAAATAGGTTTCAATACCTCTAAACGTATTGTAAACCGAGTCAAAAATTAACGCTTGAAGTGGTGCATCTGGATCGCCCTTAGGCGCTGGAATACGTTCTATAATAGCTTTTAGAATATTTTCTACACCAAAACCTGTTTTTCCACTAGCATGAATGACCTCACTTGGGTCGCAGCCTAAAAGCTCGACAATATCGTCTGTAACTTCTTCAGGGTTTGCACTTGGTAGATCGACTTTATTTAAAACGGGAATAATTTCTAAATCATTTTCCAGTGCTAAATATAAATTTGAAATCGTTTGTGCTTGAATACTTTGCGCGGCATCAACAATTAATAAGGCGCCTTCACAAGCAGCAATAGAACGTGAAACCTCGTAAGAGAAATCTACGTGTCCAGGGGTGTCTATTAAGTTTAAAGTGTACTTTTCACCTTCATAAGTATAATCCATTTGTATGGCGTGCGACTTAATGGTAATACCACGCTCACGCTCTAAATCCATACTATCTAATAACTGATTTTGCTGCTCACGAGCCGTCACAGAACCAGTAGCATCGAGTAAACGATCGGCCAGTGTGCTTTTACCGTGATCAATATGTGCAATAATGCAAAAATTTCTAATGTGCTTCATAATCGTATCTTTCTCTAGAAATTAAAAATAAAGAGTGTGCAAATATAATGCATTTATTGGCGATTTTTCCTTTTTTATTGGGAATAGAACGGGCTTTAAAATTACGGTTTTAACCTTACCAAAAAGTAAAAAACAATTGGTATCTTGCTGTTAAATTAATCCCTTTATTGCGATACATACTATACATATTTATTTTTCTTTTTGCTTCGGAAATTCTTGCACAAGAATTTACTGTTTCAGGGACTTTGGTTGATGAAAACAATGCCCCTATAGCTTTCGCTTCTGTTTTACTTTTAGCAGAAAACGAAACGATTATAACGGGTATTAGCTCTAATGAATCAGGCGCTTTTTTGTTGAAAAACCTCTCCGCAAATACCTATACCTTAAAAATCACTTTTGTTGGTTACAACGAAGTTTTAGAGAATTTTAAGCTTTCTGCCAACAAGAATTTTGGCACCATTATACTTAAGGAAGGTGCTGAAGCTTTAAAGGAAGTGAACATCACTTCAACAAAACCAACGCTAATAAAAGAATCCGATAGGTTAATTTTTAATGTTGAAAATACCGCATTAAGCGAAGGTAACTTGCTAGAAGTTTTACGGAGTGCACCAGGTGTTTTAATTTTAGATAATGCCATAACGGTTAAAAATAGTACACCAACGGTTTATATTAATGATCGGAAAGTGAATCTCTCGGCAAGTGAGATTACCCAACTGCTGGAGAACTCACCAGCAAATACCATTAAAAAAGTAGAGGTGATTACTAATCCGCCAGCAAAATATGATGCAGAAAGTGGCGCTGTCTTAAACATCGTGATGACTAGAAACTTAATTACAGGGTATCGCGGCACTATTTTTTCTAATTACACACAAGGCGTCTTCCCGAGATATAATGCAGGACTCAATCAGTTTTATAAAACAAACAAAATCAATGTTAATTTAAACTATAGTTACTCGCAAAATAAAATCAACAGAGATAGTGATGAACGTATTAACTATTTTGATGCTGGTAGTATTGATGAAAAATGGCTAACCAATACTAATCGAAATACCTACTCAAAAACGCATAACGTTAATTTAAATTTTGATTATTTTCTTGATGATAAAAACACCTTAAGTTTTGCAACCAATGCATTATTACTTCCGTTTTTCGATTATTTTATCAATGGAAAAACGATTATTTCAGATGCAGAAAACACAAGACTTTATAGTTTTAATGTTTTTAATCATTCTGAGGATGATAAATATAATTTAGGTTTCGATTTAGATTTTGTGCATCTCTTCAAAAAGAAAGCAAAGCTAACGTTTAATGCACATGTAACCGATTATGATTATAGAAGAAATCAACGGGTTAATAGCAATTATTTTCTTCCAGATAACACCTATGATTTTAGCACCGCATTTAATACCTTGAGCAACCAAGACACTCAAATTTTCACCACACAAGTAGATTATGTTTTACCTTTAAGTGACAGTGCTGAGTTTACTTCAGGGCTTAAATCATCGAACATTGAAACAGTAAGTGACATTGTACAATTTGACATTGACCAAAGCACAGGCGAGTCTACACTCAATACTGCGAATTCAAATGGTTATGATTATGAAGAGTCTGTTTTTGCTGCTTATTTAAGTTATAATAAAAGCTGGCAAAAATGGAGTTTTTCAGGGGGTTTAAGAGCTGAAAACACACAAATAAAAGGGCTTTCGATTGCCGATAACGAAAGAAATAATCAAGATTATTTTAAACTGTTTCCAACAGTAAATCTTAGCTTGGAAGTTACTGAAAAGGCTACTATTTATACGAATTACAAACGCAGTATTTCAAGACCAAATTATCAATCATTGAATCCGTTTAAGTTTTTTTTAAATGATAACACGATAGTTACAGGTAACCCAACCTTGCTGCCTTCTTTTACCAGTAAATATTTATTAGGTTCAAGTTTATATGATTTTTTAACAATTGAAGTGTTTTATGTAGATACTGTTAATACAATTTCAGAAATACCCATTCAAAATAATGACAATTCTATTTTAACATTTACCTCGACTAATCTTGATAAAAGAATAGATTTTGGTTTGGATGTTGAGTTTTATAAAAGTTTAAGTGATAGATGGTTTCTATATGTAGGTAACTCACTTAGGAAAATAAAGGAAGAATCATTAATAAATAATGTCATTTCAAGACAAAGAATATGGAGCAATTACTTCATTTGTAGTAACGACTTCTCCTTTTTAAAAAATAAGAGTTTGTCTTTAAACATGACCATTATCCATATTGGGAAAAACACCCAAGAATTGCAAATAGTTGATCCTAGATTGTTAACCAATGTTTCAATAAAAAAACAGTTGTTTAACGACCGAGCAACGTTATCTTTAGCCATTGCAGATTTATTTAATACACAAGATTTTAATGTGAGTTACAAAAACGGGAATCAAGATAATGCTCGTTTTACAAATTTGGACAATCGCTACATAAAATTAGGATTTAGTTATAAATTTGGCAACACGACCTTAAAAACTAATGAACAAACGAAGTCACGGGCTGAGCGTGAGCGTTTAGAGAAGTAAACACGCTCTACCTTCAAAAAAACCGTTAATCCTGCCATTCAGCAATAAATAAGTTGGTATCTCGGCCGCCGCCATTATTTCTATTTGAAGAAAAGGCCAGTTTTTTACCATCGTTTGAAAACACAGGAAAGGCATCAAAAGTTTCACTGTGAGTTACGCGTTCTAAATTTTTTCCATCTAAATCAATCAAGTATAAATTAAAGGGGAAACCACGCTCTGCTTCAAAGTTTGATGAAAACAATATTTTCTTACCACTTGGGTGAAAAAACGGACTCCAATTAGCGTTTCCTAAGTCGGTTAATTGGCGTAGCTCACTACCATCTGCATTACAGATATATAGTTCCATGTCTGTAGGTTCAACCAAGCCTTCAGCCAATAACGCTTTATACTCTTTAATTTCTTTTTCGGTTTTTGGTCGCGACGATCGGAAGATAATTTTAGTCCCATCGGGTGAGAAAAAGGCACCGCCATCGTAGCCTAATTCGTCTGTAATTTGCTTAACCTCACTACCGTCTAAATTCATGGTATATAATTCTAAATCGCCACTTCTTGTTGAGGTAAATACAATTTTGTCACCTTTAGGAGAGACCGTTGGCTCAGCATCATACCCTTTTTCATGAGTTAATTGCTTTACGATGTTACCTTGTAAGTCTGCAACAAAAATATCGAAGGTATCATAGACGGGCCAAATGTATTTTCCGTTTTTACGTAAAGGTGTCTCTGGACATACTTCATCGCTCAAATGAGTGGATGCATAGACAATATGTTTATTGTCTGGCAGGAAATAGGAGCAAGTCGCACGGCCTTTTCCAGTGCTCACCATTGGGGGCGGCACACTATCAAAAGTAGCATTAGCATTCATTAAAAACATTTGGTCACAAGAGACGTTCCACTTTTCATAATTAGACTGAAACACCAACTGTTTATCATCAAAACTCCAATATGCTTCTGCATTATCACCACCAAAAGTGACTTGACGTAAGTCTTTAAAATGAACTTCGTCTGGATAGATTAACGGGTTTTTCGTTTTTGAAACTTCAGTTTTTAAAGGCGTGTTTTTTGCTTTGTCTTCATTTTTACATGAACATAAAAGCAGAAAAAAGAAGAGTAAGTAAGTGATTTTCATGATGGATAAAGTGGGGATTATTGTCTAATTTTGAACAAAACTAATACTTATAACAATGAAAAAAGAAATTACAATCATTTTTCTACTGCTATTGATGGCGTGCCAACAAGAAAAAACACAAACAATCACCATTAAAGAAGATGTCACTTTTTTGTCATCTGATGCTTTAGAAGGGCGGCAAACCGGAAGTAATGGCGAGCAAAAGGCAGCAGAATATATTGCTGAGCGTTTTCAAAATATAGGCCTGCAAGCCAAAGGAACAAAAAACTATTTTCAACCTTTTTCTTTTCGACCAAAAACAGATCCGCACCAAGACGTGAATTACACAGTAAAGGACGGCGATAGTACCATTACAGGAACTAATGTAATTGGGTATATAGATAATAAAGCAGAAAACACAATCATTATCGGGGCGCATTACGACCACTTAGGTTTAGGTGCAGAGGGCTCATTACATAGAGGTGAAACGGCGATTCATAATGGAGCAGATGATAATGCAAGCGGTGTTGCGGTTCTTTTAAATTTAGCCGAAAAGCTAAAAACTAAAAACACAAACAACAATTATGTATTCATCACTTTTTCTGGAGAAGAGATGGGATTATTGGGCTCAAATTATTTTGTAAAAAACCCAACGATTGCTACTCAAAAAGCAAACTACATGATTAACATGGATATGGTTGGTCGCTTAAAAACGGATAGTACTTTAGCTGTTTATGGTGTTGGAACGTCTCCTATTTTAAAACAAACAGTAAAAGCGAATAACTCTAATTTTAAATTAATAGAAAAAGAATCCGGTGTTGGACCGAGTGATCATACCTCTTTTTATAACGCTGACATTCCTGTACTCCATTTTTTTACCGGACAGCATGAAGATTATCACAAGCCAAGTGACGATTTTGAAAAACTCAATTACGAAGGCATGCAAAAGATTTCAAACTATATTTATGAAATCATTACAGATTTAGACAATAACGGCAAATTACCTTTTAGAGCTACAAAGAATGAAAGCGATGCCGTGCCAAAATTTGAGGTGGGTCTGGGTGTTACGCCAGATTATTTATTTGATGGTATCGGTATGCGAATAGATGGTACAAGGGCCGATACTCCAGCAACAAACGCAGGGATTCAAAAAGGTGATATTGTAGTAAAAATGGGAGCTTATGACATCTCAGATATGATGAGTTATATGAAAGCCTTATCAAACTATAAAAAAGGCGATACAACCGATGTAACTGTGAAAAGAGGGGGTGAATTGGTTGTGGTTGCGGTAACATTTTAAAAGAAGTAATTAAAAACATGTTGAATTTTGGTCATTTCTAAACCATAAGAAATCATATCGAGAAGTAGAATTATGATTAAAACTAAGGACGACTTCATTAATAAAATCCACCTCATTATTTCGGTGTGTATTGTTATTCCTGTAGCCTTTGTTTACGGTTTTAAACCAGAATTAAGTTTCGATATGCTTTTAGAAACCACCGACGAGCATAATTTTCACAAAGCCATTATGGGATTGTATTTGGGGTTTTCAGCGTTATGGATTTTGGGCCTCTTTAAAATACGATATTTTAAAACAGCAATAATTACCAATCTCATTTTTATGCTAGGCTTGGGTTTTGGAAGACTGCTAAGCTTTATTGTAGATGGCATGCCCACTTCAGCATACGTTTTTGGAACCGTTGCAGAATTGTTTCTGGGTTGTTATGGGCTTTGGGTTTTAAAGCGATTTAACCAGTAAGAAGCGCCCCACAAACCCCCAAACTAACAATAACATATACGGCAGCTAGAATAAATAAAATTTTGGCTGCTTTTTTGTTTTTATTTTTCACAGCAAAACCAATGATTGCTAATACAATGGCTGGACCAAGCATGATGGCGATAAGCAAAAATACCAAGCCATTAAGATTCCCGACTTCTAATAGTAAATACTTCATATCATTTCGTTTCTAAGGCGTTCTAAGTGCTCTTTTTTATCATCACGATAAAACAAATTCATGGTTTCAAAAGGAATGATTTTATTGTCTTTGTTTACAATATGAACACAGGATTTTTTAATCGCGCGTACATCAAAATTATAAGCGTCAATAAATTGCATAATGATGACCCGAAATAAATTATCATAGCCTAAGTTTGGCGCATCAATATTGGGTAAACAACACATAATAGATTTCAAATTTTCTTCTGCAACTTCTACGGAATTCGCGGTGCTAAACAATGCAATCATTTTATCTTGAAGCTGTTCATCTTGCTCGTAAATAATAGTGTTTTTACTATTGTCTAATAAATCTGCAGGATTGATATAACGGGTTAACGGAAACACCGCTTCGCCTAATTTAAGCGCGTAACCCATAACCAAAGCATCTGGATTACATGGTACAGGAATAAGATCATCACTATTAAATATAGTGGTTTGCTCAATGATTTTTCTACGAACCTCTGTGAGTGTCATGCGATCGGTCTCAGGATTAAAATGCTCTAAGCGTCCGGCAATTTGTGTAGGTTGAAGTGTTACGCCACGAACACATTTTTGCAGTAGCGCGTAATCGATAATTTTTCCAATTTCATGGTCATTCAATCCCTTTTGAAGCGTTACGACCAAGGTCGTTGAGAGGTTCACGGTATTCAAATTTGCAATGGCTTGGGTTCTTACGTCATTCAAATCGGCACCACGTAATTCACGAAGCACGCTATTTTCGAAAGAATCAAATTGTAAATACACTTCAAAATCTGGAGCATAGGTTTTTAGTCGTTCTGCGAAAGCGAGATCTTTAGCAATTTTTATACCATTGGTATTCAGCATTAAATGCCGGATGGGTAATGATTTTGCATAATCCATAATCTCCCAAAACTGTGGATGAATGGTAGGTTCTCCTCCAGAAATTTGTACCACATCTGGCTCTTTTTCATTGCGAACAATCGTATCTAACATCGCTTTGACTTCATCTAAAGTACGATGTCTCCCATACGTTGGTGATGAACCGGCATAACACGTTGGGCAGGTTAAATTACAACGATCGGTCACTTCAACAACTGTTAAGCAACTGTGTTGTTCGTGGTCTGGACACAACCCGCAATCGTAAGGACACCCATAGTCTGTTTTAGTATTAAAAGTATAAGGCGTTTCGCTAGGTTTATTGTAGTTTCTTATATTTTTGTAGTATTCAATATCATCGGCA
Organism: Lacinutrix sp. Hel_I_90; assembly: GCF_000934685.1. Lineage (NCBI taxonomy): Bacteria > Pseudomonadati > Bacteroidota > Flavobacteriia > Flavobacteriales > Flavobacteriaceae > Lacinutrix > Lacinutrix sp. Hel_I_90. Next base: position 2,173,301 of record NZ_JYNQ01000001.1, on the reverse strand, counting down.
ATCAACACCTTAGAACTCCCGTGTTCTTTACAGCGTTTTAACATGTAAACATTGCCATCTTCAAATACGATTTTAGCATCTATACGACGCAAACATTCTGGACAAAGGCTTAAGGTAAAATCGTAGTACGTATAGTTTCTAACTGGCATAATTTAGTTTTTGAAGTATAAATCGAGAATAGTATAACCAACAAATTACACATAAAATTTGAATCGTGCTCAAACCTATAATATAAAACACATTCGGTTTTAAAAATTCAATACAGAAGCGAAATGTGAAATATAAAACCATAAACCATTTAAACACCTCGCCATTGTTTAAAGTTGAAGTACTTTGCAGTCGTTTTAAACTGAAAAATAAAACAACAAGAAATACTAGTTCATATAATGCCGTGGGGTGTCTTAATAGTCCATCGCCCAAATCCATTCCAAGAACAGAGGTTGTTTCTTTGCCGTAAGTAAATTCGTTGATTCCCGATAAAAAGCAACCCATACGACCTATAAAAATTCCCAGAATAATGGGAAATACAAACAAATCGCCCGAGGACTCCGTTTCGCCAATACGCTTTTTTGCGAGTTCTACACCTAGCAATCCGCCAAACAATCCACCCATAATGGTCTTAGTGTTTAAAAGAGTGATAAGATTTTCCTGAGACCATGCCACAAGCGGGTTTTCTAATAGCCCAATGAGTCGCGATCCCAGTAAAGCGCCAATGGCCGCACCTAAAATTATAGAGAGTCTATTGCTTCCAGAAATAGTATCGTAAGACTGCTTTCTTAAAAACAGGTAGTAACGAAAGGCCACAAAGAACGCGAGATACTCTAAAATGAGATGGCTATTTATGTGGTAACCTAAAAGTGTGGGTTCGAAAGGAATAGTCAATGAGTTGCGTTTTGAGGTTTAAAAATACAATAATTATCTAGCGAATAGTAGGTTTACCTAAAAAGCACTAATTTTGCATAAAAATCAAACACTTTGGTAAAAATAGACAACATAGAACTTCCGGATTTCCCTTTGCTTTTAGCACCAATGGAAGATGTTAGTGATCCGCCGTTTCGCGCCTTGTGCAAAGAACAAGGCGCAGATGTTGTGTATACAGAGTTTGTGTCTAGCGAAGGCCTCATTCGTAACGCAGCTAAAAGCGTTATGAAGTTAGACATTTATGAAAAAGAACGTCCTGTTGGCATTCAAATTTTTGGTGCCAATATGGAAAGTATGTTAGAAACCATTGATATCGTTTCGGCATCAAAACCAGATATTATTGATATTAATTTTGGTTGTCCGGTAAAAAAAGTGGTGAGTAAAGGCGCAGGTGCAGGTATTTTAAAAGATGTGTGTCTCATGGAACAACTGACTGCTGAAATGGTAAAACGCACCAATATTCCTATTACTGTAAAAACGAGATTAGGCTGGGATCACGATTCTATACGCATTCTTGAAGTGGCGGAAAGACTTCAGGATGTAGGGTGTAAGGCCATTGCTATTCACGGGAGAACCAGAGCACAAATGTATAAAGGAGAAGCTGATTGGAAACCTATTGCTGAGGTGAAAAACAACCCAAGAATGCATATTCCTGTTTTTGGAAATGGCGATGTCACGACGCCTGAGCGGGCTATGGAAATGCGAGATGTTTACGGCTTGGACGGTTGTATGATTGGCCGTGCGACTATTGGTAATCCTTGGTTTTTTAAACAAGTAAAACACTTTTTTGAAACAGGTGCGCACTTAGCGCCAATTTCTCTAGCAGAGCGTGTTGATGCTGCTCGTAGACATTTACAAATGGCAATTGATTGGAAAGGTGAAACCCTTGGTGTTTTTGAAACTAGAAGACACTACACCAACTATTTTAAAGGCATTCCACATTTTAAAGAACACCGCATGAAAATGGTTACTAGCGATGCTTCAAAAGATGTGTTTGCAGCCTTTGATGAGGTTGAAGCATTATTTAGTGATTATCAGTTTACAGAATAGTAAATTATTTTATTTTCACCATGGCTTTCGTAATACGAACAGACGCAATTTTCGAAGCAATAATGCCTAAAATCGTAATTGTTAAAAATACAATAACGAAGTTTTGGGCATGAACAGAGACGGGATACGCGAGAGTCGGTGTGATCATCACTAAAGAAAAAGTCTGTTGAATAATCACAACTAAATACCCTATAAAAAGCCCAATTACTGTGCCTACAGTGGTCATTATGGTACCTTGTAAAAAGAAGATTTTTCTTATATCTTTTAAAGTAGCACCCATGTTATATAGCGTAGATAGTGTTTGTTTTTTATCTAAAATCATCATGATTAAAGAGCCAATAACATTAAATATTAAAATGATAGACACCAGTGTTAGTAGTAGATAAACGAACAGGTTTTCGGTATTTAGCATTTTGTGTAAGGAGGCGTTGAGTTCTTCTTTATTTTTAATCAGTATCTTATCTCCAAGAATACTTTGAAGCTCTTGTTTTATTAACACTTCATCAGCATTTTCTGCTAAGCGAAACTCAATAGCTGAGATTTGATGTTTAGGAAAGCTAAACAATTCCTGAGCCAGTCCAATAGAAGAGAAAATATAGGTGTCGTCGAACTTTTCATTAACCGAAAAAACACCAACATTAATAGCATCGACTTGCGTGAACGCTTGCTGTACAGACGTTATTTGTCCTTTGCCAGCTTTTGGCACATATAGCGATAAGCGCTTACCATAATCTAAAACACCAATATTTAAACTTCGTGAAACGCCCCAACCCACAACGACTTGAGAGGTGTTTTTAGTTAACCAACTTCCCAATTCTATAATGGAATCTACTTTATTTACTTTGCTATAATTTTCATCAACGCCTTTAATGTAACAGGTTTGTTTATTACCATCAAAAGAAGCGATAACCCGTTCTTCAATGATTTTAGAATATGAAGCGATGCCATTAACGGTACTCAGTTTTTCTTCAATGTCGGGTGTTAAAATAAACGATTTCCCAATAGTGGTTTCGGCTTTTAAATCGGGATCTATAATACTCGTAAATTCTAGAGTAAAATCCTTTAAACCGGCAAAACCAGAAAGCACAATAAAAAGAGAGGCTGCACCTAAAATGATGCCACCAATGGCAATATACGTGATGAAATTTATGGCATTATTACTGCTTTTGGAGCGCAGATAGCGTTTAGCAATGTAATAAGGAAAACTCAAAATAAGTTAAGATTTTTTGTGCTTATCTAAAAGGTCTGGGTCTTTTATAGGGTTGTCTTTTCCTTTTAAAGACTGCTCAATTTTATCAATATGCTCCAGCGAGTCGTCTACGAAAAAGTAGAGCTGTGGCATTCTGCGCAGCTGATTTCTAGTACGCTGTGCCAGTTCATGACGAATAAACGGCTGATTAGACTTAATACCTTCAACTAACTCCTTTGCTTTATCATTTGGAAAAATACTCAAATAGACTTTCGCTACAGATAGATCTACAGTGACTGAAACTTTAGATACCGAAATAATAACACCGCGCATACCGCCTTGTGTGGCAGCTGTTTGTAAGATGTCTACTAAATCACGTTGTAAAACCGATCCTATTTTTTTTTGTCTTTGACTTTCTTCTGTTTTCATTTTTTTGTTGCGTTTTCGCAAGAATATAGTGCAAAAATACGCTTATTTAAAGTTAATACCAATTTAACTATGAAATGTGCTAAAGAAAACAACAGTTCTTGTATCGTATATGCCGCTGTGAGGGATTTATATACCCTTAGATATTGGATATACGAAAAAGAAAATAGAACGGAAAAGGAACCCGTTAAACGCGATAGTTCATCGTTATAGTAATATACTTCCATTTACCAACTGTATTTATTACTTTTGAAAGTAAAAGGCGTGTCTTTTTAAAGGCGAACAGTAAGTTACGAAGTAATAATAATTAGTTTCCGTTTTCACGGAAACAAAAAACTCAGTTTTTTGATGAATAAAATAGAGCACATAGGCATTGCTGTAAAAAGTCTAGAGCAGTCAAACGATTTGTTTGCCAAGTTGTTTGGAGCACCACATTATAAAATAGAGGAAGTAGCCTCTGAAGGTGTAAACACCTCGTTTTTTAAAGTTGGAGACAATAAAATAGAACTATTGGAAGCGACAAAAGACGACAGCCCAATAGCCAAATTTATAGAGAAAAAAGGGGAAGGCATTCACCACATTGCTTTTGATGTGGATGATATTGAAGCCGAAATTAAAAGACTAAAAGCCGAAGGGTTTATCGTTTTAAATGATAGACCAAAAAAAGGCGCAGATAATAAGTTAGTGGCTTTTTTACATCCAAAATCGGCTAACGGGGTGTTAATCGAGCTTTGCCAAGAAATTAAAGATGATATAAAGGAATAAAAATCTTGTAGAGTTTTAAAAATAATATTAGATTTGCAGCCGATTTCGGTCCCATAGCTCAGTTGGTTAGAGCACCTGACTCATAATCAGGTGGTCCTTGGTTCGAGCCCAAGTGGGACCACACTTAAAACCCTTCTTTTTAGAAGGGTTTTTTGTTTGGTGTTTTATTGTCTCATAATAGTACACAGGTCCACGATTCGTTATAAAATATAATGAATACGTGTATAAAGTTATGGCGTACGCTTCAAAAGGAATCTATACCAAGTTTTAGAAAGCTCCTGTCTTAGAATTAAATCTCACCTAAAACTATTTTTTTTGTAACCGTTTCTTCCCCTTCAGTTTCTAAAGTTATTAAATAGAGACCTGCACTAAGTTGTAATTTCTTAGAAGAAAAGGCATTCACACCATAGGATAAGGATTTTTTAAAAACCGCTCGCCCATTAATAGTGTACAGAGTGGCAGTGAGGGGGTTGGTTGTTTTTTGCGTTACATTAATATTAAAAATGTTAGTAACAGGATTTGGGCTTACGCGTATATAAGGTAAAACACCTTCTGGTTCATTGCCTAAATTGGGTATTGTTATGGCAAACGTTATCTTTTGGGATACAGAAGTGTCGCATGCGCCTTCATAAATTTTGACTTGGCTTATGGTAGAGTTGTTGCCGGCGCCACCGTCATTATCGTTAATAAAAACCAATCGATCCATGGAACCAGAATAAAAATTACCAACAGGTATCGTATAGGTTTTTGTACTTCCAGCATAAGTATCGTAGTTCGTTATGCCATAATTTTGGGTGCCATACACTTTAAAATACCGGTTACTGGTCAGGGTATTATCGTTTTCAAAGCCTACGCCATGAATTTCTCCTTCAGAAGTACTGCTGAATGTAAATTCAATAACCGTTTGAGCAGTAACAATATAGTTTAAATTGATGTGTTTCCAGGTGTTATTATTTAGAATTAATGTCGCGCCAGAGTTAACAACACTGTATGTGCCATCAGTATCTTGATTAGAAAAAGAATTTATGGTGTAGTTATTAAAATTAAGAGTTTCACAAGTTGGATTTGTGGTTGTAGCATTTTTTATAGAGATCGCATCGAGAGCGATGTCGCTTTGCCAGCCGCTACTTCCGCTTCCCGTCAAGATAGTAACGCGGAATTGAACAGCAGATTCGTTGCCGTAAGAACTTAAATTGATGTTAGCGGTCTTCCAATTGCTACCTTGGTCTCCAGATTTGCTATATATAGCATTCCAAGTCCCAGTATTACTCGTTCTAATGTCAACATTTAACGAAGCAATAGCACTTCCTGACATGTGGTAGTCAAAACTTAATTCAGGAGTTGCAAGTGTGGTGAGGTTGTAGCAAGGAGAGTTTAAAGTGGCTGTCTTATTAGGAAAGCCGGTGCCACTGCCTGAAGCTTCAACATAGATATAATAAGAACCATTAGAAGCGTTAGTGGGACCTGTACCACTTGAAGGTGTCCCGCCTGAGTTTCTAGAATAGTCTAAATCATCAGCTGTACCTTGGGACCAAGCTCCAAACGACGACTCAAAACTTTCCTGATACGGATAGATTGCGATCGTTTCAGTACATGCCTCACCATTAGGGTTGCCTGTATTGCTGCCATTTGAGATTTCTATTAAGTACTCTAATGCTAGTTTTGCAAATTTTGCTGCGTGTGTCGCATTCGGGGTTGGCGATCTGTCAAACGTGTCGTTTCTAGTATGGATGTAAGGATTGCTTTGGTTAAAAGTAGCTTCAAAGGGAAAGGCAACGTCATAACCTTGTTGTGCCCAACTATAATGATCAGAACAACCGTAGTTACAAATGGAAGTGCCATAAGTTATTTTGTGTACTCCAGAGGCGTTGTAAAAATCCATAAGCTCGATTAAGAAATTATTCAAATTATCATCGTTATAAGAATCTGTTGATATGTATACGTCGTTAGCAGAACCTTTATAGTTGGTCATGTCTAATTGCATATAGCTAATCACGTTGACGTTCCTAGACTTGTAGTCTTGGGCAATTTCTTTAGAGCCCCTTAAACCTACTTCCTCAGCGGCAAAAGCCATGAATTCTATAGTGCGCTTTGGTTTAAAATTCATTTCAAACAACACCCTCGCGGCTTCGGTAATGGTTGCTATTCCTGATGCATTATCATCTGCTCCTGGAGCATCATTGTTATTCGCACTATTTGTGGAGTCTATATGACCACCAATAATTACAAATTCATCTGGGTTTTCTGAGCCTGTAATGGTCATCACAACCGAGGGCATACTGGTACTTGTGTGGTTTACAATCCTAACAGAAACATCAGTTCTTCCTGAAGCAAGCGTTTCCCATTTCGTTTTTAAGTCGAAAACAGCTTGTGCTGCACTGTTTTTCGTGTGGTATCTGGTCACATAGCTTTCTAATTCTTGTATTTGATTTGCAATGTTTAGGTTGTTCACTAAATCTAAACTTTGTAGTACCAATGGTTGCTGGGTAATGCTATAGAGAGAATTTGCCCGTTTGGTAGTTGCCTGGGACGCTATGAGACTGGATTTGTAAATGGCCGCTATAGCATTTTCCTTAGAGGCTTCGTAAATAAAACCGGGACCATGAACTAAAACTTTATGGTGAAGTTCTTCTGCAGCATCATCAGTCAGCATTACAGCACTATAGCCATTTAATGACTCAATTATTCGAACAGCTTCTGGGTGATTGATCTGTAATTCTTTAGCATCTTGTGTCTGCATGGTTGCATAAAACAGACCCTTCTTTTCTAGGGACTGGCTGTTTTGAGATTCTGAGATTTGTGGATTCAAAGCCATACAAAAGAATAGCATGGATAACATTGTTAATTGGAGGGATTTCATACGTAATGGATTTTTGAGATTAATTGGATTCTAGTGGTTTGATAATCAGTACCTAAGTTAGAACAAATAACGGTCCTAAAATTATTTAAAATGAAATATTTTAACTTAACCATTGGTTTTATTTAAAATTTTTAACAAAAAAGAATTTTATTTTACAGTGCAATTAGTGTTTTTTAATAGCTTATTAAGGGTGCTCTGTGTTGTTTGTTTTTTTTTTTGAGTCTTAATCGATTTTATCTCCATTCTAGAGTAAAGGTTGTGCGCTTATAACGAATTCTAGTTTAACGGCTACGAATACTAAAACCGTCCAAATTAAAGGGGATCCTCATGATACCTTTGAAGTGTAAACAAACAATAACACTCTAAAACAAATTATCATGAAAAATCTAAGAAACACAATCGCCGCAGTAGTAGTATTAATTGCCACTAACGTATTTGCTCAAAACAAAGAAGTGACTTTCGACACTTATGCACATGCCACAGTAACAAAATCTTCAAAATATTTATTGGCCAACGATGTGGCTTTAAGAGATTGCCCAGCAACGCAATGCCAGAAAATAACAACCTTACCAATTGGTATGAAAGTAAGATTGTTAGAAAAAAGTAAAAACGCCATTACTTTAAATGGGGTAACCAGTAGCTTCTATAAAATAACAGTCGGTCCAGACACAGGTTGGATTTGGGGCGGACTAATTTCGCAAAAAACTATGAGCAGCACTGCAGACCCAGCCATTATGTTTGTCTTTGGTGAAAAAGGAATAAAAGGAAGCGACGATGCAGACGCCACAAAAAACTACCAGATAAGAGCGGTGAAAAACGGTGTGGAAATCGATAGACTAACCATTACATCCCAAGCATTAAACTACGAAAACGTAACAAACTTAGGGAATAAAGGGATGCAAGGTGTAGACGATATTATAAGCTTAAGTCTTATTGACGGCGAAACTTGTGACACGATAGAAAACGCACTTTATGTGGTGTGGAAAAACAATACATTCAAAAAAACGACTGAAGTAGTGGCGCTGGTTGACGCTATTTCTGGAACAGATTCTTGTTCACTTTTTGATAATTAGGGGGTTAAAGTATTTAAATTATCAAAAACTAAACACTACGTGCTTTCATTAGTTCGTAGTGTTTTTAACGTTTACCTCCTTCTATAGGACAAACGCTAAAGCGTGAAAATAAATTAAAACGGGATACTATAGGTTTGCCTATATTTGTTTCTATTATATAATACATTGCATTTGAAACGACTGCTCACATTTTTAATCCTTTTAATTAGTACTAGTGCTGTTTTTTCGCAAAACAAAAAACTAAGAGGCTATACTATTGAAGATGGTTTGCCACAATCTCAGGTTTACGATGTGATTCAAGACGAGAGGGGGTATTTGTGGTTAGGCACACAGGGTGGCGGATTGAGTCGTTTTAATGGCAGTACTTTTGACGTATGGAATGAAAGCGACGGTCTGCAATCTAATTATATTTTTGCATTATTAGCTTTAAATGAAAAGCTTTACATAGGAACCAAAAACGGGTTGTCTATTAAAACTAAAGCGACGTTTTTAAATCGTGAAGCGCCGCAGGTGAATAAAATATATCATTTTAACAACACCATTTATCTCGCTACAAAACGCGGCATTTATAAACTTACTAATGCAGAAACACTTACTAAGGTTACTATAAACCCAGAGATTGACTCCAGTTCAATTAACGCGATTATTTTTAAAAATGATTTTTTCTGGATCGCTACAAACCAAGGGTTTTATAAGTTGAAAGCTTTACAAAGCGCAATGAAAAGCTTCAAAAAATTAGAGTCTAATAACTTCTCTGCGGCACTTTCATACCAAAATAAAATCTATGCGTCAACCTTTGACGATGGCACCTTTGTTTTTGACCTTGAAGATCTGGAAAATCCTATTTTACTGCGGGAACCCTTACGCATTAATAGTTTGTCTATTCAAAACGAAACAGAACTTTGGGTAGCGACAGACAACGACGGTATTTTAATTATTGATACAAAAACAAATAATGAGAAGGCCTTTTTAAATGCGAAAAACGGTTTGAATGTGGCCCACATTAGAAAGGTTATTGTAGATAAACAAGGTAATATTTGGATTGCAACTTCTGGTGGTGGCTTGTATAAATATTTTCAAAATAATTTTAAACATTACTCGGTTAACTCAGGTCTAAAAGGGAATCGTGTGTATGCTCTACATCAAGCCAACGACGGTCTTTATTTCTCAAGTTCGGAGGCCGGTTTGAGCCGGATGGATTCAGCAGGCATTCACCATATTAAACCATACAAGCATTTTGCTGATGTAAAAATAAAAACCATCACTAGCGATGCTAATGGAAACATTTGGGCAGGATCAGACGGTCGTGGTTTATTATTTCGAGAGACGAAAACGGGCGATAGTTTGTCTGCAGATTCTACCGAGGTCTTCAAAATAGAAACCATTAAAAACCATCTGCTCAATACAGATACTGGTTTTCCTAACGATTGGATTCGTAAAATACAAGTGGATAAACAGGCGATCTACGCAGCGACCTATTCTAGTGGCATTATCAAGTTTAACTACTATCCTGAAAATGATAGCCTAGTCATTAGAAAAACATTTGGAATAAATGAGGGTATAGAAGACCTATATATAAAGGATATGATTGCGCGAGACCATCAACTTTGGTATGCCACAAAAAACGGACAAATAGGTTATATAGAAAATAGTAAGGTGCACCACTTAGGAGCGGTTTTAAATAACCAAACAACTATAAACTCTTTAGTATTTAATAATGAAACGCTGTTTATTGGTACTGCCGGTCAAGGCATCTGGTTTAATAAAACAAACGACTATACTAATTTTGAAAAACTCAAGGGAGATAAAACACTGAGTTCAAAAAATATATATCAACTTATTTTCGATAACCAGGGTAATTTATGGGCTGGAAGCGAGCGCGGTGTCGATAAAATTTTACTAAATCAAGAGCATACTATTCTAGATGTGTTCCATTTTGGTAGAAATGATGGTTTTTTAGGTATTGAAACCTGCTTAAACGCTGTTGAAAAAGACGCGAATGGAAACCTGTGGTTTGGTACTATTTATGGGTTAACAAAATTTCAGCCAAGTGAAAGCAATCAAAAAAGCCGGAAGCCTAACCTCTTTTTTCAAGAGCTTAAAATAGATTATAAAAGTGTGGATTCCATTAACTTAAAAACATGGACAAATAGTAACAAAACACTTCAGCTAAACCCCAACCAACGGCAAGTTAGTTTTCAATATGCGAGTGTGGATTTAGATCACCCAAACGACATACAATTCCGTACAAAACTTAACGATACAGAATGGAGTCCTTGGACGGGAGATACGACTCAAAACCTTTCCGGATTGGCTTTTGGTGCACACACATTTTTTGTACAGTCACGAAATTACCGTTGGGAAGAAAGCGACCCGATTAGTTTTGGATTTTATATAGAGAGTCCGTTGTATAAAAAAGCAGGATTTCAATGGTTGGTAATTCTGTCCACAATTTCACTTTTGTCAATTTTAGCCTTAGGCTATATTAAAAGAGTGAAAAAAGAGAATGCAGCCGAAACTGAGCGATTAGAGCTCGCCAATCACTTGTTAACTTTAGAACAAAAGGCGTTGCGCTTACAAATGAATCCGCATTTCATTTTTAATGTGCTCAATGGTATTAAAGCGATGGCCACCACAAAGCCTGAGAAGATGAATACAACCATTAATAGTTTTGCGACCTTGTTACGCAACACTTTAATGAATTCAAGAAAAGACACGATTAGTTTAGCACAGGAAATTAAAACATTGCAGGATTATATTGAAGTAGAAAAACTTATGGCAGCTAAAGATTTTAATTATGAAATTAAAGTGCATTCAGATTTAGATCCCGAAGAAATTCTTGTGCCTCCCATGCTTATTCAGCCTTTTGTAGAAAATGCAATCAGGCATGGTATTTTAAAAGGAAAACGTGATGGAGTGCTTAAAATAGTTTTCAATACGACTAAAAACCAGCTGCACTGTTCTATTTCAGACAATGGTATTGGTATTTATGAATCGCAAAAAAACAAACCAAAGACCGATCATCAATCTATGGCGCTGACTGTGACTGAAGAACGCCTGGAGTCCCTTTCTGGGAAAAATGTACTGAAAATTAAGGAAATTGTAAACCAAGAGGGTATCATTTCGGGTACAAATATTACCTTTAATATACCACTAGAAACAGATTATTAAATGACACTTACAGCCATTATTATAGAAGATTTATTAGATGCTATGCAGCTTTTAAAAAGAGATATAGAAGTCAGACATCCAGAGATTAAAATTATAGATACGGCGCAAAGCGTTGTTGAAGCAGCCAAGTCTTTAAGAAAACAGCAGCCAGATATTTTGTTTTTAGATATTATGTTAGGAGATGGTACTGGTTTTGATGTTTTAGAGATTTTTCCAGACTTAAAAGCGAAAATCATTTTTGTTACAGCGAGTGATGAGTTTGCGATTAAAGCGTTTAAGTTTGCCGCTATAGATTATGTTTTAAAACCCTATACTCATGAAGAGTTAGATCAAGCCATAAAACGCGCCAAAGCACAAATTCAACCCTCGCAAGAGCGCTTGAATATTTTAAAAGACACCTTATCTGCGCCCGAAAAAAAGCCAGATAAAATATCGTTACATACCCTTGATAAAATTATAATTGTTAACCTCGATGATATTGTGCGTTGTGAGTCAGACAGTAATAACACGATTTTCCATTTACAAAATGGTAAAAAGGTTTTTGTTACTAAAACCTTAAAATACTTTAGCGATATGCTACAACCATATGAGTTCTTGCGTGTACACCAAAGTCACTTGGTCAATTTACAGTGTATTAGTGCTTTTATAAAAACAGATGGCGGTTATTTAATGTTAAAAAATGGCGAAAATGTACCGGTATCTGTTAGAAAGAAAAGCGATGTTATTGAAATATTAGATCAAATGCATCGTTAATAGTACAAGCATTTTTGAATCTCTTAAGAATCGAAAACTAGAAATTGTAAATTTAGAAAGCTGTGCCGTTGAATTTCAATATTTTAAGATTAGAGTTATTTAATAATCAAAAAGTAAATAACAATTAATAATCTGTTTTGAGTGAATATGAGTGAACAGAAACGGGTGGTTTTAGTGATCATTGGGTAGTTTATCGAAAAAAACTACCGTTCGTAGAGTTTTTTCAACGAATAAAGTGTTGAAAAGTTTTGTTTAAATGCTTTTTTTTATACATTTACGCCTGATTATGATAAAATATAAAAAGACATTCGCCTCAGTCTTATTAATATTAATAAGTTTTGTGTGCTCATCCCAATCGCCTCCGGAGCCGCTGCAGCAGCGTCCACCTTCACCTCCACAGTTGGTGCCAATAGATGATGGTGTTTACTTATTATTGGTGGCTGGTTTTCTTTATGGTATATATAAAATGTATCAACTAAAAAGAAAAAGTATTTAATTATTTAATGCGTTTAATCTGGAAACGTATTTACCAATAACATCAAATTCTAAGTTTACTTCTGTGCCCACTTGAAACGTATTAAAGTTTGTGTTTTCAAAGGTATAAGGAATTATAGCCACACTAAATTCATCTGTTTTAGAATCAACAACAGTTAGACTCACACCATTAACGGTTATAGAGCCTTTTTCAATGGTAATATTATTTAAAGAAGAATCATACTTAAAAGTATAAGCCCAACTTCCTTTGGTTTCTTGTGCTTTAGTGCAGGTCGCCGTTTGATCCACATGGCCTTGAACTAAGTGCCCATCCAGGCGGTCTCCTAACTTCATCGCGCGTTCTAGGTTTACGTGTTCACCAATAGTAAGTTTTCCAATGGTCGTTTTTTGTAATGTTTCTTGAATAGCCGTTACAGTATATTCATCACCACTGATGTTAACAACGGTTAAACAAACCCCATTGTGCGCAACGCTTTGATCAATTTTTAATTCAGAAGTGATCGTGCTTTTAAGAGAAATATGAAGGTTAGTGGCTTCTTTTTGTAATTGAGTTACAGTTCCTATCGTTTCAATAATTCCGGTAAACATACTTTTAACTGTATTATTTGGTTAAATTTGTGACTATAAAATTACGAACAATAGTTATCATTATTAATGAAGAAAGAAGAAAAAATAATCGCAGGTATTTCTATAGGGGATTTAAACGGTGTTGGCGCAGAAATCGTACTTAAAATTTTTGAAGATTCAAGAATGTTAGAGTTTTTTACGCCCGTTATCTTTGCCTCAATTAAAACGATGACTTTTGTTAAAAACCATTTCAATCTAGAGGTTAATTTAAATAGCATTCAAAGTGCCAATCAAATTATACATGGCAAGGTTAATGTTTTTAACTGTTGGAAGGAAAATGTAGATATAAGTTTTGGAAAAGAAGACCCTAAAATTGGAGCTTATGCCATTAAATCTTTGGAAGCAGCAACAAAGGCATTAAAAGGTGACGATATAGATGTCTTGGTAACCGCCCCAATTAATAAAAGCAATATACAGTCTGAAACCTTTAAATTCCCTGGCCATACAGATTATTTAAATCAGGAGTTAGAAGGCGATAGTTTAATGTTTATGGTAACCGATACTTTGCGCGTGGGCTTATTAACAGACCATGTACCAGTAAAAGATATTTCAAGTCATATTTCGCCAGAGCTAATTACTAAAAAAATTGAAACAGTTTATCATTCACTTAAAAAGGATTTTAGAATTAGAAAACCGCGCATCGCTGTTTTAGGAATAAATCCACATACAGGAGATAATGGTGTTATTGGAAATGAAGACGATGTGGTCATGCGTCCAACACTACAAAAAATTAAAGAAAGTGGTAAATTGGTTTTCGGTCCTTATGCAGCAGACAGTTTTTTTGGCTCTGATAATTATAAGAGTTTTGATGCCATTATTGCCGCTTATCATGATCAAGGTTTAATCCCTTTTAAGACCCTCTCTTTTGGTCAGGGTGTTAATTTTACGGCAGGATTAAATAAGATAAGAACCTCTCCAGATCATGGAACCGCTTATGAAATTGCAGGAAAAGGGACGGCAGATACGGGTTCTTTTAAAGAAGCACTCTTTACAGCCGTTAGTATATACAACAATAGAAGAGAGTATGAGGTCTTACATAAAAACCCTTTGGCAATATCAAAAAGAAAGCGATTTGAAGATCAAAAAAGAGCTTAAAAAAGGAGAATATAAAAAATTGTTCATAAGTCTGTTGAATAAATAAAAATTTGTATATTTGCAGGCTCAAAATAGATGTGAAAATGAAGCCATTGAAAGCGTTTACAATTCCATTTGTAGGTTTAAAAGTAGGAAAACATCATTTTGATTACGATATTGACAATAAGTTCTTTGAATATTTTGAGTATGAAGACTTCAATAGAAGTGATTTAAAAGTGAATGTAATTTTAGAAAAAAAGACAACACTTTTAGAACTGCATTTTGAAGTTTCAGGAACCGTTAACGTCAATTGTGATGTTACTAATGAACCTTATGATCAACCTCTAGAAAATGAGTTTGATTTAGTAGTTAAGTTTGGTGACGAATACAATGATGAGAATATAGATATATTAATAATACCTCATGGGGAGTATGAAGTTAATATTCAACAATACGTTTATGAATTAATTGTATTGGCCATGCCAAGCAAACGGATGCATCCAGGTGTTGAAGATGGTACATTAGATTCAGACATACTTGAAAAATTAGAAGAATTAAGTCCTAAAATAAAGGACATAAAAGAAGACGAAGAGGAAGCAGATCCTCGTTGGAATACATTAAAGAAACTATTAACGGATAAATAAAATAATAAAATGGCACATCCTAAAAGAAAAATCTCGAAAACAAGAAGAGATAAGAGAAGAACACATTACAAAGCAACTGCGCCACAAGTTGCAACTTGCCCAACAACAGGTGAAGCACACTTATACCATAGAGCACACTGGTTTGAAGGTAAACTATATTACAGAGGTCAAGTATTAATTGACAATGCTGTTGCTGAAGAAAATTTAGCATAATTTATTATGCGTGCATACAGAAAACGCTCACTTGTGGGCGTTTTTTTTATGAAATATTTTTCTATGCGTTAAAAACAACTTAATTTGCGCATTATTGACGAGAAATGATTAATTTCATTAAGATTTCGTCATTTTTGAACGATTTTGAACCATTTTTGGTCGAATTAACTCGAAAAGTATGAGTAAAATCTCAGCAGCAATCACAGCTGTAGGTGCCTATGTGCCAGAATACGTATTAACGAATAAGATTTTAGAATCTATGGTTGATACAAACGACGAATGGATAACCTCTAGAACGGGGATCAAAGAACGTCGTATCCTTAAAGGTGAAGGCAAAGGCACGTCTTATATGGCAATTAAAGCGGCAAACCAGCTTATTGCTAAAAGACAAATCAATCCCAAAGATATAGAATTAGTTATCGTTGCTACTGCAACACCCGATATGCAAGCGGCTTCAACTGCGGCTTATACGGCTACAGCAATAGGAGCGGTTAACGCCTTTTCTTTCGATTTAGAGGCAGCTTGTTCAAGCTTCCTTTTTGGCATGTCTACTGCAGCCAAATATATTGAGTCCGGACGCTATAAAAATGTACTACTTATTGGTGCAGATAAAAATTCTTCAATGATTAATTATGAAGACCGCTCAACATGTATCATCTTTGGAGATGGTGCCGGAGCTGTTTTGTTTGAACCAAATGAAGATGGTCTTGGGCTACAAGATGAATATCTAAGAAGTAATGGTGCGGGAAGAGAATTTCTACAAGTAAAATCTAGCGGCTCCTCTTATCCTGTTACTGCGGAAACGCTTGCAAAAAAGGAGAATTTCGTTTTTCAAGACGGAAAAACAGTCTTTAAAAATGCAGTCTTTAACATGGCTGATGTTACTGTAAAAATATTAGAAAGAAACCATCTAAATAAAAGTGACATCGCTTGGTTGGCTGCGCATCAAGCCAATAAGCGTATTATTGATGCCACAGCAAATCGTATAGCGCTGGAACCAGAAAAAGTGATGATGAATATTGAGAAGTACGGCAATACGACTTCAGCAACATTACCATTATTACTAAGCGATTACGAAACGCAACTTAAAAAAGGAGACAATATTATTTTTGCTGCCTTTGGCGGTGGCTTTACTTGGGGTTCAATCTATTTAAAGTGGGCCTATAACTCATAATAAACTAACTAAAAAACACTTAAAATAACTCTTAATTATGGATTTAAAAGACATTCAAAACTTAATCAAATTTGTGGCTAAATCTGGTGCAAGTGAGGTTAAGTTGGAAACAGAAGACGTTAAGATTACGATAAAAACAGGTCCTGACACAGAAACAACATATGTTCAGCATATGCCAATGACAACACAAATGCCACACATGCAAATGCAAGCGGCACAACCACCTGTAGCAGGAGCTCCTGAAGCATCAGTTGCTGAGGCCGCTGCGACAGCTGCAGCAAAAGAAGATGCCAAGTATATAACTATAAAATCTCCAATTATTGGAACGTTTTATAGAAAGCCTTCTCCAGATAAGCCATTATTTGTTGAGGTCGGTCAAACCATAGCTGAAGGTGATGTACTTTGTATCATCGAAGCCATGAAATTATTTAACGAAATTGAATCTGAAGTATCAGGTAAAGTCGTTAAAATATTAGTGGACGATTCTTCTCCTGTAGAGTTTGATCAACCCTTATTTTTAGTAGATCCATCATAACCCAATTTTAAAATTCCAAAAAACAAATCCAATTTGTTGGAATTTGGAATTTGAATTTTAATTTTTTAAAAATGTTATGTTTAAAAAAATACTTATTGCAAATAGAGGAGAAATAGCGCTGCGCGTTATTAGAACCTGTAAAGAAATGGGCATTAAAACGGTCGCAGTCTATTCTACTGCAGATGCCGAAAGTCTCCACGTTAAATTTGCAGACGAAGCAGTTTGTATCGGACCTCCGGCAAGCAGTGAATCTTATTTAAAAATGTCTAATATTATAGCAGCTGCTGAGATTACTAATGCAGATGCCATACACCCAGGTTACGGATTTTTATCTGAAAACGCTAAGTTTTCAAAAATATGTGAAGAACATGGCATCAAGTTCATTGGCGCTTCAGAAGAAATGATTTCCAAAATGGGAGACAAAGCCACTGCAAAAGCCACAATGAAAGAAGCTGGCGTGCCTTGTGTGCCGGGAAGTGAAGGGATTATTAAAGATTTTAAAGAGTGCGAAAAGCTAGCTAAAGATACAGGTTATCCAGTAATGCTTAAAGCAACTGCTGGTGGTGGAGGAAAAGGTATGCGTGCCGTTTGGGCACCAGAAAAGCTTAAAGATGCTTGGGACTCTGCAAGACAAGAGTCTAAAGCCGCCTTTGGAAATGATGATATGTATATGGAAAAGCTTATTGAAGAGCCACGCCATATCGAAATACAAATTGTAGGAGATTCTAACGGCAAAGCATGCCATTTGTCAGAAAGAGATTGCTCTATACAACGACGTCACCAAAAATTAACCGAAGAAGTTCCGTCTCCTTTTATGACAGATGCACTGCGTAAAAAAATGGGAAAAGCAGCGGTTAAAGCAGCCGAATACATTAAATATGAAGGCGCAGGAACCATTGAATTTCTGGTAGACAAGCACAGAAATTTCTATTTCATGGAAATGAATACGCGTATTCAGGTAGAACATCCAATTACGGAACAAGTCATCGATTTTGATTTAATTCGAGAACAAATTCTAGTCGCTGCGGGTGTACCAATTTCTGGTAAAAATTATTTACCTCAATTACACTCTATTGAATGTAGAATAAATGCAGAAGACCCTTTTAATGACTTTAGACCATCACCAGGAAAAATAACCACACTTCATGCCCCAGGAGGTCATGGTGTGCGTTTAGATACACATGTTTATGCAGGGTACTCTATTCCACCTAATTACGACTCTATGATTGCCAAGTTAATTACTACGGCACAAACAAGAGATGAAGCCATTAATAAAATGAAACGTGCCTTAGATGAATTCGTTATCGAAGGCATAAAAACAACAATACCATTTCATAGGCAACTCATGGATCACCCAGATTATTTAGCTGGAAATTATACCACTAAATTTATGGAAGATTTTGTGATTCAAAAACCAACCGAAGCCTAAAACTAAAAAAGCGACTTAAAATTTTAAGTCGCTTTTTTTATGTTTTGTGCTGCTTTGTTATAAAGTAAAAGATTCTTCTATGCTCGTAATCACTTGTGGTACTTCAGTGACTTTAAAATTTAGTTTAAAAGAATAGCTTTTATCATCGTTTTTAGAAATTGATAATTGGCCTTCCGTAACAGGATAATACCCCGTTTGTCCTCTGCAAAAACACAATCTACCAAAAGAAACTTTAGCTTTGACAAGGTTTTTACCTTCTAACTCAAGCGCATCTATATTAGAATCGATTTCTACATAAATTAACTCTCGATAACCACTATCTTGAGTGTCTGGGATTAAATTCCGAACGTACTCGAACTTTAATATCGTTTTCGTGCCATCAGACAATTCAGGATATGTATTTCCAAATTTACTTTCAATAGAAAATGTTTTGTTTTTTAGAATTTCAAAGTTACAAACGCCATTTTCAGGACATGGTGATTTAGTAATTGTTGGGTCCAAATGCGTATCTTTTTTAATGTTTTTTTGAGAATTACAGGATAAAACAATTAAGGAAACTAAAAAATATAAGACGTTTTTCATACTACGAAGATATGCTATTTCACTTTGTTTTTTTGGTAATTTATTACTAGAGAGGTATCTTTAGCGCTAAAACTAAATTAAAAATTAATGTTTATGAAACAATTTTACTCAAAATTTGTTTTAATACTAGTAACTATTTTGATGTTTTCGGCATTCAGTTTTGCTCAAAACGGGAAATCGTTATGGTCTAAGACAACACAAAACGAAGTGTCTAAAAAAGCGCAAGTTTTTAGAAAAACACAACCGAATAAAGCAAATTATTATCAGTTAGATATTAATAGTCTTAAAGGATTATTACAAAATGCACCCGATAGAAAAACGACTCAAAACTCTAATCTTATAATCAGTTTTCCAACTGCTGATAATACCTTTGAATCTTTTAGAGTTAGTGAAGCTTCGGTAATGGCTCCAGAATTACAAGCTAAATATCCTGGGCTTCGTTCTTATGCAGGACAAAGTATAGAGAACCCGAGTACATTAGTACGTTTTTCTATAACCTCACAAGGATTACATGCGATGTTTCTGTCTGCAGAGAAAGGCACGCAATTTATTGATCCTTTTACAAAAAGTGATAATAACTATATTGTTTATGCTAAACGTGATTTACCTGCATTAGAACAATCTTGGGAATGTCTTGTTGTTGATAGTGATTATAATATAGATGAAAAAACACAGGGAAATAGTTACCTCTTAAGAGATACTGGTGATGGTATGATGCGTGACTTTAGAACGGCTATAGCAACGACTATAGAGTATTCTGCTTTCCATTGGGGTGCTGCTGGCTTAACAGCTGGTGATACAGAAGCAGCTAAAAGAACTGCAGTTATGGCGGCAATCGTAGTAACTATGACACGTAATAATTTTGTTTACGAAAGAGATTTTTCTATTACCATGACCTTGGTAGCTAATAACGATCTTATTGTTTTTATAAACTCAGACAGTTTTAGTAATAATAACGCTAATGCCTTAATTAATGAAAGCCAAACCGTTATTGATGGTGCCATTGGTTCTGCAAATTATGATGTGGGACATACCTTTAGTACTGGTGGTGGAGGTTTAGCACAATTAAACTCCCCTTGTACAGGTAGTAAAGCAAGAGGAATTACTGGGGGACCTTCTCCAGTTGGGGATTCTTATGATATTGATTTTGTTGCTCATGAGTTAGGGCATCAATTTGGTGCACCACATACCTTTAATGGTAATCAAGGAAATTGTGCCGGAGGAAATAGAGAAGGAACTAACGCTTACGAAGTAGGTAGTGGAACAACTATTATGGCGTATGCTGGTATTTGTGGTAGTGATAATGTACAAGGCAACAGTGATGCTTATTTCCATCAAAAAAGTTTACAAATGATTTGGGATAATGTTACGACAGGAAACAGTACCTGTGCAACTCAAACATCTACAGGTAATGGTGCGCCAACCGCTGAGGCAGGAGCTAACTATGTAATGCCAGTTTCAACGCCTTATAAATTAACAGGATCCTCGACAGATCCAGATGGCACTTCGCTACATACCTATACTTGGGAGCAATATGATTTAGGTCCTGCTGGTTTGCCTGCAGAGACGAATCCATCTGGACCAATGGTTAGGTCTTTTGAAGGCACTGAGAATCCTACGAGATATATTCCAAGATTACAGGACTTAGCAATAAGTGGCGGTTCTACAACATGGGAAAAACTAGCTTCTGTTGCAAGATCTCAAGATTTTAGATTAACAGTTAGAGATAATGATACTAATGGTGGTCGTACTGCTGTAGATAATATGTCTACAGTTACAGTAGCTGCAGCCGGGCCATTTTTAGTTACCTCTCAAAATACAGCTGGTATTTCTTGGACAACAGGTTCAACAGAAACCATTACATGGGATGTAGCGGGAACAACAACGAATGGTGTTGATACTGCGAGTGTTAATATTTTACTTTCTTCTGATGGAGGATTAACTTATGATACTACATTAGCCACAAACGTACCTAATGACGGAAGTCAAGATATTACTGTTCCAGGAGGTGTTTATTCTGGTTACTGTAGGGTTATGGTAGAAGCTGTTGGAAATATTTTCTTTAATATTAATACGGTTGATTTTGCTGTGAATGCGACAGTGGTTACAACCTGTAATGTGTATACCACAGGACCAATTTCTACACCTATTCCAGATAGTGCTGGAACTAATCAGCAAGGGGCACCAGTATTTATTCCTGTAACGGTAACAGAATCTACTCCAATAACTGATATTCGAGTGAGAGCAGATGCCTCACATGGTAATATTGGTGACTTAGTTATGCAATTACAAGCGCCAAATGGTCTTGGTTTTTCTAACCTATGGTCAAGAACATGTAATTCTGGTTTATTTCAAGATCTAGATGTTACTTTTAAAGATGGGTCTCCAGCAATTGCGTGTGCTTCTCCAACAACAGGTACTTATAGCCCAGCAAACCCTATGACCGGTTTTAATAACGGTAATCCGTCTGGTACTTGGAATTTAGTTTTTGTAGATTTTAATAATGGAAATACAGGAATGGTTAATGAGTGGTCTATTGAGCTCTGTACAACTACTGTAACTTTAGGTGTGGAAGCGTTTAATATCGAGAATTCTTTATCAATATACCCTAATCCTAATAATGGTGAGTTTACCGTTAAGTTTAATGGCGCAACAAATAAAGTTCAAGTTCAAGTATTCGACATTAGAGGACGCTCAGTATTAAATAATGCTTTTGAAAATACGTCTGGAGTATTCAATGAAACTATTAATTTAGGCAACGTACAATCTGGAATGTACTTATTAAATGTAAATGATGGTTCAAGAACAATAACTAAAAAGATTATTGTAGAATAAGACCAATTTCTTTTTATAATATTAAAAACTCCGGATGTGTTTTCGGAGTTTTTTTATGGTGTTACCTCACTATGGTGAGGTCAGGCTATAGGCTATATCTTTTTGTGGAAAACAAAAAGGATGCCGCTGCCATCCTTAACACGAAAACAGTAACTTCGTAATATGAATCTATCCTACTGGGAAATAAAATCATGGCTTACTAATATAGATTATACTATTGTTGGTAGCGGCATTGTGGGGCTAAACTGCGCCTTGCAATTAAAAATACGCTTTCCCAAAGCCAACATACTTATTCTAGAAAAAGGCATATTGCCTCAAGGCGCCAGTACAAAAAATGCTGGTTTTGCCTGTTTTGGTAGTCTTAGTGAAATCATAGATGATCTTAAAACACATAGCGAACAAGAGGTTATAGAATTAGTAAAAAAAAGGGTCAACGGACTCCAAAGATTAAGACAAAATTTAGGTGATAAAACAATAGACTATCAGCAATTAGGCGGTTACGAGTTGTTTGCTGAAAATGAAGCTTTGTTTGAGCATTGTTTAGCACAAAAAGAGCATATAAATAACTTACTAAAACCCGTTTTTAAGGCTTCCGTTTTTAGTTTAAAAGAGAACGTATTTGGCTTTGAAAACATAAAAAAAGACTACAGTTTTAATCAATTTGAAGGACAAATTGACACTGGGAAAATGATGGAAGCCTTACTACAAAAAGTACTGTCCAAAGGCATTAAAATCCTTAATAATGTTTTCGTTAAGCGTTTTTCAGAAGACCATAATGCAGTTAAAATTGAAACAGATCAATTTAGTTTTTCTACGTCAAAGCTATTAATAGCCACCAATGGCTTTGCTTCTGTTTTAAATATTCCTGAAGTAAAACCAGCTAGAGCTCAAGTGCTAATTACAAAACCCATTAAAAACTTAGCTATAAAAGGTACCTTTCATTTAGATGAAGGCTATTATTATTTTAGAAACATCAATGATAGAATCCTTTTTGGAGGTGGGCGTCATCTGGATTTTAAAGCGGAAGAAACCACAGTGCTTTTACAAACAAAGCTAGTTCAAAACAAACTAGAAGAACTTCTTAAAACCACAATCTTACCGAAGACACCTTTTGAAATTGACCAACGATGGAGCGGCATTATGGGGGTTGGCAATCAAAAAAAACCAATCTTAAAACAATTAAGCAACCATGTGTATTGCGGGGTGCGCTTAGGGGGAATGGGTGTTGCCATTGGTAGTTTAGTTGGAGAAGAACTCGCAAATCTAATAGAATAATATGTTTATAAAAGTACTCAGGTGTATTGTTAAAACGATGCTATGGTTTCTTATGATATCTGTTGGACTGGTTATATGTTTTAAATGGGTGCCTGTACCCATTACGCCTTTAATGGTCATTAGGGGTTTTGAATCGGGCAGCTCTAAAACCTTAAAACACGATTGGGAACCCATAGAAAACATTTCAGAAAACTTACAGTTAGCGGTCATTTGTAGTGAAGATCAAAACTTTGTAAAACACAATGGGTTCGATTTAATAGCCATTGAAAAAGCGTATAAAAACAATAAAAAAGGCAGACGCGTAAAAGGGGCTAGTAGTATTAGTCAGCAAACAGCTAAAAATGTGTTTTTATGGCCACAACGCAGTTGGTTACGTAAAGGGTTAGAAGCTTATTTCACCTTTTTAATTGAATTATTTTGGTCTAAAGAGCGTATTATGGAAGTGTATTTAAACAGCATAGAAATGGGAAACGGGGTTTATGGCGCAGAAGCTGCTGCGCAACATTGGTTTAAAAAGTCAGCGTCGAAACTGTCAAAATATGAGGCATCAGCAATTGCAGCCATATTGCCTAACCCTAGAAGATATAAAGCCAATCCCGCATCTAATTACATCGCTCTTAGAAAAGCCTGGATTATGAATCAGATGCATTTTTATGGTGTTTTAACGTATAACAATAAAGATGAATAAAGCCGAAAACTTAAAACAAGCGCTTTATAATAAATGCACTGTGTTTACTCAAAACCGATTAAATACAATCAATAAAACCATTGAAGAACTGCAGGAATCTTTAACCTCTGAGACCAAAAGTAGTGCTGGTGATAAACACGAAACGGGTCGCGCGATGTTGCAACTCGAGCGTGAAAAAGCAGGACAGCAGTTGGCTGAAGTTCAGAAAGTGAATCAGTTGTTAGCAAAAATAGAGCTGTTTAAAACATCAAAAACAGTGGCTCTAGGTAGCCTTGTTTTTACCTCTAAAGCCAATTATTTTATTGCAATAAGTGCTGGAGAATTTGAGGTTGAAAATCAAAAATTCTATGCCATCGCGGCAAATACGCCAATTGCGCAATTATTATTAGGTAAAACTATTAATGATGACATCACCTTTAGAGACCAGAATTTTAAGATTACCGACGTTATCTAATTTTAATCTAAACTAAATTCGACTTACCTTTAGTAAAAATGAATGGCTAGATAAAAATTGAAAACAAATCCCTCAACTTTCGATATTATTATTATTGGTGGTGGCTTAGCTGGCTTGACCAGTGCGATTCATTTATCAAAAAATAACAGGAGCGTTTTGCTTATCGAAAAAAACGACTACCCAAAACATAAGGTTTGTGGTGAATATATTTCTAATGAAGTGTTACCCTATTTAGAGGCTTTAGATATAGATGTTTTTAAGCTTAACGCAGAAAAAATCAATCGGTTTGAGCTTTCAACACCAAAAAACAGGGTCATTAAATCCAATTTGCCGCTTGGTGGTTTTGGAATTAGCAGATTCTGCTTAGACTATGCATTAGCCAAAAAGGCGATTCAAAATAAAGCGCGCATTATTCAAGATACCGTGACCGATATTCAGTTTGCGAACGATAGCTTTTCAGTTAAAACAAAACAAGCGACCTACCTTTCAAAAATAGTTATCGGTGCTTATGGTAAACGCGCCAATTTAGACGTACAATTAGAACGGGATTTCATAAAAAACAAGTCTCCTTTTTTGGCCGTTAAAACACATGTTAAAGGCGAATTCCCTGAAGATTTAGTGGCGCTTCATAATTTTGAAGGCGGGTATTGTGGCGTTTCTAAAGTCGAAAATGACACGATTAATTTATGCTATATTACAGATTTTGAAGCCTTTAAAAAATATAAAGACATAGCTGAATTTCAGCAGAAAGTCATTTATAAAAACACGGCTTTAAAAACCATTTTTGAAAACTCGAAACCGCTATTCGACGTCCCTTTAACCATCAGCCAAATTTCATTTGAAACCAAAAACCCTATAGAAAATCACATGCTAATGTGTGGTGATACGGCTGGAATGATTCATCCTTTATGTGGTAATGGCATGAGCATGGCCATTCGTAGTGCACAAATGGCTTCGTTATTAATTATCAAGTTTTTTGATGGAGACCTAAAAACAAGAGAAGCACTTGAAAAGGCGTATCTTAAAAAATGGAATGCTGAGTTTAAGTCACGTTTGAGACTAGGACATGTCGTGGCCAAGTTGTTTAGTAAAAATAAATTGGCCGAAATTTTAATACAAGGCTTAAAAGTGTTTCCTTTTCTCCTACCTTATATTATAAAACGAACCCATGGAAAAATGATGGAAGTAAAATGAGTCTATTAGTGAGTACCAAATACAGGAGCGAGGAAGAAGAAATCATGGACGATTTGGACTATAAAGGCCCAATCCTGCATGATGCTTTAGATAAATTAGCGCAGATAAATCGATGGTTAGGTGGAAATAAAGTAACCCTTAACGGCCTAAAAAAAGCATTACAAAACCATCCTAAAAAAGAACCAATTACCATTGTCGATTTAGGTTGTGGCGGCGGAGATATTTTACGAGACCTGTCACGATATGGAAAGCAAAAGGGTTATGAGTTTAAATTAATAGGTATAGATGCCAACCCAAATACGGTAAGTTACGCAAGTCAATTATCGCAAAATTATGATAATATAGAATTTAAAGTTGTCGATATCTTTTCAGACGTATTTCAAACTTTGAAATATGATCTTGTTATAGCGACCTTGTTCTTACATCATTTTAAAGAAAATGAATTGGTGTCTTTTTTAAAGCCTGTTTTAGAAAAAGCGAAATTAGGTGTTGTAGTTAATGATTTACACAGAACCAAATTGGCGTATTACCTCTTTAAACTATTATGTACAACAATAAAAAACAAAACGATTGTTGAAGATGGGTTAACCTCTGTATTAAGAGGCTTTAAGCGACAAGAATTAAACAACATATCACAAGAATTAAAAGCGCATTATCAAATACAGTGGAAATGGGCTTTTCGTTTTCAATGGGTTTTGAGGCAAAAATAATAACTAAAATAAATCACGTTTTAAAAACCTCGCTGGTTTTTAGAACTTCTGAGGTCTAAAATATGAGTGTAAAAATAACAGCAGTAGCAAAACAGTTACCTAAATATACCAGAGATACTAAGGACATTATCCCGTATTTAAACCTTTGGATGACTGGTCAAGACGAACGTTTTCAACGTAAAGTCATTAAACTTTTTGAAAATGCAGGGGTTGACAGACGGTATTCTATAATGGACGCTGAAGAAGTGTTTAACAAGTCCTCTTTTGAAGAAAAGAATGCTATTTACTCGCGAGAAGTTGTAAAATTAGCAGAAAAATCCTTGGTTAAGGCTTTAGATAAAGCTAAACTTAAACCAACAGACATCGATTATATCATCACGGTAAGTTGTACAGGCATTATGATTCCATCAATGGACGCTTATCTCATTAACAATCTAAAAATGAAACAAGATATTGTGCGATTGCCCGTAACAGAAATGGGTTGTGCCGCAGGTGTTTCAGGAATAATTTATGCGAATAATTTTTTAAAAGCGAACCCAAACAAACGCGCAGCAGTTATTGCGGTCGAGTCACCAACAGCAACGTTTCAGTTAGACGATTTTTCTATGGTGAATATTGTAAGTGCTGCTATTTTTGGTGATGGCGCAGCTAGTGTGATTTTGTCTTCTTACGAAGATGAAGAAGGCCCTAAAATTAGAGATGAAGGGATGTATCATTTTTATGATGCTGAAACCATGATGGGTTTCAAATTGGTAAATACAGGCTTACAAATGATTTTAGATAAAGCGGTACCCGAAACGATTTCAGAACATTTTCCTAAAATTGTACATCCTTTTTTAGAACGTAATAATATGAGCATTAAAGACGTGGACCACTTGATTTTTCATCCTGGTGGAAAGAAAATTGTACAAACCGTAGAAGACTTATTTGGGTCACTAGGCAAGAATATTGATGATACTAAAGATGTTCTTAAACAGTACGGGAATA
The DNA here is from genome assembly GCF_000934685.1 of Lacinutrix sp. Hel_I_90. Classification (NCBI taxonomy): domain Bacteria; kingdom Pseudomonadati; phylum Bacteroidota; class Flavobacteriia; order Flavobacteriales; family Flavobacteriaceae; genus Lacinutrix; species Lacinutrix sp. Hel_I_90. The sequence continues at coordinate 2,146,177 of NZ_JYNQ01000001.1, read as the reverse complement.
TGAGTAGTGCTACAGTACTATATGTGTTAGAACGCTTTATGGACAAACAATTGCCAAAAGGAGATCTAGGCTTGATGTTAAGTTTTGGCCCTGGATTTTCGGCACAACGAATATTGTTAGAATGGTAAGTCTTCGACAAGCTGAGATTGACACAAAACTATAAGTTGTATTTTGGTAGTATTGTAATACTACTTTATAAATAAGACAAATAGAAACTAAATATCACACTGCGCTTGGCCTGTACTAAGCTAAGTCGAAGTATCGAAGTGTTGTTGAAATGAATATTTAAATAAAAATGAAAGACTTTCAAAATAAAAATTATTGGGCACTCATTTTAGGAGGCTCAAGTGGATTGGGCCTGGCAACAGCAAAAAAGTTAGCCAAACACGGGATGAATATCTGTATTATTCACCGAAACTCAAGAGCTCAGGAAGAAACCATTAACTCAGAATTTGAAACGATTAAATCGGAAGGCATTCAGTTTAAATCTTACAATGTGGATGCCTTTAAAGAAGAAAAACGAAACGCGATTATTTCAGAATTAAAAGTTCTTTTAGGCGTTGAAGGAAAAATAAGAACCTTAGTGCATAGTGTGGCTAAAGGAAACTTGAAACCCATGCTTGATGATGAAAAACCAACCCTAAAAAACGATGATTTCAATTTAACAATAAATGCGATGGCCATTAGTTTATACGATTGGACTAAAGCTGTTTTTGACGAACAGTTATTTGAAGAAGATTCGAGAATTATCAGTTTTACAAGTGAAGGCAATACTAAAGCCTGGAAAAACTACGCAGCAGTATCTGCCGCAAAAGTAACTTTAGAAGCCATTACCAGAAATATTGCTTTGGAGTTCGCGCCTTTTGGAATTCGTGCCAATTGTATTCAAGCTGGAGTGACAGATACTGCTTCATTACGCATGATTCCAGGGAGTGAAAAAATTAAAGAACATAGCTTAATGCGCAATCCGTTTAAACGATTAACACTGCCTGAAGATGTTGCTAATGCGGTTTACCTTTTGTGTAAAGATGAAGCGGGTTGGATTAACGGTTGTGTGATTCCTGTGGATGGTGGTGAGCATATTAGTTAAGTAAATTATTGAATGCAGAACTCACCCGTTTTCAAAATGGTTGAGGTCTTATTAAGAAAACACAATGACATCAAATCAAATCATTAAACTGTTACCATACAAACATCCGTTTCTGTTTGTAGATGAATTAACTGAAATTTATTCGGAAGGTATTACAGGCCATTACCATTTCAGAACAGACGAATACTTTTACCAAGGGCATTTCAAAAAGACCGCAGTCACTCCAGGAGTGATTCTAACAGAATGTATGGCGCAAATCGGTCTTGTGTGTTTAGGTATTTATATGCTCAAAGCAGAATTGTCAGAAGAAAAACAGCTTCAAATAGCTTTAACGTCGAGTCAAGTTGATTTTTTTATTCCAGTGTATCCAGATGACATAGTGACTGTGATTTCAGAAAAAGAGGTGTTTCGGTTTAATAAATTGAAGTGTAAAGTAAAGATGTTAAATGAAAAAGGAGAGTTGGTGTGTCGTGGCCAAATTTCAGGGATGATAAAAACGTAATCAAAAGATAAATAAATTGAAATGTCACACTGAGCTCTGCCTGTACTGAGCGCAGTCGAAGAATCGAAGTGTGCTACGAACTAAAATTAATTAGATTTCCATCTTCTCGAAAATAGAAAAATGAATAAAAAAAGAGTCGTGATTACAGGTTTAGGAGTCGTTGCACCAAATGGTGTAGGTCTCCATGCATTTACGGAAGCCATAAAAAACGGAGCCTCCGGAATTACGTTTCATCAACAGTTAGCCGACTTAAATTTCTCCTGCTGCATTGGCGGGATTCCACAAATTTCCGAAGAAAAAAAATTAGAGTATCTCACACCTTTACAACTGCGCGGATTCAATAGTTCTGGAATACTCTATGGTTGCATGGCTGGAATGGATGCCTGGAGAGATGCTGGATTTGAGGTGGATTCTGATAGTACATTAGATTTTGATAGCGGCACCGTTTTTGGAACAGGAACTTCTGGTGTAGAAAAATTTAGAGAAGCCATTTATAAGTTGGACGACAAACAAGTTAAACGCTTAGGAAGCACAGTCGTTGTGCAAACCATGGCAAGTGGAATTAGTGCGTTTTTAGGCGGTATTTTAGGCTTAGGGAATCAAGTGACCACGAATTCTTCGGCGTGTACCACAGGAACTGAAGCGATTTTAATGGGTTACGAACGCATCAAAAACGGACAAGCAAAACGCATGCTCGTTGGTAGTTGTAGTGATGACGGCCCTTATATTTGGGGCGGCTTTGATGCCATGCGTGTTATGACCTATAAACATAACGAATCCCCAGAACAAGGCTCACGACCAATGAGTGCCACTGCCTCTGGTTTTGTGCCAGGAAGTGGTGCTGGTGCTTTAGTTTTAGAAAGCTTAGAAAGTGCTTTAGCGCGAAAAGCGAACATTTATGCTGAGGTTTTAGGTGGTAACATCAATTCTGGTGGACAACGAAACGGAGGCACCATGACAGCCCCCAATGCTGAAGCTGTACAGCGTTGCATAAAAGATGCTCTAAAAGATTCAAAAATTTCTGCGGAAGCTATTGATACGATTAACGGTCATCTAACGGCAACTTCAAAAGATAGCTTAGAGATTGAAAACTGGACCAAAGCGTTAAACCGAAAAGGCAATGGTTTCCCTTATATTAATTCCTTAAAATCGATGGTTGGACATTGTTTAGCTGCAGCTGGAAGTATAGAAAGTGTGGCTACAGTATTGCAAATTAAAGAACAGTTTGTCTTTCCAAATAGTAATTGTGACGATGTACATCCCGAGATTTTAGCACTTATTTCTGAAGAAAAAATAGTAAAAAAAATGTTGAAAACAGAACTTAATATTGCGGCGAAAGCGAGCTTTGGTTTTGGCGATGTCAATGCTTGTGTTATCTTTAAGAAGTATAATTAATGGAGTCTTCGATACTCAGTACAGGCTAGCTCAGACGGACATTCAATTTCAGCATTGGCCTTATAACCCATTAAACAAAAAAGAATATTAACAAATAAAAATACAGCTGTCACACTGAGCTTGTCGAAGTGTATCTATCGCTATTGACAAATTAAATTATGAATGTCAAACTTAGCTAAGTAAAGATTAGCTCAGACTGCCCAGTTATTTCAGTGCTGTCTGTTTACAACATTGCCAATTAGGAGTACCGTTGTCACACTGAGCTTGTCGAAGTGTATCTACCGCTAGTGACAAAAAAAATCATGAATGTCAAACTTATCTAAGTAAAGATTAGCTCAGACTGGCCAGTTATTTCAGTATTGTCGGTTTTACAACATTGCCAATTGGGAGTACCGTTGTCACACTGAGCCTGTCGAAGTGCTACTAGACATAATTAAGGGAGTCTTCGATACTTCGCCTGTGCTCAGTACAGGCTGGCTCAGACGGACATCTAGTTCCAGCTTTGTCTTTAAACCGAAATAGACAAATAAATTTATAATGTCACACTGAGCTTGTCGAAGTGAAAGCAGATATAATTATTAAAGTATCGAAGTGCTCATAATATGTAATATAACAGCCAATTATAAGTTAAGCTGTCACACTGAGCTTGTCGAAGTGTATAATCCAAATAAAGAATTATTAAAATGAAATTCTATTACGTCTATATCCTTTCATGCGCAGATAAAACCTATTATACAGGAATGACGAACGATTTAGAAAGACGACTCATGCAACATAAATCTGGTCACAAAAAAGAATCGTATACAGCGTCTAGATTACCTGTTAAGCTACTTTGGTATTTACCCTGTGAAAACCCAAAAGAAGCTATTAAAATTGAAAAGCAAATAAAAGGATGGTCTCAAAGGAAGAAAAAAGCATTGATTGATGAAAATTGGCAAGATTTGATTGAATTCTCAAAAAACTATACTCAAAATAATAACCGTATTTAGTTAATTATCGAAGTGCAAATAGATTTCATTAATCAAGTCTTCGACAGGCTCAGACTGACTTCTAGTTCCAGCTTTGTCTTTAGAACGAAATTAAACAAAAACCGAAATAGACAAATAAATCTATAATGTCACACTGAGCTTGTCGAAGTGAAAGCAGACATAATTATTAAAGTATCGAAGTGATCATAATATGTAATATAACAGCCAATTAGGAGTACCGTTGTCACACTGAGCTTGTCGAAGTGCTACTAGACATAATTAAGGCAGTCTTCGGTACTTCGACTACGCTCAGTACAGGCTATCTCAGACTGACATTTAGTTCCTGTTTTGTCTATACAACTAAATCAAGTTGCTATCGACATTGACAAATAAAATTATGAATGTCACACTGAGCTTGTCGAAGTGTTTTTCTTATATTTACTAAAACCCTTAAACTAAAAAGAATATTATTTTCTTAGAAATAAATATGACCAAAGACACACTAATCGCCAAATTAAAAACCATCGTCCAACCTTATATTCAAGACGAAGACGCCTTTAAAAATCTTAATGAAAACACAGATTTCATTAACGATTTAAAAATAAACTCTGCCAATTTAGTAGATGTAATCTTAGATGTCGAAGATGAATTTGACATTCGCATTGAAAATGACGATATGGAAAAAATGATCTCCGTAAAAGCAGCCATGGACCTTGTAAATGAAAAGTTAGCTGCTAAATGATTGGCAATGACATTATTGATTTAAAACAAGCGGCTAAAGATTCTCCCGATAGCTATCGAGATGGTAAAAGATACCAGCGTTTTTTAGACAAAGTATTTACTAAAAAAGAACAACAACTTATTTCTAATTCTAAAGACCAATACCAAGTGGTTTGGTTGCTTTGGAGTATGAAAGAAGCGGCTTATAAAGTGAATGTACAGCAGTTTGGGAAACGGTTTTTTAATCCGAAACGGTTGGAGTGTGAGTTGTTTTATAATAATAAAGGGCAAGTTACTATTGATGGAAACCTATATTTTACACTGTCAATGGCTACAGAGGAGTTTATTCATTCTATTGCGACTTTAGAACCTGAACATTATTTTAAAAGTGCATGGTTTAAAGTTGAAAGCTTAGATTATAAAACACAAAGCAAAACACTCAAAAAAAAATTGTTAGAGTCTTTAAATATTGATTTTTTGGAACTTAGAAAAGATAGTTTAGGAGTGCCAATATTATTTCTAGAGTCACAAGAATTAGATATATCTATTTCTTTCTCACATCATGGGAGTTTTAGTTCTTACTCTATTTTATGATTTCTAAATAAAGGGAAGAATTGATTTTTAGATCTTTTTTACTCTCAAAAAACACGGTTTCACCATCCAAATCTGCTTCAATTAAATAATAAGCACCTTTAAAATAGCTTTGTTTTACTGTTACTTTTAAAGGAGAATGCGTTATCATTTTTAGCTGGTGGGCATAGACAATAGTGCCATTTATAACATTAAACTCCCCAAAGAAGGCTGCGATTAATGGTGTTTTAGGATTTTTATATAAATGTTCAGGAGTCTCGTTTGCTTCAATTTTATTATTATTTAAAACAAACATCCGGTCTGCAAAACCCAAAACATCGTCTTTATCATGAGTCGCTACAATACAGGTGATGTTTTTTTCTTTTAGATAGCTAAAAACATTCCGACGTAACGATTGTTTTTTAAAATTATCAATATGGCTAAATGGCTCATCTAATAATAGAATCTCGGGCGCATTAGCTAACGCTCTCGCCAAAGCGACCCGCTGTTTTTGTCCGCCACTTAAGCGTTTTACTTTAGTATTTGCAAAAGCTTTTAATTCTACAACATCAAGTAATTCGTCAACACGTTGTTGCTTCTCCTCTTTATAAAAGTTAGACAGGTGTTTTCCTATGTTTTCTGCTACAGAAATAAAAGGCATGAGTTCAAATTCTTGGGCGACGTATTTCATGAAATCGTTACCAATAACTAGATTATATTTAGGTCCTAGAATGGCTTCAGTTTTCCAAAATATTTGTCCGTGATCTAAATCGTATTCACCACGTAACACTTTTAATAAGGTGCTTTTTCCAGAGCCACTTTCGCCAATGATAGCGATAGACTCCCCTGGTTCAGCTTGAAAAGAAAGGTTTTTTAAAACCGGTGTTTTTTGATAAGAAAAAGAGAGGTTTTTTACTTTTAACATGGTCAAGCAAAAATAAAACAAAAAAGTCGTTCTAAATTAGAACGACTCTTTTTTTAATCAAAGGGATAGAATGACTATTCAACAACAATATTGCTATTGTATATTTTGTAGGTGCCATCTTCTTGTTTTATACAGGCTTTGTATTCGCCTTTATAAACTTTAAAAATAATTTCATCCCCTTCATTAGTTGTAATGACATTCTTTCCGTCGCCAAAATGGCGTAAGGTTTTTACATCATTTTCATAAATATAAATTTCGGGTTTAACGTAAAGGTCTAAGGACGCGATTCCAGACAGAACATTAGGAACGAAATTTTGAATCTCTATTTTAGAATAGGTGATGGGATCTTTTTCTTTATAAGTATAAATTCCCGCTGGAATCGTTAGAAGATAAGCCGAGTTAGGCGTTACCTTAACAGTGATTAAATTTTCGGGGCTTTCAAGTGTTTTAGCGCTTTCAAAACGACTGAATACCGGTTTATAATCTGAAGTCCACAAGTCGAAAAAGCCAGTATTATCTTTAACTAATTCTAAATAGTTGTTTGCCGCTTCTAAATCTTTTTTTAACAAACTAGCAGAGGTTAAATTGGCATAAATTACTCGATGCTTTATTTTGTCTTTTACTTTTTTCCCAAAATCAACGTCTAGTTGAGCCTTCCAAAACGCTATGGCTTTATCTAAGTTAGCGGTATCATTAGTGTTTGCTATTATGGCATCGATTAAAGGTTGAGACGCTACAGTAAAACGCTCTGCAGCATCATCCTTGGTTTTTTTAAAGACACCGAAAGGTATTTTTAAATCTGCACTCCCAGAAAATAAATGTTCATAATTTTTAAGTAAATTCTCTACATGTTCTGTGACAATTTTTGCTTTAGCAACATTTCTGGTATCCCTATTGGCCATGCTATATTTTTCGGGATTGTCAGTAACATGTTTTTCAACAACATCTTCAATTGTAAGTAATAACTTATCGTTTTTATCTAAAACCATAATAAGGTACGAGCCATTTAAAATAAGTTCAGCTTGTCCTGTTTTAAGTTGGTTACCGGAAAAACCAACGATGATTTGTAGATCTCCATTTTCGTTTACTTGTTGTAAACCACTTAATTTTAAGCCATCTGTATTAGAGGCTAATGCAGGGAATGCTTCGGTTGGCGTGTAATTCCAATAGGCGCCATCATCTTGAATGGTATAACTGAAGGTTTTAGTATTTTTAAGAAAATCAGGTTGCTCAAAAGAAGCGGTTACTGCTTGAGAAGTTACATCTGCTTTTTGTGCATGAGATAGCGTTGCGCAAAATATAGCAGCTATTGATAATAGTTTTTTCATATAAGATAGGTTTTTTAAAAAATTCAGGCAAAAATACTATAAAAAGGGTTGCGCCAAACATAGGCGGAACCCTTTTAAAAATTGTATTTTATAATTATGCTTTTTAGAATTAATCTTTAAACGTTTCTATTTTGGTTGGCAGCACATCAAAACCCATATTGTATAAGGTGAAGCCAAAAATATCTGCGGCTTGTTCTATCGTTTTACTTACTGGTGTTCCTGCACCATGTCCGGCATCTGTCTCAATACGAATGAGTGTTGGGTTATTTCCTGTTTGTTTGCTCTGTAACTCAGCAGCAAACTTAAAGCTATGTGCTGGTACCACACGGTCATCATGATCCCCTGTGGTAATTAAGGTTGCGGGATAGTGTACTCCTGCTTTTACATTATGAACTGGCGAGTAGCCTTTTAAATAGTCAAACATTTCTTTACTGTCTTCGGCTGTGCCATAATCGTAAGCCCAACCGGCGCCTGCTGTAAAGGTGTGATAACGCAACATGTCTAAAACACCTACCGCTGGTAAGGCGACCTTCATTAAATCAGGACGTTGGGTCATTGTTGCACCAACTAACAATCCGCCATTAGAGCCACCACTAATCGCTAGATAGGCTGATGAGGTATATTTTTTGTCTATAAGGTACTCAGCAGCAGCAATAAAATCATCAAACACATTTTGTTTTTTTAATTGTGTCCCGGCGTCGTGCCATGCTCTGCCATATTCTCCACCGCCTCGTAAGTTTGGTACAGCATAAATGCCGCCTTGTTCCATCCATACAGCATTGGTGATGCTAAATCCAGGGGTTAAACTAACATTGAATCCACCGTAACCATAAAGAATGGTCGGGTTTTGTCCGTTAAGAACGATTCCTTTTTTATGTGTAATAATCATTGGTACTTTTGTGCCATCTTTTGAAGTGTAAAACACCTGATTACTTTCATAGTCTTCTGGATTGAAATCTATGGCCGGCTTGCGGTATAGCTCTGAAGTTCCTTTTTCAATATCATAGTTATAAATATTTCCAGGAGTTACATAATTTGTAAAGGAGTAATACAATTCTTTTTCTTCCTTTTTGGCACTAAACCCTCCAACAGATCCTAGGCCAGGCAATTCAACGTCTCGCACTAACTTTCCTGTATAGTCATATTGCATTACTTTAGAGACAGCGTCTACCATATATTCGGCAAAAAAGTAGCCACCTGCAGTAGATGGACTCAGGACGTTTTCGGTTTCCGGAATAAAATCTTTCCATTGGTCTGGTGTTGGATTAGAGGCATCAACTGTTACAATCTTCTGGTTTGGCGCCTCACGATTGGTCACTAAATACAAGGTGGTTCCTACGTTTTCAATAACATACGTATTGCTGTCTGTGTCACCCATAATTTCAATGAATTTTGAGTTAGGCTGCGTTAAATCTTTTATATATAATTTATTACCTGACGTTGAGCTACGCGGCGATATTAGTAAATACCTGTTATCTTCGGTCACACTACCAGAAATGTATCTGTGCTTTTCTTCTGGCGTATTGCCATAAATGATGTCATCGTCTTTTTGTGACGTTCCTAATTTGTGATAGTATACTTTGTGCTGATCTGTTTTTGCAGATAATTCGCTCCCTTTAGGCTTATCGTAGCTAGAATAGTAAAAGCCTTCGTTTTTATACCAAGACATGCCACTAAATTTAACATCGATTATGGTGTCTCCAATTATTGCTTTGGTTTCAGCATTCATGATCAAGATTTTTCGCCAATCGCTTCCGCCTTCAGAAATTGAATAGGCTAAGGTTTTTCCGTCTTTAGAAAAACTTAGTCCTCCAAGAGAAATGGTGCCATCTTCTTTAAAGGTGTTTGGATCTAGAAAGATAGTCGCTGTTTCTGGAGCTTCCCCAGTTTTATATCGGTAGATCACATATTGATTCTGAAGCCCATTATTTTTATAAAAATAGGTGTAATCGCCTTCTTTAAAAGGCGCGCCTATTTTTTCGTAATTCCATAATTTTTCTAGACGGGCTTTTAATTCCTCGCGAAAGGGGATGGCCTCTAAATAGCCAAAAGTCGTTTTATTTTGTGCTTTTACCCAGGCTTCGGTCTCAGCGCTTCTGTCCTCTTCTAACCAACGATAAGGATCTTTAATTTCGGTTCCAAAATAGTTTGTTACAGTATCTACTGTTTCCGTTTTCGGGTAGTCTATTGTGATTTCTTTTCGTGTTTTTTGTTCTTCTTTACAAGACATAATCAGTAAAAATGTTAGTAAGCAAAGTGCTGTTTTTTTCATGAAATTTTAGTTTTAAGGACATAAATGTAAACAAAAAAGCGCTTGTGATTTGTACACAAGCGCTTTTTTAGCCTCAGGCTATAATTAAAAAAGCTATATAAGATTGTTGTTTACTAGGTACTCGGCAATCTGCACGGTATTTGTAGCAGCACCTTTTCGTAAATTATCACTAACAATCCACAGGTTTAAAGTATTAGGTTGCGATCCATCACGACGAATACGACCAACAAAAACATCATCTTTTCCATTGGCGTATAATGGCATAGGATAGGTATTTGTGTCTAAATTATCTTGCACGGTAACTCCATCAGTCTGGCTTAATAGCTGTCTGACCTCATTAATATCAAAATCGTTTTCAAATTCCACATTCACCGCCTCACTGTGTCCGCCAGCAGTTGGAATACGCACAGCTGTCGCTGTAACAGCAATGGTTTTATCATCGAGAATTTTTTGTGTCTCACGAACCAATTTCATTTCTTCTTTTGTGTACCCATTCTCTTCAAAAACATCACAATGTGGAATGGCGTTTCTGTTTATAGGATAATGGTATGCCATTTCTCCTTTTATGCCTGCTAATTCATTTTCTAATTGTTGAACAGCTTTTACGCCAGTTCCAGAAATGGATTGGTAGGTAGAAACAACGATACGTTTAATTTTATATTTTTTGTGCAACGGGGCTAATGCCATAACCATTTGAATGGTTGAGCAATTAGGGTTCGCTATGATTTTATCATTTTTAGTTAAAGCTGAAGCATTAATTTCTGGCACAATTAATTTTTTATCATGATCCATTCTGAAAGCTGAAGAATTATCGATAACCGTCGTACCAACAGCCGCAAATTTTGGAGCCCATTCTAAAGCGGTATTTCCACCTGCAGAAAATAATGCAACATCAGGTTTCATCGCTACAGCTGTTTCAAGACCAACAATAGTGCATTCCTTATTTTTGAAGGTTATTTTTTTACCAACAGATTTTTCTGAAGCTACAGGAATAAATTCTGTAATTTTAAAATTGCGTTCTTCTAAGACTTTACGCATTACTTCGCCAACCATGCCTGTGACACCAACTACAGCTAATTTCATAAATAATTTATTTTTTCATTTCCGTGTAGACGAAAATTTTATTTTATAATAAATACAAGTTACAAAGCTATTATATTTCTCTGTTTTACAGTTTAAAACCCAATAAAATTTTCATAAAATAAATCTCAAAAAATCGGTTGTGCTACGGCACAACCGATTTAATATTAAGTTTATGTAAACAGATTACTTTTTTAAAGCATCTCTAATTTCTTTAAGTAAATCAATTTCTGATGGACCAGCTGGTGCTGCGGGAGCAGGTGGTGTTTTGGTTTTGTTGTAAGCCTTAACAATTAGGAATAACACGAAACCTACAATAATTAAATTTATTATGGTATTAATCCACTTTCCGTACATAATAGCATTTTCAGGTTTAGTAACTGTACCATCTGCTGCAATTACGGCATTGTCAAGTATGATTTTCATATCAGCAAAATCTAATCCGCCGGAGAAATGACCAACAATAGGCATCATAATATCAGATACGAAGCCTTTTACTACAAGACTCATTGCTCCTGCTAATAAAACGGCTACAGCTAAATCTATGACATTTCCTGTCATAATAAATTTCTTAAATTCTTTAAGCATTATTTTAAGTTTTAAATTAGTTAATCATTTAAACAGGTCTTAATTGCGTTGGATTTTTAACGAAATTAGAAAAAATTAAGACAACCTAAAAAATAATTAGCGAAGAAACACACGTTTTACACGTTGAGAGACAGCGGTAATGATTTCATATGAAATGGAATTAATACTTCCAGAAAGTTGGTTTGCAGTATGTTCTGGACCAAAAACGATAACCTCATCACCTTCTTCACAATCAATGTTGGTAGTGTCTACCATAATCATATCCATACAAACGTTGCCAAGAATTGCTGCTTTTTTTCCATTAATAAAAACAAAGCCTTTTCCATTTCCAAATTGTCTACTAATACCATCTGCATGACCAATAGGCAAGGTTGCAGTTTTTATTGGTTCGGTAGCTTTAAACGCACGGTTGTAGCCTAAAGTATCGCCAACCTTCAAGGTGTGGATTTGTGAAATAATAGTTTTTAAGGTTGCAATTGGTTTTAAATAGCTGTCAAATTTAGGATCATTACCAAAACCATATAAACCAATGCCGCTTCGAACCATATCGAAATGTGCCTCGGGATAGTTTAAAATACCAGAAGTATTACTTTGATGCAGTAAGGGTTGGTATCCTAAACCTTTTGTTACTTTTTTTGCTATACTTTTAAAGGTTTCAATTTGGTTTAGCGTAAACATTTTTTCTTCGAGAACCTCGCTGGCAGCTAAATGTGAAAAGAGCGACTTTACTTTAATAGCATCATTTTTATCCAGTATGTTGAGTACGGTTTCTGTTTCAGATTCAGCAAAGCCTAGTCTATTTAAACCCGTATTAAACTTTATGTGTACTGGATAATTTTTTTGTTTTAAGTCTTTTGCAACCGCGACAAAGGCTTTTAAAACACGTGACGAATAGAGACTAGGTTCTAAACAGTGTTCTATTAATGTTTTAAAATTAAAAGGTAGCGGGTGTAATACCAAAATGGGTGTGCGAATACCAGCCTTACGCAATGCAATGCCTTCATCGGCATAAGCAACAGCAAAATAATCTACGCCTAAATGCTCAAGATACTTTGCAATTTCGACCGTATCGCTACCATAGGCAAAGGCTTTAACAACAGCCAAGAATTTGGTGTCGTTTTTTAGTTTAGATTTAATAAAGGCAACATTGTATTTTAATGACTTTAAATCTATTTCGAGAATAGTCTCCTGCGCTTTAGGCATCTGGTTTTTTTTGTTTTGCAGTAAGGTCTTCAGCATCTTTCACCTTCATCGTTCTTATTTTCTCACGCATCGTTGCTTTGTAATAGGCCGCCCGACTCAATGGTTCATATTCCTCTGTTTCACCAAGAAGAACAAGGTCTTCACTTTTGTTTTTTCTATAACTAAATTGTGCTAAATTCCCTGTTCGGGTGCAGACCGCATGCACTTTAGTAACATATTCGGCGGTTGCCATTAGATTTGGCATCGGGCCAAAAGGATTGCCTTTAAAATCCATGTCTAATCCTGCGACAATAACGCGAACCCCCTTGTTTGCTAAATCATTGCATACCCTAACGATTTCATCATCAAAAAACTGAGCTTCGTCAATTCCAACCACGTCACATCCATCTGCTAAAATAGGAATATTAGCAGCTGCTGGAACTGGGGTTGAACGAATTTCATTGGCATCATGTGAGACCACCATTTCGTCGTCATAACGCACATCTATAGCAGGCTTAAAGATTTCTACTTTTTGCTTAGCAAATTGGGCGCGTTTAAGTCTGCGAATGAGTTCTTCAGTTTTACCTGAGAACATTGAGCCACAAATGACTTCAATCCAACCAAATTGTTCTTTTTGATTTACTGTATTTTCAAGAAACATTTCGTAATTTTAACACTAGAATAAAACGCAATTATCGTTTTGATAAAGATGGCTCAAATTTATTAAAAATCAAAAGGCTAAATTGCAATAAATACAAATAATTATAAAACTTTAAGTAATGAAGAAGAAGTTAGAATCAGAATTAATGAGCATTGCTCATAAGATTCTTAAACTAAAGGGCAAGGAAGATATTAATAAACTGCACGCAGAAGTCGCTGCACTTTATGAAAAATTAACGGTTTTAAAATTTGCACAAGAAAATTTTGAAGAACAGCTTCCAACTATTGGTAACGACTCTTCATTTTTTGATATGCTGGATACTGCGTTTAATAATAAAGTGAGTGATAATATAGAGGTAGGAAATAAAACCTATGTTAATTTGGATGACTCTGATGAAGAGGAAATTACCGAGCCTTTGATGGAAAAAATAAAGGATATTGTAGCACAAATGCCTGAAGAGACACAAATTGTTGATGCTATTTTTGATGAGGTGAATGCAAGAATGAAGTTTCATAAAAATGATTTTGAAGACATCACTGCCGATTTTAAACATGTGCCTGTATTTGATAAAGTGGGTAATAAAAAAACTGAGGCAGAAAAGAAATCCTTAAACGACAAACTAAAATCTGGAGGATTAAAAATAGGACTGAATGACAAATTAGCATTTATAAAGTTTTTATTTGATGGCAAACACGAGGATTATCATCGTGTGATTTCTCAACTGAATACCACGGCAAGTTTTGATGAAGCCATAAAGTTTATTCAAACCCAAATAAAACCAGAATACGATTTTTGGACTGGCAAAGAAGAAGTCTCTGAGCGTTTTATGGAAATTATTGAAGCACGGTTTAGCTAAAAAACCAATTAATCTAAGCACATGAAAATGCAAAAAACTATTTATTGCACAGCCACAGCATTATTTAAGTGCGCTGATGCTGTATTCCGTTGCGATGTATTTATAGAAAAGCAATTAAAAAAAAATGAGTAAACTCTACATCGTACCTACACCCATTGGTAATCTAGAAGACATGACCTTTAGAGCCATTTCTGTTTTAAAGGCTGCCGATTATATTTTAGCTGAAGACACCAGAACTTCAGGCAAATTGTTAAAGCATTTTGAGGTCAACACTCCAATGCAAAGTCACCACATGCACAATGAGCATAAAACAGTGGCAAGACTCATAGAGCGCTTAAAAAGTGGAGAAACCATAGCTTTAATTAGTGATGCTGGAACACCAGCGATTTCAGATCCTGGGTTTTTACTTACTCGTGCTTGTGTAGAGAACAATATTGAGGTGGATTGTTTGCCAGGGGCGACTGCCTTTGTTCCAGCCTTAGTAAACTCAGGGCTTCCAAACGATAAATTTGTTTTTGAAGGCTTTTTGCCAGTGAAAAAAGGGAGGCAAACGCGCTTGATGTTGTTAGCCGAAGAAACCCGAACAATCATTTTTTACGAAAGTCCACATAAGCTCATTAAAACTTTAGGACATTTTTGTGAGTTTTTTGGTGATGACAGGCCGGTTTCGGTATCACGAGAATTGACAAAACTATACGAAGAAACCATTCGTGGTACTGCAAAAGAAGTTCTTCAACATTACACGAACAAACCACCAAAAGGCGAAATAGTTATTGTCGTAGGTGGAAAAAAGTAACTATTAGTTTACCTTATAATCAGTAAAAAAAATGTTAAAAAAAACAGGTCTTCTCATCACTATTGTACTAGTGTTACTGAATTGTAAATCAGTAAATAAAACTCAGGACTTTAAAAATGCCACGGCAGCAGCATTCAATTATTTCGATTTAGTTAATAAACAATTTACTGGAGACATCGCCTACGAAACTACTGCCTTTGTAGAAAAATATTGGCGTGTTGTTGGTAATACGGGCTTTAATAAAAGTATTTATGAAATCGCTAAGCAGCTTGAAAAAGCAGGCTACGCTTTAGAAGAAAACGCTTTGCCAGAAAGTGTGTTAACGTATCGCATAGAGAAACGGCCGCTTAAAGACCCAACCTGGGAACCTGTTTCTGCCATTGTAAATATTCAAGGCGAGAAAGAACCTTTATTGTACCAATTAACGAACCGAAATATGGTGGCTTTAAATTCGTATAGCACACCAAAAGAAGGCGTTACGGCTGAGGTTATTTATATATCAGATTTAAAGACCCTAAAAGATACGGCGGTAAAAGGTAAAATAGTTTTTGTAGAATCAAGTCCTGCAAGGGTGTTTCAAACTGCAGTTGTCGAAGGTGGAGCACTAGGTGTTTTATCGTACAGCAACCCCAGTTATTTACAACCAGAAAAAAACACAACTTCTATTCAGTTTCGTTCTATTCCTTTAAATCAAGACGTAAAAGGCTGGGCCATTGCACTGTCTTACAAAGCTAAAGAACGATTAAAGACCCGTTTAAGTAATGGCGCAGTAACATTAAATGTAGCTATTGTGACGAAAGTCTATGATTCTGAAGAATTAACCATTGTTGCCGATATTAAAGGCTCAAAAAGACCTGATGAACGCTTGGTTTTTAGTGCTCACGTTCAAGAACCAGGAGCAAACGATAATGCGACAGGAGTGGGCGTAGCTTTAGAAATGGCTTCATTAACGGCAAAACTAATTAGAGCAGAAAAAATCAGACCGCAGCGTACCTTGACTTTCCTTTGGGGTGATGAAATAATATCTACAAAACGTTATGTAGAAGAAGATACAATACGCGCAAAAGATATAAAATGGGGGATTAGCTTGGACATGGTTGGAGAAAATACGGCCATTACTGGCGGTTCTTTTTTAATTGAAAAAATGCCAGATCCAAGTGCCGTCTGGACTAGGGGTAACGATAAACACACAGAATGGGGGGGTATGAAAATGAGCTTAGAGCAAATGAAACCACATTACTTAAACGATTTTCTAATTGATATATTCAAGGCACAAGGGAAACGAGCCAACTGGACAGTCAATACAAATCCCTTTGAAGGAGGGAGCGATCATATGCCCTTTTTAAGCGCCAATATACCAAGTGTTTTGTTTTGGCATTTTACAGATCAATTTTATCATACCGATAATGATCGATTAGATAAAGTCTCTAGAGAGACACTTAAAAATGTTGGTACGGCGTCGTTAGTTTCTGCTTTCACGCTTTTAAATTCAGATGAAACTACGGCTAAGGTTATTATAAAGCAAATTGAAGACACAGCAGTAGAACGATTAAATGAAGAGTTAAAACAAAGTAGAATAGCTTTAGACCAAGGAGAAGACTTAAAAACACAAATAGCAATACTAGAAGCTTGGGAAGACTGGTATGTTAAAGCTATTGAAACAACAAGTGATATGGTAGAAGATCAGTCACTTATAAAAGCTGAAATTGAAGCCTCTCAACAGAGCATTCGTGCCAGAGCTAAAATCAGTGTAGCACAAATCAGCAATTAAAAACGCCAGCTTTTTCTTATTCGGTCAAACTTTAGTTTTTTCTTACTAAAAGATTGAACGATTCTTTATTACCTTCATTTTTGAAACTAACAAAAGAAATGAGCCTTTTCAAAATTGCATCACCCATAGAAATGAGTAATAGCGAAAAGTATTTACCCTTAAAAAAACAGTAAATATAAACACATGAAAACCAAACACTATAACGTCTTTGTCATTGGTTCTGGAATTGCTGGAAAAACCGTTGCCGAGACCTGTGCTAAAAATAAATTAACCGTAGGCATTACCGATAATCGCGAGTATGGAGGCACTTGTGCGAATAGAGGTTGTGATCCAAAAAAAGTGATGCTTCAATTTTCTGCTTTGTTGGAGCAATCCAAACGCTTAAATAATTTAGGGGTATCAAAATTGCCTGAAATAAACTGGAAGCAAGTTCAAAATTTTAAAACGGAATTTACTCAGAAAGTTCCAGTGTCAACAGAAGAACATCTAAAAAAATTAAACATTGATCTGTACCACCAATCGCCTGTATTTATTTCAGAGAATAAAATTATTGTAGAGGGAATAACCATTACTGCAAATTATTTTGTTATTGCTACAGGTCAAATACCCAGAACATTAAATATTAAAGGTAAAAAGTACTTAGAAACCAGTGATGCTATCCTTGATCTGGAAAAGGTTCCTAAATCGGCAAGCTTTATAGGTGCTGGTTATATAGGCATGGAATTCGCAACTATGCTAGCAGTATTGGGTTGCAATGTCACTGTTTTTGAGTATGCTGATAGCGCACTTTTAAATTTTGATTCTTTTTTAGTTGAAAAACTAATCGCCAAAATGGAAAAGTTAGGCGTTGCATTTATTTTTAATGCTGAAGTTGCGGCAATAGAAAAACGCACTAAAAATATAAGAATAAAATATACGATTAACGGAAGTAAAAAAAGACATAAAAGCCGACACGTATTCAATACCGGGGGACGGGTACCGTCAATTAGCACTTTGAAACTTGAGAATGCAAACGTTGATTTTGATGAGCGCGGGATTATTGTAAATGATTTTCTTCAAAGTAAAACAAACAAAAAAGTGTATGCATGTGGTGATGTGTCTAATTTGTCTTTGCCTTTAACGCCTTTATCGGGTTTGCAAGGTTCTATTGTTAGTGAAAATATAATAAACGGAAACAAAAAAGAATTTCAATTTCCATTAGTCCCGTCAACAGTATTTACACAACCTAATTTGTCTACTGTTGGACTATCTGAAGCTGAAGCTAAAAACCGCTATAAAAAGGTGTTGATTTTTAAAGGAGATGCACAGGAGTGGTTCAATGCAAAAAAAGGAAATGAAGACACCTATGCCTATAAAATACTAGCAAACGAACGCACAGGTGAGATTGTGGGCGCTCATATTTTAGGACATGAAGCGAATGAAAATATCAACTTACTAACCGTAGCTATAAATAATAAGATGACGGTTTCAGAATTTAAACGTATGATTTTTACTTATCCCTCGTATAGTAATGATTTGAAATACATGCTGGCTAATAAATAGCTTTTTATTTATTACGGTTTTTATTGAAGCGATTGTTTATAGCGCAATACCATTTACTATAGTAATACTTCCAAAGTAAGAACAAGACCTTTCGACTATAATCGCGAAGGGATTAATAACCTGCTTCTAAATTTAGAACTCACAATAATCAGGTGAAGTTCCTATTAGTTTACTATCATACGTATGGTTTTTTGATTATTATTCGCATCACTAACTTTTACAATATAGACGCCTGAAGCATAAGTGCTCACGTTTACATCAAGTTCTTTAAATAATACATTACTATATATTTTTGTACCAAGAAGGTTATAAATTTCCACCTTTTTTTCAGCAGTATTTGCTGTAATAATAGTCGCTTTATTTGAAGTGGGGTTTGGGTATATTTTAAAAGATATTTCTAAATTTTCAGCATCAGTACTCAGTGTATTTAGGCTTTGTGCAAACATCCAATCCCATACCTCCTGATTATTATATGTTTTTGTCCAAGCATCATGATTGCCATTTTTGTAAAGCGTAAAGGAGAGTTTATCGTTTGGTTCATGAACGCCGGCGCTGGAAGACCACGTTTGGGTATTCGTATCAAATTGCATGGAATAATCATCAGCAGCAACTGAATTACTGCTGCCGTAAGGATAAACGGTCATGACAGAATTAGTAATGTTGGCAATTCTATTCATATTATTAATAGTTTGACCTTTACCAACGGTATTATCATTAAAATTATGATGTGCCCAAATAGGTGTTTGTTGTAAAAAATCAGAGGGATCGGCTACACTACCAGCTCCACAAATAGGAACTGCAGCAGCAATTTTATCATAATGACCTTTTAAGGCATTCCATGTGCCACCGCCACCAGCACTTAAACCTGTTACGTATACTCTACTTAGGTCTATAGGATAATTAGTAGTTAAGTAGTCAAAAAGACTTAAAAAATTAGCGGGGCTAAACCAACCTGAAGCACTTTGGGGCGAAATTATAATAGCTTCAAAATCAGAACCTTGTTCAATTAATTTTGGTGGGCCATTAGCTAATACTTTATATAATTCTGTAGTTCCATTACCTTTTTCTCCCAAACCATGATAGAATAAAACAAGTGGATAAGTGGTACTAGACGACTGATTAAAGCTTGTTGGCAGATATTCGTAATAACCAAAAGGAGCGTCTGGACTACCCAACATGACGGCGGTGTGATCACCAGCATTGCCATAAGGCGTTTGCGCATGTAATAGCGGTGAACTACAAAAAACAAAAAGAAATATAACTAATAGTAGCGGTTTAGTATGCATAACACATTTATTATTTGGGGTTTTTTAAGTGTTTTGATTATCAAAGCATTATAAAATAGGTAATCAAATATAATAAAAAAAACGACTGCTCACCAATCTTCTGGAGTGATGCCGTTTTAATCTCATATTTCTAAAAGCGTAGTGCTCTAATAATCGCAGCTTCTATTCGTGTTTCCCAACCTCAAAGCCATGTTTTCCTAAGTATTGATTACCACTTTCTATAGCATCATCTTCTAGTGTTGTTCCCATAGAATCATTCCAACGGTTTAAGTAGCCAAATAAGGAAACAACACCAAGCATTTCTACAATTTCCCCGTCGTCCCAATACTTATGTAAACGTTTTTGCATAGCGGCATCAACGCCATTGGGGACTTGTGAAGCAGCTAAAGAAAAATCTAAAGCCGCGCGTTCTGCTTCATTAAAAGCGGGGTGTGTGCGATACTCCCAAATGTTATCTAATTGTTCTTGTTCTGCACCATAACGTTCAGCTGCACGAATGGCATGTGCCTGGCAATAGCGACAACCGGTTGCATTACTACTCACCCAAGCTATCATTCGCTTAAGTGCTGAAGTTACACGCCCTTCATTAGCCATAACCGCCTTGTTTAAATTTATAAAGGCTTTCGAAATGGCAGGTCTGCGTTGCATGGTTAATACAGAGTTAGGACAAAAGCCCAAAGTCTCATTAAAAAATGCCGCTAAGTTTTTAGTTTCTATATCGTGTTCCGCATCTAAAGGTGTTACTAAGGGCATATGTTTGTTTTTTTAGTAGTATTTTTGGAACTATCAATTAACGAAAAATTCTTCAATTATGTCACATAAAGTCACAACAGTTTGGAAAGAAAAACTGGTTTTCGAAAGTGATAACCCAAGTGGTTATCCATTTAATTTGGGTCAGTCGGAAGAAATTAAGGACCCTTACAAGCCATTAAGACCTAAAGCCGTAATGTTATCTTCTTTAGCGGCCTGCTCGGGTTTAGATATCGTCTCTTTGGCTGAAAAAATGAGAATTACATTTGATGATTTTAAAATTGAAGTTGAAGGTCAACTTACTGAAGAGCATCCAAAAACATACCATACTGTTTCTGTGGATTATCATTTCTATGGCAGTGATTTAGATGAAATCAAAATTAATAAAGCGATTACCCTTTCGGTTGAAAAATATTGCGGCGTCATGGAAATGTTTCGCCAGTTTGCAACACTGAAAATAAATACACATTTTCATAATAATAGTGATATGGCGTAATATTCGCTTCATTAATTTTAACTTTAAATACGACATTTAATTCATGCGCTGGACTCTTAAGCCAAAACCAAATCTTGAAAAAGTAAAACGTTTACAGCAAGCCCTTCAAATAGAAGAAGCGGTTGCTAGTCTTTTGGTTCAGAGAGGTATTGAAACTTATCAGGAAGCGAAGTTGTTTTTTAGACCCAGCCTAGACGATTTGCATGATCCATTTTTAATGAAAGATATGGAAAAGGCAGTTGAACGCATCGAAAAAGCCTTTGAAAACAACGAAAACATATTGGTTTATGGTGATTATGATGTTGACGGAACTACCGCAGTCTCTCTGTTATCTAGTTATTTATTAAGTGACTATTCTAATGTGGCAACCTACATTCCAGACCGTTATGATGAAGGCTATGGTATTTCATATAAGGGGATTGATTTTGCTGAAGACAATGGATTTTCACTCATTATTGCTCTCGATTGCGGTATTAAAGCCATAGATAAAGTCGCTTACGCAGCAGAGAAAAACATAGATTTCATTATTTGTGATCACCACAGACCAGGAAAACAAATACCAAATGCAATCGCCGTTTTAGATCCAAAACAGGAGGATTGTAATTACCCTTTTGATGAGTTATGCGGCTGTGGAGTTGGTTTTAAACTAATCCAAGCGCTTGCTTCAAAAAAAGGGCAAACCATAGCAGATTTAGTGCCTTATTTAGATTTGGTCGCCACAGCAATAGGAGCAGATATTGTACCAATTACAGGAGAAAATAGAGTCCTGGCTTATTTTGGCTTACAAGTGATTAATAATAAACCACGAGCAGGTTTCAAAGCCATCATTAATCAGATTAAAAAAGACACACTAACCATTACAGACGTTGTTTTTATTATTGCACCAAGAATTAATGCTGCAGGACGCATGAAACACGGGCAATATGCGGTGAATTTATTAACAGAAACGCACCTAGAAACGGCTGAAAATTACGCTAAAGAAATTGAAGATTTCAATACAGACCGTCGTGAAACAGACAAAAAAATCACGATTGAAGCATTGGAACACATTAAAATTCAAAAAGAACAAGACCGCTTTACCACCGTTGTTTATAACGAAAACTGGCACAAAGGTGTGATTGGTATTGTGGCTTCCCGGCTTATTGAAACCTATTACCGCCCAACACTAGTATTTACAAAAAGTGGCGATAAACTAGCGGCTTCGGCGCGTTCTGTTAAAGGCTTCGATGTATATAATGCTTTAGAAGCCTGTGCAGAACATATTGAACAATTTGGCGGTCATAAATATGCTGCCGGACTCACGTTGAAAGAAGAAAATTACGAGGCTTTCAAACAAAAATTTGAAGCAGTTGTAGAAGCCACCATAGATAAAAGATTACTAACGCCAGAAATTGCAATAGATACTCAAATAGAACTTAACACAATCACGCCTAAATTCTATAGAATTTTAAGCCAGTTTGCACCTTGTGGCCCAGGAAATATGTCTCCTGTATTTATGAGTGATAATCTTATGGATACGGGCTACGGTAAATGTGTTGGTGAAGATGAAACACATTTACGTATTACAGTAAAGCAGCCTAATAGTGATAAAATAGTATGTATTGGCTTTGGCTTGGGTGAAAGGCTAAGCCTTATTGAAGGACATAAAACGTTTAAAGCGGCGTACTCCATAGATGAAAATGAATGGCAAGGGCAGGTGTCTTTGCAATTGAAGTTGCGAGATATAAAAGAATAATTAATTAAACCTCACAGTCCCGGAATATCGGGATTAAAATAGATGAGGTTTCAATATTTAATAAATTTGCAAAAAAACGATCCATACGCAGCATTGCGCTTTAAAGAGTTCAACACCTTTTTATTAATGCGTTTTTTACTAGTTTTTGGCTGGTCTATGCAGTTTATCGTTATAGAATGGCAAGTGTATTCTATCACTAAAAACCCGTTATCGCTTGGTATTATAGGTTTAATGGAGTTTTTCCCTGCTTTTTTTATGGCCTTATTTGCTGGACATATTGTAGACCAAAAAGAAAAACGAAACTTACTCATACTTTGTATTGCTGCATTTTCAATAATTAGTTTAGGGTTGTTTTTATTAACGAGCCCAAGTGTTACTCAAGAGTGGTCCACTAATTCTGTGTTATATTCTATCTATGCTTTAGTCTTTTTTGGTGGCTTTTTGCGTTCCTTTTTTGGACCGATCTTGTTTTCTTTAGTCGCTTTAATTGTACCAAGAAAAGTATTTCCAAACGCTGCAACCTGGAGCAGTAGTACTTGGCAAATGGCTTCAATTATAGGTATTGGTTTTGCTGGTTTCTCTATAAGTTGGTTTGGTGTGCATTGGTCTTTGTGTATTGTTTTTGGTTTAGTGATGCTATCATTAATCACAGTGACGCAGATTTCAAAAAAACCAATATTAAACACAAAAATTAATGAACCTATATTAAAAAGTTTAAGTGAAGGTATTCGTTTCGTCTTTAAAACCAAAGCTATTTTAGGAGCCTTGACTTTAGACATGATATCCGTTTTATTTGGTGGAGCTGTTATGCTTTTACCCATTTTTGCTCAGGATATTTTAAAAGTAGGTAGTGAAGGTTTTGGTGTGTTAAGAGCCGCTCCTTCTGTTGGTGCGATTATAACTATGGTCGCCACAGCCTACATTCCTATAAGTAAAAATGCGGGTATGAAATTACTAGCTGCCATTTTTGGATTTGGTGTTTGTATTATCGTCTTTGGCTTGTCTTCTGTCTTTTGGATTTCGGTAGTAGCCTTGTTTTTTAGTGGTGTTACAGATGGTGTTTCCATGGTGATTCGTCAAACCATTCTTCAGCTTAAAACACCAGACCATATGCGTGGTCGTGTGGCGTCAGTAAATTCTATGTTTGTTGGTTCATCAAATGAATTAGGGGCTTTTGAAAGTGGAGTAACAGCAAAATTAATGGGTACTGTTACGGCTGTTGTTTTTGGTGGCACCATGACTTTACTTACTGTAATAACCACGGGAATTGTATTACCCTCTTTTAGAAAACTAGACTTGACGAAAGATTTTGAAGAGAATGAAACTAATTAATTGTTTCGTAGGTGTTTTTCTTCCAATTCATGAGTTCTTTGACTTCAAACACAACCCAGTATTTTTTAAAAAATAGACTATCAAGGGCTTTGAACAATTTTAAATAAAAAAAATATTTCCTAAGGTAATGTGATAGCATTAGTAATTCTAAATAAGGTTTATGGAAGTAATTAGAATTCTTTTAATTCCAGATGCTCACCATCAAAAACACCATAGGTATAGTAGGAAATCCAATCACCCAAATTCACATATCGGGCGTGCTCGTTTAATGCAATGTCTAGAGGTAAATGTCTGTGACCGAAAACAAAAAAGTCTCTGTGTTTGTCTTTCAGTTTTAGTTTGCAATATTGTACCAACCACTCGTTGTCTTCACCTAAAAATGTAATATCGTCATCACCAGAAATGAGCTTATTCTTTACTGAAAGATATTGCGCTAAACGCACGCCTAAGTCTGGATGTAACCAACGAAAAAACCATTTAGCAACGGGGTTTGTAAACACCTTTTTCATGCGCTTATACCCTTTATCGCCGGGCCCTAAGCCATCACCGTGACCAATAAAAAAGGTTTTATCATTGAAGGTGTATTCTTGTGGTTTATGGTAAACGGGAATGTTTAATTCCTCCTCAAAATAACCATTCATCCATAAATCATGGTTTCCTACAAAATAATAGATTGGGATTCCAGAATCACTTATTTCTGCAAGTTTACCTAAGGTTCTCGTGAAGCCTTTTGGCACCACTGTTTTGTATTCTGCCCAAAAATCAAATAAGTCACCTAATAGAAAAATAGCTGCAGCATCTTCCTTTACCATATCTAACCAAGCAACAAATTTTTGTTCACGCGGAAACGATTGTTCTTTTGTTGGAGCTCCTAAATGATTATCTGAAGCGAAATATATTTTCTTTCCTTTTGGAATTTGCATGTGTAAATATAATAATTCCTTAGCAGGAAGGAATCTTATGATTTAAATTTTCATAATTTGAATGCGCCCTCAGTAGTTGCGTTAGGGATTACCCAGTCATTTTACTAAGCAGTAAATCACGATTATTTCATAGTTAAGCAATAGTTATGGATCCTCACAAAGCCCTACTTTTTAATCCCGACCTTTAAAACGTTCAAAAACTATGCGGTTAGTTTTCACTAGCGTACCACTCGGCATACGAGCTTTCTGTCTCTTGTAATTTAAGGGAGTGTAGTTCAATACTTTTAGGTAACCGCATCTTGATTTTTTCAGCAAAATCGATAACCATCATTTCGCTGGTGGGTTGATAATCGACCAATAAAACATTGTGCCCTCTATCTTGAAGCTCTTTCGCAAGTTCTACATGAGGGGTGTTTTTATTAAATACAGTCGCGTGATCGAACACATCAACAATCTCTTCTTTTACTATTTTTTTAAGATCGGTAAAATCAATAACCATCCCAAATTTCACATGGGTATTATCCTTAATAGGTTGCCCAAAAACAGTGACCGATAATTTATAACTGTGGCCATGAACATTTTTACACTTACCATCATAGCCATATAGTGCATGACCTGTTTCGAATGAAAATAGCTTGGTAATTCGAATGTTTCCCATTATCTGCGGTTTCTAAATCGGTTAACTAAATAGATCACGATTAGCGCAAAAGCCAAAATGGCAAACATGCCGCTACCTCCTAAAAAATTGAGAATATCCATAATTTATATTTAATGTACTTAAGTACGCCAAAGTTAATGGTTTTGAGAGAGGGGCAAAAATTCTTTTCTAAATTTTATGATTAAAGGGATTCCTCTGGCAATAATCCAAAAGGTGAAAGCTATAAAAACGGCATATAGTTTTAAGTCTAGTTGGTCTAGAAAATAGAGTATAGGAATAAAAACGACTACTGTTGACGCTAATAGAAGATTTCTAAGGTCTTTCATTTTACCAAGACCTTTAAACATCCCATCAAAAATAAAGGCGAGCGCACAAAAGGGTTGCATGGCGAGAACAATCCAAAAAATGGTGTAAAACTCATTTAAGACTTCAGGTTCTTTGGTAAATATTTTACCTATTGGGTAATAAAATACTGCGCCCAATACGGCGATAAAAACACCAATAATGATTCCGATTTTTATTAACCTATTACTTAACTGGATGAGTCTGTTGTATGCTTTTCCACCATATAATTTTCCAGACAAAATATTACCAGCACTCGCGTAACCATCGATTAAAAAAGCACCTAGAAACCATAAATTTATAGCGATAGTGTAGGCTGCGATATATTCATCACCGTAATTTGTTGCATATCTAACAGCCAAAAACAACGTTGTATTTAAGGCCAAAGTTCTAATAATTAAATTACCAATCATTGTTAAAAACCGCCTGATTTCTTTATTAAAAGGAAAAGTAACTAATAACGGAATCTCTGTTTTCTTCAATAAATAATAAGCCGAAAGCACTGCCATTAATAACTGTGCGAATACACTAGCATAAGCGGCGCCTTTTATATGCATTACAGGAATAAGACCATCAACACCGTACACAAAGGCATAGTCTAAAATGATGTTTACTAAGGCGCCTACTATAGCAATAATCATAGGATAGTACGTATTTTGTAAACCGCGAAAGGCACCAAATACGGCAATAGTAAATAAGGTAAAGGGGAAGCCAAAGACGCGTATTTTATAATAGTCTACAGCATAGTCTAAAATTAAACCTGAGGCATTATACAATTTGAAAATGCTTTGTACAAAAGGGTAGGTGCCAAGAATAATTAGAATGCTTAACGAGGTTATTATAAAAATGGCTTGTGCTGGCAGGTTTTTGACTTCGTCTAATTTATTTGCTCCTACATGTTGTGATATTATAGAAGAAATAGCACTTCTGGTTTGTCCAAACACCCAAATGAGCATTG
The DNA here is from genome assembly GCF_000934685.1 of Lacinutrix sp. Hel_I_90. Taxonomy (NCBI): domain Bacteria; kingdom Pseudomonadati; phylum Bacteroidota; class Flavobacteriia; order Flavobacteriales; family Flavobacteriaceae; genus Lacinutrix; species Lacinutrix sp. Hel_I_90. The sequence continues at coordinate 2,119,451 of NZ_JYNQ01000001.1, read as the reverse complement.
ATAAAAAGGTTGAAACGATACCAACAGCGGCCAAAGATTCTGTAGCGTTTAAATCGACATTGCCCACTATGGCAGCATCTGTTAAGGACAGAATGGGTTCTGAAATACCAGCAATTAAAGCTGGTATTGCTAAAGTATTGATGTGTTTTAAGCTAATATTTGTATTCAATTTTCTTATTTAATTGCTATTTGGCAAAGTTCGGAAAGTTTTAGTATAAAAAAATGTATTTTTGTAGTCTAAATTGTTTCAGACGGTATTAATATGAAAAACATTCTTGTTCCAGTTGGCTCATCAAAAAACGCAAAAAGTCATTTACAATATGCTGTAGATTTCGCCGAAGCTACAGGTGCAAAGTTATATGTTGTGCAGATTTACAATGTATATACTAAGGCAGGAACAATGATAAAAATAGATGATATACTTGAGCGCGAAAGCAAAGAATTTTTAGAGCGTCATGTAGCAGAGATAGATGCTAAAGATGTAGAAATTATTACCAAAACCTTTAAAGGGAAATTAATAGACACCTTAGAATTGGTTTGTAAATCACTTAATGTTGATTTAATAATTTTAGAACCTAGAACCAATTCAATAAAAGATGAAGTGTTTTTAGGAAAAACCTCTGGAAAAATTATAAAACAGACCAATATTCCGGCATTAATAGTACCTGAAGGCTTTGTTTTTAAGCCCATTAATTCTATTTTAATGGCTATTAAATCGGCTATTATTAAAAAAGAAGAGGCATTAAACCCATTGCATGTATTGATTAGAGATTTTAACGCTAAGGTAAATTTGCTGGTGGTTAAAACGCCAATCTATAAAAAGGAAGATACAATAATAACGGAAGCTCTAAAAGCAATTATTACGTCATCAAGAGAGACCGAAAACGCGACAACCTATCAAGGGGTATTGGAGCATTATAAAGAGTTTAATCCTGATTTACTTTGTGTCGTAAGACGTAAACGTGGTTTTTTCAGTAAGCTTTGGGAAAAGAATATCGTCTTAAAAAAAGATTTTCATATTACTAGCTTTCCCGTTTTAGTATTAAGCGGATTAAAATAACATTTGGGGATGTAGCTCAGTTGGCTAGAGCGTTTGACTGGCAGTCAAGAGGTCGTGGGTTCGAATCCCATCTTCTCCACTATAACTCAGAATTTTTGAATGCTTTAAAGCATTACGAATATGCCAAGATTGCTTGAGTATATTCTGTCGCTTTGGAGCATCTGGACTAAGAGGACAGACAATTGTATTTGCAGTAAGTGGTCATTTGAGATCTATAATCCCATCTTCTCCACTTTTTTTTATAAAACCAAAGTTACAGATATAACGTAAATATACTGTTCAGCTATTTGTTTCCCTCCATTAATAGTTGTCTTGGTTTTTTTTTTGATAACCAACTCAAATCAACTAAAAATGCGTCAGGTATTACTCTTTTTGATTACTTGTGTTTCTTTGATTTCTTTTGCACAAAACAGTGCCTATAACCCTGTTGAAAGTAAAGGAAAGCTTTATGAGTACGCGAAGTTTACTAAAACTCCCATTGCTGATATTCAGGAGATTCTAAGTAATGAAAGCCGCCTTGAGTTTCAGCCTCTCAGTAATGAGAACCAAAGTGTTGGATTTACTTCTGCTGACTATTGGGTTAAATTTAGTTTAGAAAATACCTCTTCAAATAAAGAAACCTATTATCTGGAAACAGCAAGGCCTATTACAGATGTTGCCCATTTATATCAGATAAATGATGGCAACATAATACAATTTAATAGCGGAGACGGTATTGCTTTTAGTGAGCGACAAGTGCAACATCGTGAAACTATTTTTAAAGTTACGTTACCCAAAAATAGTATGCAGCAATTCTATTTGTATTTAAAAAGCGATGGAGAAACGCTTAATTTGCCCCTTAAATTATATACAGAAGAGGGCTTTTGGAAATCAAATTATAATCAGCAATTATTCTTAGGTGTTTTTTATGGGTTGTTATTTTTGGCGACTTTAATTTATCTTTTTTTCTACACTAGTCTATCTAATAAAACCTTTCTGTATTATGGTGTTTATGTGTTTTCTATAGCCTTATTACAAATGGCTTTAGATGGTCTTATTTTTCAATACCTATTACCCTCTGGAGGCTATTTAAATGACCATGCCGTTTTAATTACCGCCTTGTTTTCTAATTTTTTCTTATTGAAATATTGTGAGCATTTTCTTAAAGTTAAAAAGCGAAGCAGGATTTTAAAACAGGCGTTTAAAGTAGTTTATAGTATTATTATTGTTTTGGGCGTTATGATATTTATTAACGATAAAACGAAAGCTCTAGTTTACCCTATTATTAATCTGAATGGCCTTTTGAGCCTTATACTAATAGTAGTCACCTTGTTTTATTTGCGCTACAAGCGTATTGCTATTGATCCTTTTTTTTCTATCGGAATTTTCTTTTTAGTCCTAGGGCTCTTAGGTTTTGTAATGAATAACTTAAGCTTACTACCTAATAGTTTTCTTGTTCTTAATAGCGCCAAATTTGGTATAGGTTTCGAGGTCGTGTTTTTATCATTATCAATGACCAATTTAATTCGGGATCTACGTTTAGAAAATGAAGACTCTCAAAGAATAGCGCTTACTAAATCTGAGGAGATTAGCGAACTTAAAAGTTACTTTATGTCTAATATTAGCCATGAGTTACGCACGCCAATAAATGCTATCATGGGTATTGCAGATGACGAATTATTTAAAAATACAGATACCGAGACGCACAAAAATTTTGAAATTATTAAGCATGCTTCATTGAGTTTACTTAGTAATATTAACAATATTTTAGATTTTGAAAAAATAGAAAAAGGTTCCTTAAAATTACGAATGGAGTGTTTTAATCCAAAACAGGCGATTGAACATATTAGTAATAATTGGCAACGCATGGCAGAGAAAAAAGGTTTAAAGTATAGTCTTATACTAGAAAACGCTCTTCCTTATTCGGTTGAAGGAGACCCAGAACGTTTCACACAAATCATCAATAATGTTTTAAGTAATGCGGTAAAGTTTACCACTTTTGGTTCTATAGAATTTCATATTAAAAGTCGTGTTAATACACCTGGTCTTGTCTCAATTGAAATGACTGTATTAGATACAGGTGTTGGAATCAACAGTCATAAAAAAGCAAACTTATTCAATAGTTTTGGACAAATGGGAGCTAACGACAAACGGCGATTTGGCGGTGTAGGCTTAGGATTAAGTATTGTTAAACACTTGATAGATTTATTTGGAGGAAAAATCTCTATTGATAGTGAAGAAGCACGTGGTACGCAAGTAACGCTGTCTGTGGCTCTCAAAGTTATTGAGTTAGTCATGCCAGATAGCGTTGTTAGAACAAAGGAAGATGTTAATGACACCCCTTTAAGAGTATTGGTTGTAGAAGATAATGTGATGAATCAATTAATTATGAAAAAAATATTGAACACGTTGTCGATTACAGATTTCAAAATGGCGTTTAACGGAAAAGAAGCCCTTGAACTTATAGATAATAATGCATTCGATATTATTTTAATGGATTTACAAATGCCGGTTATGGACGGTTACGAAACGACTATAAGCATAAGGAATGGTAACTTAAAACATAGGGATAAAGACATCCCAATAATAGCGGTTACGGCCGATACAACAGAGACTGCAAGAGAAAAAGTATTAGCAGTTGGTATGAACGATTACATTACTAAGCCTGTAAACAGAGTGTTACTTTTCGAAAAAATCAATAAACATAAAAAGAACACTTTAAATAGTGCTTAACCCTTAATCATGGCTATATTAATTTTGGTGATCTCGTATAGTGCCTTAGGCATCTCGCTGTCATTCCAAGGCTGTTGAGCACCAAATACATGGTCACTGTTTTCAATGGTAAATAATTGCGCCTTAGGATTCCATTGTTTTAGTGCTAGTGCTTCTTCATATTTTACCGAAGGATCGTTTTTTGCATGAATAATTAGATGTGGAACTGTTAGTGCTTTTTCTGCCCGTTCTATGGTTAATCGTTGTTCATTAGCTTTAAAGTTTTCATAAAACTGGTAGTTGTGAGGCATTTGTTGTTTTGTTCTTCCGTTAAAAACGTACTTTACACCTTCTTTTCTCCAGGTTTTTAAATCCCCAATGGTAGCCGTTCTTTTAGCAAAATCGGAGACGCTTGCTAAGGTTATTAAATTTGTAATTCTTGAATCTTCTGAAGCTTTGATAATCGCTATTCCACCACCACGGGAGTGACCAATGACGGTCACGTTAGAGTGGTCTATTTCCCCTCTTAACTCATCGTCTTCAGATAAAAAATGGTTTAGAACAGCCTCTAAATCATCCAGCTCTTTAGTGTAATTGTTTTCTGCAAAAGCCTCTAAATCTGGAAAATCAATGGGACTCTCAACCGTGCCACCATTATGAGAAAAATTGAATTTCACAAAAAACAAATTCGCGTTCATATAGGCTTCAGCCATTAAATGCCAAGCGCCCCAATCTTTAAAACCTTTGTAACCATGGCAAAAAATTATTAAAGGTTTGGGTTTTTTAGTTTTATTATAAAACAGATCGAAAACTATAGGTTTTTGGTTTTTTCGGTTTAAAATTTGGTTTTTTTTAATCATTTTAGCTCTTTTTCTGTAAAATTCATTTCTGGATTACAAATCTCTATGATGAGTTTTTTAAGTTCTTCAAAGTAGTAAGCTAAGGTCTCCTCGGTTATCAATGTCGTTTTACTTCCACCACGAATTTGCTCTTTCTTTGTGAACTTTAAAAAGCCAGATTGTAAATTTTTAAATGAGATAATGCCTGCTTCGATGGGGAAATTAAGGGGTTTTTCTTTATTCATCATGTAGGCATAAGCTAATATTTGAAAACTTTTACTATATTTTTTATAATCGGTTGTTAAATCTTCCCAAGCAACAATTGAAACTTGACTGTCTAAAACCTTACCCGTTTTGTAGTCTATAATTCGCGTTACGCCATTATATTCGTCTACACGGTCTACCGTACCGTTCATATTCACTTCAAAATTTAATTCAGGAATATCCAGTCGGATGTTTGATTTCGTTTCTAATGCAGTAATCTTTATAGTATTTCCTTTTTTTAATTCTTCAATTTCTAGATTTAAAAAATTAAGAACATAGCGTTTTGAAATTTCAAAAATGATGAGGTTTTTACCTGTAGTCATATCACCCGCCTTGTAGATGGTATTAAAAAATCGGGAAATTGTTTTTTCAATCTTTGGCTTTAGATTGGTGACACCTTCAACAGTTAAAAATTCACCTAAAAAAGGTTGATATAAGGCCTCCAAAGTATCATGAATTACTGTGCCCATGGTATTGGCAGCGACTGTTTCTTCAACCTCTTCCAGATCTTTAATGCCCAATAACTTTTGATAATAGAAATCTAAAGGATTTCGAATATAATTTGTTAGTGATGAGGGCGAAAAGCCCTTTTTTGCGATACGTTTTAAATGTTCTAAAACGAGTTCCGTTTTTTTTATCTCTTTTAATTCGCTTAATAAATTAGGAATATGTGGTGTTACTATTTTGTGCTTAACATCATGAATACCCTCTAGCTCTAACTGCGTTATGAATCTGCTCTTCTCACCAGCAGTTAAAATATCTGCTTCAGTATTATACAAAATATAGATGTTTTTAGCGCGTTGGAGTAACCTATAAAAGTGATAGGTGTAAACCGCGTCCTTTTCTTTATAAGTTGGCAAGTTGTTTTCTAGCTTTACATCGAAGGGAATAAAGGAGTTATTTGTTTTTCCAGAAGGGAGAACACCTTCATTTACACTAGAAATTATTACGGTTTCAAAATCTAAAACACGAGACTCTAACATGCCCATGACTTGTAAACCTTGTAGTGGTTCTCCTTGAAAATCTAATGTTTCTGATGCTAGTAATTCTTTATAGATACTAAATAAAGCCGAAATATCATTGATATGATTATAGTTTTCATTAAGTCTGTAAAGCTCGTTAAAAAGTGTGTTAAAGCGGTATAAATACTCTAATCCTATTGTGTTATTTTCTTTGTCTTGAGTAAGCGCATCCTTTATTTTAGTAATAATTTTAAAACAATGTGTTATTGCTTTTTGTGCATCGTTTTGCCAATTTTCAAACAGTAACGCAATACTGTCAGTAGTGCTGTTATCGTAATTTTTTAGATCCTGAAGCGACACATAAACCAAATTGTTTTTCTCAAGTGTTTCTATAATTTGTGCAGCGTAGTCTACCTGGTCTATAATTAACAACGGTCTTACAAATTGATGCGATAGAATGCGAATAATATCTTTATAATATAAGTCGTCTGAGGCTTTCTTTTGAAGGGTAAATAGTTGTTCAAATAGTGAGGCTAATGGAATTGAGCCTAGCGGAAAACCCATAGTAATATTTAATGCATCAATGTTAGAGGGGATTGAGTTTAATACAGGGATTAGCAAGTTTTCATCGCCAAGAACGACAGCAGTACTTTTTAAATCTGGGTTATTATTTTTAATAGTTTTTAATAGCGAACCGATGGTTTTTGCTTGTCCTACATTTTTTGGAACACCAAAAACTTGAATATTTTTTTCCGTGGAATAATGGTTTGTAACCCAATTGAAAGGGTGTTTTTCAAAATGTTTCCAGTTTGTTTTGTGTTGCCTTGTAAAAAGAGCGGCATCGTGTATTGGGTTACTTAAAAAGGCTTCGTCTATATCCCAATAGATCTCCGCCATGTTGTTTTGTAACAATTTTTGGATGATGGTTTCTTCAGCAGTGTTTAAAGCGTTAAAACCTAAAAATATATGTTTTTTTCTATTTACAGTACAATAGTTTTGAATGTTTTCAACGGCTTCACGATATATCAAGCCTTGATAACCTGTTTTTTTGGAGAGTAAAGTTTCTGTGTAGTGTTTATAATAACGCTTTAGTTTATTCCAGAATTTGAGATAATTTTTAACAAAGTCTGTTTTGTCGTTTTCTGTAGACCAATGTTCTAATTCTTTTATAGCGCTTAAATAATCGAAGATGTTATTTTGTGGAATGAGGTAACGATCAATTTCATTAAAATCCTGTAATAGTATTTGTGCCCATTTAGCAAAGTTTTCAAAAGGTTCTCGCTCTTGTTTTGGAGTGAGATGACAATACGTATTATAAAACTCGAAAAGTAGTTCTGTGTTAGTAATAGACTTAAGTTCTGCCAAGTCTTCTACAAATTCCTCAATACTAATAATAGTAGGAGCAAAAATGGTTTCATTTGAAACAGCAACGAGTTCTTTTTTTAAAAAAACTCCTGCACGTCTACTTGGTAATATAAATATTAATTCTGATAAATTTTCACCCTTATTTTTAAGGTCTTGTAGTACATCTAAAATAAAGCTCTTCATGTTATAAAAATAGAAAACGCCTCGGTAAACCGAGGCGTTTTTTTAAAAACTTATTTAAAAGTATTGAGAAACTTATTTTTTAAGTTTAATCTCAGTACGTCTGTTGTTTTTTCTACCAGAACTAGTTGCGTTTGAATCTACTGGGTATTCTTCACCAAATCCATAAGCAGTTAATCTGTCACTGTTAATTCCATTTGCAATTAAGTAATCTCTTACTGCATTAGCTCTTCTTTCAGATAATAACTGGTTAGAAGATTTAGAACCAACGCTATCAGTATGTCCTTCTAATGTAAAGTTAGAATCAGGATATTCTTTTAAGATAGCAGTTATGTTTTGTAATACCTCGTAAGATTGCTTTTGGAAAGTTGATTTTCCACTATCAAATAAGATAGTTCTAGCATACTCATTTAATTGATCAATAACCTCTTGAGTTGGTTGTACAATTTCTGGGCAACCATTGTTTGCAACAGTACCAACTACGTCAACACATTGGTCATCTTTATCTAAAACACCATCACCATCTGTATCAGGCCAAGGACATCCGTTATTAGCAGCAGGACCAGGCTCGTTAGGACAAGTATCATTCTTATCTGCAACACCATCACCATCAGCATCAGGACAACCATTTAAAGCTTTAAGACCTTTTACAGTAGGACATTCATCACTACCATCTACAACACCGTCTCCATCTGTATCAGGACAACCGTTGAATTCAGCTAAACCAGCTTCGTTAGGACAAGAATCTTTAGAATCTTCGATACCATCACCATCAGTATCAGGACAACCGTTGAAAGCTTCTAGTCCAAATACTTCTGGACATGCATCATTTTTGTCATATATACCATCACCATCTGTATCTTTTCCACCAAATCTAACAGAAAAACCTGCAGAATGTTGGAAGTGAGTAGTTAAGTAATCTTCAAAAGCATGCTTATATTTAGACTCCACAAAGAAACCTACGTTATCAGTAAACCAGTATGTTAAACCTAAAGAACCATTTAAAGTTCCAGCGCCAACAGCATTACTACCACCTGCACCGTTAGTATTGAAAGGACCTTCTTCTACCCACGTATAACCACCACCTACTCCAATTTGTGGATCAAGTTTTGTAGTGTTTAAAACGCTAGAAAGGCTATATCTTACATTTCCATCAAGAGCATAATAGTTTAAGTCAGCAACGGCAGTGTCACCATACTTATCAATTTTGTTGATAGACCCACCTAATTGTAAAGAGAAATTTTCTCCTAGGTATTTAGACACGCTTATCGTTGATAAAGAAGGAAGTATATTCCAGTGGTCTTCTACGTTAAAGTATTCATCAAAAACACCAGTAGCGTCAGATGATTCCATACCTGAGTAAAAGTCTACTGCGTTAACTCCGAAACTAATAGCCCAAGGATTATCTTGGTCTTGTGCATTCACATTACTAAAACTTACTACAAGTACTAGTGTGAATAATAATCTGCTAAGATTTTTCATATTCAAAAATTTTAATTTTTAAGTGTTAATTAGAAGCAAAAATAAGTTGTTAAACATTATTAACAAAGACAAATATATAAAAATATTGGTTATTCCTGCAAATTGTTAAAGTTTATAATATTTATTTAATGATTTCCAATGCTTTTCCTACTTTAATAAAGGCCTGTATTGCCTTATCTAGATGCGTTTTTTCGTGGGCTGCTGACAACTGTACACGTATGCGTGCTTTTTCTTTTGGTACAACAGGAAAAAAGAAGCCTATAACATATATCCCCTCTTTTAAAAGCATATTTGCCATGGTTTGAGATAATTTTGCATCATATAACATGACTGGAACAATAGCTGAATCGCCATCAATAATATCAAAACCAGCTGTTTTCATTTCTTTTTTAAAGTAATTGGTATTGCTTTCCAGTTTGTCTCTTAAAGTAGTATCGTTTTTAAGCATGTCAAAAACCTTAATAGATGCTCCAACTATAGCAGGTGCTAAAGAATTTGAAAACAAATAAGGTCTTGATCGTTGTCTTAATAACTCTATCACTTCTTTTTTAGCAGTCGTATAACCGCCCATAGCACCACCAAGTGCTTTGCCTAAGGTTCCTGTGATAATATCTATACGACCTAAAACACCCTTAGCTTCAAGTGTGCCTATACCCGTTTCACCAATGAATCCTGTGGCGTGACATTCGTCTATCATGACTAAAGCATCATATTTATCTGCGAGGTCACAGATTTTATCTAAAGGCGCTACTATGCCATCCATAGAAAATACACCATCTGTAACTATAATTTTAAACCGTGCACCATTTTCGTTAGCAGCTATAAGTTGTTGTTCTAAATCTGCCATGTCGCTATTTTTATATCGATAGCGTGCTGCTTTACATAAGCGAACACCATCAATAATAGAGGCATGATTTAAAGCGTCTGAAATAATAGCATCCTCTTTTTCTAACAAGGGTTCAAACACGCCGCCATTGGCATCAAAAGCTGCCGCATATAATATGGTGTCTTCTGTGCCATAGAAATCAGCAATCTTTTGCTCAAGTTCTTTATGTATGTCTTGGGTACCACAAATAAAACGTACAGAAGAGACTCCAAAGCCGTGGGTATCCATGGTGTCCTTAGCGGCCTTTATGACCTCTGGATGTGAGGATAACCCCAAATAGTTATTAGCACAAAAGTTTAAAACCGTTTCACCAGTACTCAAAGTGATTTCTGCACCTTGTGGCGAGGTAATAATACGTTCTTGTTTATAAAGACCGTTCTCTTTGATGTCTTTTATTTCTTGTTGTAAATGTTCTTGAATTTTACCGTACATGTTAATTGTTTTTTACAAATTTAGAATGTTTTTTACGTTAGAGATAAAATCAACATTCTTTTTTTATTCTGAATTTATTTCATGAGTTCAAAGCCATTGGACTTAATTAATACGTTTGGACTTTGATGTCTTCATTAATATAGATTAATATTTTTTTAGTGATTTTAAAATTCATGTCTTCTAAAATATCTTGATAGTCTTGCAATTGATGTTGGTATTTAGGGTTTGGCAACCCTGTTTTGTAATCAATAATTACAACGTCTTTCTTGTTATTAATAACCAAACGGTCTGGTCGATAAATTTTTCCTGTTTTAGAAAGGATATCCCGTTCATTATAAATGGTATTGCTTTCAGAAAAATACGAATTTAAATCCGGATGATGTATTATTTCAAGGATTGACATTCGTAATATTTTAGCTTGTTCTTCGTTAATTATTCCAGAGCTTAGAAAATCGTTTATAGCAAAATCTACGTCGTTTTCCGTTTTTATATGTTCCATGAGATCGTGTACCAAATTTCCTTTTTCAATCGCCTGTTCTTGGTTGGTATCCCAAAGACAACCTGAATTAGCAACTATTTTAATATTATGCTCGGCCTTTGCAGTCGAAATAAAAGTTGTTTGTTCAATGGTTTCTATTGTGCTAAGGTCTTCAATCTTTTCTGTTCTTTTTTCTGAACCAAAGCAATAAACTGTTTTTGTGTCTTCCCATTCGCCTGTTTCCATTAAATAATTAATGAGTAAGGATGAATAAGATTTAGACTCAGGATTGCTTTTTGATCCTAAATCCTTTTTGCCTATAACATATAATTGCTCAATTGGACGGGTTAATGCAACATAAAGCAAATTGAGGCTGTCCAACTCCAATTCTGCTTTGTGTCTTTTATATATGGCGTTTCCGGCTTCGCCGAAAAACTCAAAATCTTTATTGAAATTTAATAAAGTGTGTGTAAAACCTTGATATTGTTTTGAATTTATAGGAAGCCATTCCTTTGGTTCTATATCTTCATATAAATTAACTTCTGCATACGGAAAAATAACCACAGGAAATTCTAATCCTTTAGATTTATGAATAGTCATAATCTGAACAGCCTCCTGCTCTTGGGGAGACACGATACTTAAGGCGCCTTTTTTAGTTTCGAAATATTCCAGAAAAGATGAAATATCTGAACTGTTATTCTGTGAATAATCTAAAACAGTATCGAGATAAAACTGTACGTAAGCGTTTGAATGAGTGACCAATTTAAAACCTCTAACAATCGTTTCAGCTATATCAAACAGTGCTTCTTGTACTATTGTTTTTGGATTAAGATGGATATCAAAAGGCTTTAAACCATCAAAAAAGGATTCTAAATCTAAATGCACATGGATTTTAAAAAAAGTATGTTTGTCTTCAATGTTGTGTTTTTCAGCTATAAAATCTAAGACGTGGACTTTACGTTCGCTGTCATTTGGTTTTATTAATAAGGAGAGCACATTATTAATTAACTGGACTTCTGGTGCCCTATTAATTAACATGGTTTCACTAGAAGTGATTTTTATGTTTTGACTGCTCAGATATTCTGCAATAGCAATGCCTTGCTTCTTTTTCCTTACCAGAATGCAAATATCTTTTAAGCGATACCCGTTTTTTTGACAAGAATGAATGGTTTGTAGCACCTGTTGCGTATAGATTTCATCTTTAATTTCGTCTTTTTCAAAGTCTATAAAGTTGAGGTTAACATAGCCTTTTGCTTGTTTGAAAGGCTGTTGAAAAGCCTTTTCGTATAAATCACCATATTCTGCTTTGCTAAAAACGGAAGTAGAAACATGCTTAAAAAAGGCATTGTTAAACTGAACAATTGTTTGCAAACTTCGGTAATTAGACTCTAAATTTTTAACATGTTGTTCACTATGAAACGGCTTTTCTGTTAGATTAAAGAGTTTCATAAACTGTTCTGCTTTTCCACCACGCCAACGGTATATAGCTTGTTTGGCATCACCAACGAGCAATGCTGTTCCTTTCTCAGCTTTGAGGTTTTCACCAGACAAGGTGTTGCCAATTAGTGGGATTAAATTATCCCATTGCATTTGTGAAGTGTCTTGAAACTCATCTATAAAATAATGTTTAAATTTTTCCCCCATACGCTCATATATAAAGGGCGTGGGTTGCCCTTTTATTTCGTCGCTAATGATGGCATTAAATTCACTAATGAGCATTTTGTTTTCTTCGATTTTTATAGTTGAAAGCTCTTGACTTATCGCTTTTAAAACCGAAAGAGGTGTTATGTTTTTTGCAAATGTTTTGAGGAACTTTAAATGAAAAATCCCCGCTTTAGTTTCGTTAAAAGCTGTTGCTATTTGAGGTTGTAAATTTTCAATTGTTGCTGCGGTAGCTGCCGAAACTCTTTTTGGGTATAAAGTTTTAGCACCTAGATCTTCCTGCCATTTAGGATCAAAACTAACAGATAAGTTATTGTTGGCTAATTTTTCAAAATGTTTTGGCAAATAGGCTCCAGAGAAATCACTAAATGCTAACCCATTGGATTCTAAGAGAGACAGTAATGCATTGGCTTCTTCTACAATTAGTTTTTCGGTAGTTGTTTTTTCAGTAATTAACTGTTTTTTTAAAATCTCAAAATCATCGAGTGTTTTATCATCAAGTAATTTTATGTATTCAAAGTCACTTTCTTTTAAAAGTATTTCGGCAATGGCATTAAAGTCTCTTGAAACATCCCAGCTTTTATCATCATTTGCTTTTTCAATAGCAAAATCTATTAATATTTTAGTTAATCTTTTATCTATCCCTGCTTTCGCAATTACACGATCTACAGCTTCGGTGAGTAATGATTTTGTATCGAGTTCAACTTCAAAATTCAATGGTAATTTTAAATCATGAGCAAAGGTGCGTATGAGCCTGTGATTAAAACCATCTATGGTCGAAATATCAAAAGCGGCATAGTTATGCATGATGGTATTTAAAATCGTTATTGCTTTATTGTGAAGGATTTTTGGTTCCATTTTTAATTCTTCGGCAATGGCAATAAACATAGCATTGGGTTGCTCCAGAATTAGAACTTCGGAAAAGACTCTTAGCATTTCTAAAATGCGTGCTTTCATTTCAGCAACCGCTTTATTAGTAAACGTAATAGCAAGAATATGTTTAAATAGATATTGGGTTGATGCTGAAAATAAAATTTTAAGATATTCTTTGACCAACGTAAATGTTTTTCCGCTACCCGCAGAGGCATTATATACTTGAAAAGGAGATGGTGTAGCCATAGTTTAATCTGCTACAAGATAAAAACAAATTGGGTGATGCCTAGTGGATTTTTTGTTTTTTCGATTAAAAACTGAAGGCTTTCAAAATCATGGTGTTAAACTATTATTAAAAGGAGCGGATTAACATTGTTTAAATTTTTAATTGAAATGTTAAAGTATTAAATTTACGTTTAAAGATTTATTAATCCAAAAAACACATAAAATTATGGCTTTCGAATTACCGAAATTAAAATATGCATACGACGCTTTAGAACCAAATATAGATGCGCGTACCATGGAAATACATCACTCTAAACATCACAACGGGTATACTACCAAATTAAATGATGCCATAGAGGGAACCGACTTAGAAGGAAAAACAATTGAAAATATCTTGACTAATTTAGATATGGAAAATAAAGCGGTTAGAAATAATGGTGGCGGATTTTATAATCACTCTCTATTTTGGGAGGTAATGAATCCTGAAGACAAAGGTCAGTTGTCTGGAGAATTAAAGACCGCTATTGAAGCAGCATTTAAATCTGTAGATGCTTTTAAAGAAGCCTTCAGCAAAGCTGCTGCTACTCAATTTGGTTCTGGTTGGGCATGGTTGTGTGTGCACAAAGGGGGAAAAGTAGAGGTGTGTTCTACACCTAATCAAGACAACCCATTAATGCCTGGCGTTAGTTGTGGTGGAACTCCAATTTTAGGATTAGATGTATGGGAGCACGCTTATTATTTAAATTATCAAAATAGAAGACCAGACTACATTGATGCGTTTTTTGACGTAATTAACTGGAATGAAGTAGAAAGACGTTTTGCTTTGGCAAAATAGTTTGAACTTTATATAATACTTAAGAGAGCTGGTGTAATAACTAGCTCTTTTTTTGTGCTAGAAAGTTTTAAAAATAAAAAAGCCGGACGAGAGTCCAGCTTTTTTGCCCCAAATCTACCATGAACTTAACCTACTTATGTTATGGTAAGTTCAAATATAACGACATATAAATTGATTTATTGCTTTTTTTAGATAAATGGTAAAAATATCTGATAAAATGCATTTTATCGATAGTGTTGAATACTTTTATACGCCATTAGATAAAACGCAACCTTATTTATAGCGCATAAAAAAAGCCGGACGAGAGTCCAGCTTTTTTTGCCCCAAATCTACCATGAACTTAACCTACTTATGTTATGGTGACTTAAAGGTATATTAAAAAAGGCTTCTATAAAAATATTTTAGATTAAAAGCATTGATATCTGTTAAAGTGATTAAAACCTGTTAATAAGCTCGCTCTTTATTGCCTTCATAAAAATTAATAAATGCCCTGTTAACCACTCTGTTTCCTCCAGCAGTAGGGTAATTTCCTGTAAAATACCAGTCGCCTAAATTTTTAGGACATGCTTTATGAAGGTTTTCTACGGGTTGAAAAATGATTTCAACTTCTGCATTAACCGAATCGTCACTCAATAATTCTGATATTTTAGACGATATCTCTTCAGGTGTAAATTGGTCATAAATTTCTTTTACAAAGTTCTTAACCTCTTTATCTTTTAAATTTACTTGGGCTTTACATTTATTGTAAACGTCATCAACTATGTGGTACTTGTTGTTTTCTTTTAGTAAGGCTAAAGCAGCATTAAAAGCAACCAAGGTTCCCAAATTAGCCATGTCTATACCATAACAATCTGGATAACGTATTTGTGGTGCAGAGGATACGACGACTATTTTTTTAGGATGTAGTCGATCCATCATTTTAATAATACTTTTCTTCAAAGTTGTACCGCGAACAATACTATCGTCTATGATAACCAAGTTATCTGTAGGTTTAATCACGCCATAGGTCACATCATAAACATGCGCGACTAAATCATCACGGCTGCTATCTTCGGTTATAAACGTTCTTAACTTAACATCTTTAATGGCAATTTTTTCAATACGTGGTCTTTCTTTTAAAATATTAATAACCCGCTCCTTAGACAACTTCCCGTTACCCTCTAAAATAGCTTGCGTTTTTCTTTCGTTTAGATATTCTTCAACGGTTTCTATCATGCCATAGAAAGAGGTTTCCGCTGTATTTGGTATGTACGAAAAAACCGAATTTGCAGTGTCGTGACCAATAGCATTTAGTACTTCAGGCATTAATAAACGGCCTAACATTTTACGTTCTTGATAGATTTCAGCATCGCTTCCGCGTGAAAAATAAATGCGCTCAAAAGAACAGGCTTTACGTTCAAGAGGTTCTAAGATTTTTTTAATAGAAACTTCTCCCGATTTTTTGGTGATAATGGCATGACCCGGCTCTAATTCTTTGACATCATCAAATTCTACATTAAAGACGGTTTGAATTACAGGACGTTCTGAAGCGACAACAACAACTTCGTCATCCTTATAATAATACACCGGGCGGATACCTGCAGGATCCCGTAAAACAAACGAATCACCATGGCCTAATAAACCTGCCATAGCATAACCCCCATCCCAGTTTTTAGCGGCCTTTCTTAGGATCTTCCCAACTTTTAACCGTTTTGCTATTAATGGAGAACATTCGTTTTTACTATACCCTTCCTTTTTTAAATCTTTATAAATTTTACTAACAGCATCATCTAGAAAATGACCAATTTTTTCCATTATAGTAATGGTATCGGTATATTCTTTAGGGTGCTGCCCTAGCTCAACCAAGTTGCTAAAGAGTTCTTTAACATTAGTCATGTTAAAGTTGCCAGCTAAAATAAGGTTTCTGTGTTGCCAGTTATTTTGTCTTAAAAAGGGATGTACACTTTCTACGCTGTTTTTACCAAAGGTGCCATAACGCACATGTCCTAAAAGCACTTCGCCAATGTAGGGTATGTTTTGCTTTTGTAGCGCAACGTCATTATTATACTCTGGATGCTCAGTTAATTCTTTATTAATACGCTCGTTGATTTGAGCAAAGATGTCCTGAATGGGTTGTTGAGCGACAGAACGTACACGACTAATATAGCGTTCACCAGGTTTGGTGTCTAATTTTATACTTGCAAAACCAGCACCATCCTGACCACGATTGTGTTGTTTTTCCATCAATAAGTACATTTTGTTTACGCCGTAAAACGCACTGCCATACTTTTCTTTGTAGTATTCTAAAGGTTTTAATAGTCTAATGTGTGCAATTCCGCACTCGTGTTTTAAAGCATCACTCATTGTTGTTGTGTTGTGAGTTGTTTATTAAAAATATAAAAAAATTCTGTTCTCGAAACGTCTCTTGACGAGATAAATTGCAAAATATATAGTTATAAAAAACGCGCTCAATTATTGAGCGCGTTTTTATATTATTGAGCCGCTGTTAGGACAATTTCAAATTGTGTTAAATCTTTAAATTGCTGTAAGCGTTTATAGATTTCTTTATCTTTTAGGTTTAGCATACGCTCTGTTCCAAATTTTTCTACACAAAAGGAAGCTAATGTTGAACCATAAATAACAGCGTTTTTCATATTCTCGAAAGAGGTATCTCCTGTTTTTGCTAAATAACCAGCAAAACCACCGGCAAACGTGTCGCCTGCTCCCGTAGGATCAAACACTTCTTCTAAAGGCAAGGCTGGGGCATAGAACACATTCTCATCATGAAAAAGTAAAGCACCGTGCTCTCCTTTTTTAATCACCACATACTTAGGGCCCATTTCATGAATCTTACGCGCAGCAACAACTAAAGAATATTCTCCGGTTAATTGTCTTGCCTCTTCATCATTAATAGTAATAACATCAACATTTTTTATTACTGAAAGTAAATCGTCTAAAGCAATATCCATCCAGAAGTTCATGGTGTCTAAAATAGCCAACTTAGGCTTTTTTGTCATCTGATCTAAAACACTTTGTTGTGTTAAGGGATGTAAATTTCCTAACATGACAATTTCTGCGTCTTTATAACTTTCTGGTACAACAGGTGTAAAATGTTCTAAGACATTAAGTTCTGTCGCCAGCGTGTCACGAGAATTCATATCGTTGCGGTATTTGCCACTCCAAAAGAAGGTTTTACCCTCTTTTACGATTTCGATACCATCTATATTAATGCCTCTATCTGTTAACAGGTCAAGATATTCTTGCGGAAAATCTCCACCAACAACTGAAACAGCTGCTGTATCAACATTAAAGTTAGAAGCCGACAAGCCAATATACGTGGCTGCACCTCCCAATATTTTATCTGTTTTTCCAAAAGGGGTTTCAATAGCATCAAAAGCTACGGTACCTACTACTACTAATTTACTCATGTAAGCCGTTTAAATTAAAGTGCAAATATAGGTTTTTTGTTGGTTTTAATTATACTGAAAACGTAATGGCTTAAATTTTAAATTTAATACGTATATTACACCTATAATATATGTAATTTATACGAGATATGAAAGCAGGTAAAAAGAGAAAAGAGGTTGTTCTGGACAAGGAGACCTTGGATATATTGGAACTTAAGGCAGAAAAGGCAGGTAGAAACCTCAAAAATTATATGGAGTTTGTTTTACAGCAAGATGCATTCGCCTTTGAGCCATCTGAAGAATACAAAAAAATGATGGATCAAATGATTGATAGTCATAACCAAGGAAAAACGAAATACACACCTTGGTTGAATGTTAAAAAGGAATTATTTAAATAATGAGTTTTAATATTGAATTAAGTGATGAGTCGCTTCTGGATCTTAGGGAGGCGCGTTTGTATTATTTTGAAGTATCTATAGAATTACAAAAAAAATTTGATAATGAGATTGTTGAAACTATTGAGAGAATAGAATTTAGCCCACAACATTTTCAAAAACGATATCGCAACATCAAAATAATTTTCACAAAGTCCTTTCCTTTTGGAATTCATTATTTAGTAGATGGAGATACTATCAAAGTGCAAAGAATATTACATCAAAAAAGACATTACTAATAATTACTTCCGCCCAAAATCTGCAGGTATTTCTCCCCAGGCTTTGGTTTCCCATTTTACAATAGTAGTCTTGTAATCATTGTCTTTAAGCCAGTTGACTGCGCGATCTACTAAATCGTAAACCGGTTTGTTTTTGGTGTTACGTTCTAATTTAGAATTACAAGTCTTCTTTCGTACCCAGCTCATGGCTGTTTTTGAATCTGTATAAAGAATACGCGTACTATTGTGCTTTTTCA
The DNA here is from genome assembly GCF_000934685.1 of Lacinutrix sp. Hel_I_90. Lineage (NCBI taxonomy): Bacteria > Pseudomonadati > Bacteroidota > Flavobacteriia > Flavobacteriales > Flavobacteriaceae > Lacinutrix > Lacinutrix sp. Hel_I_90. The sequence goes on along the minus strand of NZ_JYNQ01000001.1, from coordinate 2,100,922 downwards.
AATAACTCAGCCCATGAACTAAAGCTAAGAATTCTCCTAAATTATTAGTGCCTTCAGCAAAAGGACCTTGAATAAAGAGTTGTCTTTTTGTTTTGGTATCTACACCGCGGTATTCCATGATACCTGGATTACCACTTGAGGCAGCATCAACCGCTATAGAGTTATAATTGGGACGCCCTATTTTTTTAAGTTGTTCAGCTGACAGCTCACTTTTAAAAGTTTTGTTTTTTCCTATATAATCGAAATAATTGCCTTTTAACGCTGCTTTAGCTGCGTCAAAAGTTGCGAAAGACTTGTATTGCGCACCATCATAATCTTTTATTTGCGCTTTACAATCATTCCAAGAGTCAAAGACACCAATATGATGTCCTTTCCAAACGGTGTAGTATTTTTTCTTTTTTTTACCCATTTGTGTTCGTTCTCCCGTTTCGAGATTTTGGGTTATTAAGGTGTTTCTCGTCTACATTTTTTTTGCGCTTTATTTTAAAATAAATTTTGCTGATAACAACATAGAAAACAAGGCCTATAATTGAAACTCCCAAAACAATAATAAAGATATCTAAGAAACTACGCATTCAATATTTTTTTAACCACCTCTGGAAAATGTGCCATCTCTAACAAATGAATTTTTTCTGCAACAGTTTCAGCAGAATCTGAAGCTAAAACCGCACATTTGGCTTGAAAAATAACAGCGCCTTCATCATAATGTTCATTTACGTAGTGAATAGTGATACCTGTTTCAGTTTCTTTTTGGTCTACCACGGCGTGATGCACATGCATGCCGTACATGCCTTTTCCACCAAACTTTGGGAGTAAAGCAGGATGCAAATTAATCACTTTATTTGGAAAGTGTTTCAAGATTTTCTCAGGGAATTTCCAAAGAAAACCAGCGAGAACAATTAAGTCGGGGTTCGATGCTTTTAAAATATTGAGCACATCTTCAGTTTCAGTAAAGGCTATTTTATTAAACGATAACGCGCTAACGTTTAGTTTTTTACAGCGCTCCAAGACTTTAGCTTGCGGATTGTTAGTGAGTACTTGAATAACAGAAGTACGGTCACTATTTTGAAAAAAGCGAATTAAATTTTCGGCATTACTTCCACTTCCAGACGCAAAAATTACGACACGTTTCATTTTCTAGTTTCTATGTTAAATCTACGAACAAAAAAAAGAATAATTATTAACAATTATAGGGTAAAAGAGAATTTCTTCAGTATTAATTATTAAATTACCAAGACATTTTTACCATAAAGATGTTTTTTCAAGTAAAGTTTTTTATTTTTGCCACTTAATTAAAACTAAAAAAATTAAAATTATGTCAGACATTGCATCAAGAGTAAAAGCGATAATCGTAGACAAATTGGGTGTTGATGAAAACGAAGTTGTAACAGAAGCTAGCTTCACAAACGACTTAGGCGCAGATTCATTAGACACTGTTGAATTAATCATGGAATTTGAAAAAGAATTCGATATCCAAATTCCAGACGACCAAGCAGAAAACATTGCAACAGTAGGTCAAGCTGTATCATACATTGAAGCTGCAAAATAAGCACTAATATTTATGGAACTTAAGCGAGTTGTAGTAACAGGTCTAGGCGCACTTACACCTATAGGAAACACCAAAGATGAATATTGGGACGCCCTTATTAAAGGAAAAAGTGGTGCTGCGCCTATTACATACTTTGATACTGAAAAGTTTAAAACAAAATTCGCTTGTGAGTTGAAAAACTTCGTCGCGACCGATTTTATTGATAGAAAGGAAGCGCGAAAAATGGACAGGTTTACGCAGTACGCAATGGTCGCATCTGATGAGGCTATTGCGGACGCTAAACTAGATTTAGACACCATCAATAAGCTTAGAGTTGGTGTTATATGGGGCGCAGGAATTGGAGGACTTGAAACCTTTCAGAACGAAGTGTTAAATTTTGCTGAAGGTGATGGAACACCAAGATTTAACCCCTTCTTCATCCCCAAAATGATTGCAGATATTGCCCCCGGAAATATTTCTATTAAAAATGGATTTATGGGTCCTAATTATACCACGGTATCTGCCTGTGCATCTTCTGCAAATGCGATGATTGATGCTTTAAATTATATTCGTTTAGGCTATTGTGATGTTATTGTAACCGGAGGAAGTGAAGCCGCTGTTACTATCGCCGGAATGGGAGGGTTTAATGCGATGCACGCGTTATCCACTAGAAATGAAAGCCCAGAAACAGCCTCAAGACCTTTTGATGCAACTAGAGATGGGTTTGTGTTAGGGGAAGGTGCTGGAGCAATTATTTTAGAAGAATATGAGCACGCAAAAGCAAGAGGAGCAAAAATTTATGCCGAAGTTTTAGGTGGCGGCATGTCTAGCGATGCTTACCATATGACTGCACCACATCCAGATGGTATTGGTGTTATCGCAGTTATGAGAAACTGTTTAGAAAACGCTGGCTTAAAGCCTGAAGATGTAGATCATATAAATACACACGGTACATCGACACCTTTGGGAGATGTTGCCGAACTGAAAGCAATTTCTGAGGTTTTTGGTAGTCATGCCAAAAACATTAATATTAATTCTACGAAATCAATGACGGGTCATTTGTTAGGTGCCGCAGGAGCCATTGAGTCTATTGCCTCTATTTTAGCAATGGAACATGGTATAGTGCCACCAACAATTAATCACACAACTATTGACGACACAATAGATCCTAATTTAAACTTAACGCTAAATAAACCTCAAAAAAGAGATATAAAGGTTGCTATGAGTAATACTTTTGGATTTGGCGGACATAATGCCTGTGTGTTATTTAAGAAGTTAGACTAATGCTCGAATGAAATAATTATGACAAAATATTTAGCCCTTAAAACAAATATTTGGTTCATTACATCTGATTTATTTAATACACTATTAGTAATCAGATGAAACGCATTCGAAACATATTCACATCCCGTAAAAAAGATAACGGGATTTTTTTTACCACAATTTCAGAAATTATAGGTTATAAGCCTAAGGACATTAAGCATTTTAAGACGGCTTTTACGCACCGTTCTATGAACATAAAAAATGCTAATGGGCATATTATAAATTATGAACGTTTAGAGTTTTTGGGAGATGCCATGTTAAGTGCTGTGATTGCGCATCACTTATATGAAGAGGTGCCTAGCGGTGATGAAGGCTATTTAACGAAGATGCGTTCTAAAATTGTGAGCAGAGAGCATCTCAATGAGCTGGGGCGTGATTTAAAACTGATTAGTTTAGTAGAAAGCAAAATTCCAAAAGGACAATTTGGAGACAATATTCATGGTAATCTATTTGAGTCCTTAGTTGGTGCTATTTACCTGGATGGCGGTTATAAGGCTTGCGAAAAATTTATTTATAAGCGCGTCATCACACCTTTTGTAGACATTGAGCAATTGGAAGGGAAAGTGATAAGCTACAAGAGCTTACTTATAGAGTGGTGCCAAAAAGAGAAGAAAACCTTCGATTACAACGTTTATGAAGATACAGGAAATGATAACATTCGCCATTTTTCTGTAAAACTATCCATAGATGATAAAATAGTCTCTAAAGGTAGAGCGACTTCAAAAAAGAAAGCCGAAGAAAAGGCCTCGAAGCGTGCTTTTTTTGTATTTCAAAATCAAATTTCTAAAGCGTTTTTATAACTAGTTTTATTTCATAAACAATCCAGAGATCTAAACAAAGGTCCGGAAAAGCAATGCGTGAAACCTTTTATCTATTGTATTTATTTCAATAGTCTTTGACTGCCATGTTGATTTTTTTTAGTAATAAAAGGTTGTTTTTTACTCAATTAACACGACTGCTCATGCCCAGATGCCCAAGGTTAGTATGGTATGTCTGTTCATATAATATAGTTCGAGGCATAGCATTGGTTATCGTGCCTTATGAGTCCTTGTTATAACATATCTTATGTCATAAATGTCGGCAGCCGCAGTTGATTCAATTTTAACTGACCACCATTCGCTTCAAAAGTACCTAAAGTATAAGCATTGAAAGAACTCAAATAAAAGTGTTCCACTCCATTACCTTTTGCTAATACAAAATCCCTTACATATATTTCTCCAACAGGTGCTCCAATATCAATAGCTACTGTTAGTCTCGTTATAGCAGCTGTAGTTGGTCTCGCTTTAAATTCTATTACGATATTCACAGCATCACCATTTCTTCCTGTAATTGTAGAATTCGTAGTATCATAAAATGTTGTTACATCTATCGGTTTTTGAGAATCTCTTACGGTAGCTGCGTCGTTTGGTAACGTTACCTTGTTGGCAGCGGTTAGCACAAAAGGACTTGCAGAAGTATAAGTGCCATCAACGTAATCGGCCCAGCCTGTATAATCATTACTATTTCCAGAACTAATGGGTATCCAAATGGTACCATTATAAAAATAAAAAGAAGTATCATCGGTATCAAAGACTAATAGCCCTTGTGCCGGACTGGCAATGGCTACACGCTGTACACTGGTCATTCTTGGGGTTAACACGCCTTGTGTTGTAGAGCTTATATCTAATACTGATGAGGCATCTGGCGTGGTCGTGTTAATACCAACTTGAGAGTAAGACTGGTGCATCACTGAAAGAGAGACCAGTATAAAAACAACTGTTTTTAAAATTTTCATCCCTCAATATAAGAAAAAAACGCAATTGAAATTTAAAAATAGTAGTTTTTAACAAGGATTTAGGGTGTTCTTTAAATTTTCATCAAATAACGGAGGTGTTTATAAACATTTGAAAAAATCAGGTATAATAAATACAATACCCGGTAGCTTCTTAATCATAAACCATCGACTTCTTTTACTTCTTCTTTACGCATTGTCCATAGGAAAGAAACCTTAAAAGCGGAATGCTGCTAGAGAACGTTAATTTAAACGGTTGACAGAATACCCTCACTATGAGAATTTCTGCTTTGGCGAGTACTTTTTTTAAAACAGACAATACCTTTTAAATTTAGCAGAAACTTAAAGTTCTCTTTTTCGTATTCGCTAGTGAGTAGAAGACAATGGAATTAAAGTCTAAGCTGTTTTTGGTGTTTCAAGATCAAATCTGGAAAGCTTTTTTGAAAAAAACAAGACGTTCTTGTTTTTTAAGCGAAAACAGTGTAAACTATAACGTTTGCGTTACTTTTTCTTTTTAAGATTCCCTAAAATTCAATGTGTTGAACGATTTTAAATGTTATATTTACATTTAATTCTGTTGTGAGTATGGCTATTAAAAAACTCGTTTTAGATGACTTTTATGAGGAAGATCACTTTTCTTTAATTGGTATTCATTGCACGATAGAAGATTATAGGTTGGCTTTTTTATTAAATAAAGCTTTAGGTATTAGACTTACAAGAAAAGACAAAGATTTCGATAATAACAATTTGAAAACAACCTTTTCTATTTTTGAATGGGAAGATCATACCCAATTTAATACATGGAATTTAGTGTCTAATACGTGTAAGGTTATTTCAAGCGAAATGAATGAAAACTTGGATTCGTTGTTCAGTTTTGACCAAATGACAACGCAAACGCACCATTTAGTTTCAGAATATAAGAAAGCAAATTTCCTATTAAAAATTAATAATGAGTTGAATTTTAAAAAGGAAAAACTCATTTTAGAAAAAATACTTAACATAGATCATGTCATTACAGCGTACAGTATTGCTGCGAATGCCTTAAAATCTAAAGATCAACTAATATTTAACTAATGTTAAAAAGAAAAAAAACGAAGATTGTTGCTACGTTAGGACCGGCAACCAGTTCTAAAGAAGTTTTAAAAGCCATGCTTGAAGAAGGCGCTGATGTGTTTAGAATTAACTTTTCACATGCAGATTATGAAGATGTAAAAGAACGTGTAAAAATGATTCGTGAACTCAATGCAGAGTTTGGTTATAACGCTTGCATTTTAGCAGATTTACAAGGCCCAAAACTTCGCGTTGGTATTATGAAAGGGGAGGTGATTGTGAATGCTGGCGATGAAATTATTTTTGCTACCGGTAAACGTTTTGTAGGGACTAAAAAACGTGTTTACATGACTTACGATAATTTTCCTCAAGATGCTAAACCAGGAGAGCGTATTCTTTTAGACGACGGAAAATTAATTTTCGAAGTGGTGTCTACAGATAAAAAAACCGAAGTAAAAGCCAGAGTCATTCAAGGCGGTCCCCTAAAGTCTAGAAAAGGGGTCAACCTACCAAACACAAATATTTCTCAACCCGCGTTAACAGAAAAAGATATTGAAGATGCCATATTTGCTTGCGAATTGCAGGTCGACTGGATGGCACTGTCTTTTGTGCGTCACGCTGAAGATTTAATGGTATTGCAGGAATTAATTAAGAAACACAGTGAACATAAAATACCAATCATTGCTAAAATTGAAAAACCGGAAGGTGTAGAAAATATCGATAAAATTGTGGCCTATTGTGATGGTTTAATGGTAGCACGTGGTGATTTAGGTGTAGAAATTCCAGCTCAAGAAGTACCACTAGTACAAAAGCAACTGGTACTTCGTGCAAAGAGAGCAAGAATTCCAGTAATTATTGCGACACAAATGATGGAAACCATGATCGATAGCCTAACGCCAACACGTGCTGAGGTTAATGATGTTGCTAACTCTGTAATGGATGGCGCAGATGCCGTAATGCTTTCGGGAGAAACCAGTGTTGGTAAATACCCTGTGGAAGTGATTAGGCAAATGGCGAGCATTATACGTAGTGTAGAAGACAGTGATTTAATTAATGTACCACAAGAGCCGCCACAAATTCGTACCAAGCGCTACATTACAAAATCTATTTGTTACCACGCATCGCTTATGGCCAATGAAATTAATGCCAATGGCATATCAACCTTAACAAATAGTGGTTACACGGCTTTTCAAATTTCGGCATGGAGACCAAGTGCACATATTTTAGTTTTCACTTCAAACAAACGTATTTTAACGCAACTCAATTTGCTTTGGGGTGTTAAAGCTTTTTTTTATGATAAGTTCGTAAGCACAGATGAAACCATAGAAGATGTAAATAGGATGGCGCAAGAAATGGGTTATCTAAAAAAAGGAGACATGCTGGTAAGTTTAGCAGCCATGCCAATTCAAGAAAAGGGAATGGTGAATACGTTAAGGGTTACTGAGATTTAAATCTTTTAAGCACAGGGCTTTTACTACTCACCCTCTGCGAAGCAATCAAAAAACACTGACATTGCTAAGTGATCACGATGTCTTCCTAAATAAAAGGGATGAGTAATCGCAAAGCTTAGTTAAAAACAGAGCTTATATAATAAAACCAGTTGCAATAAGGTAGCTGGTTTTTTTAATCTGTTCAGATTTTCTCAGTGAATCGGGGTGAAACGCATTAAAGAGCAGCGTAATTCTAGGTAATATAAAAAGTAACCTTGTGTTTTGCCGCCTTTGTGACAAATCCTAAAACTCAAATTTCAGCTGCACACTCACTACTTTTGGTTCTTCTTTTTTAGTCTTTTTTTCTGTATTTAAATTAGAGAGTGAAATACCTAAAAGCCGCACAGAATTGTCTAGTTTTTCTTGATAGAGTAAGTCTTTTGCAGTTTCCAGTAGAATAGCTTTATCACTAATAAAGTAAGGCAGGGTTTTACTGCGGGTCTGCAACGTAAAATCACTATATTTTATTTTTAAAGTCACCGTTTTTCCAGCGATTTTACTTTTATTTAAACGCCGGGAAACTTCTTCGGCGATATGCTCTAGTTTTTCGAGCATAAAAATTTCTGAAGATAAATTTTCATTAAAGGTGCGTTCAGCAGCTAAGCTTTTTCGAATACGATTTGGTTTTACCTCACTATTATGAACACCACGCACCACATAATAATAGTAAGTGCCAGACTTTCCGAAGTTTTGCTCCAAAAAATCTAAGGATTTAGCTTTTAAATCCACACCAGTAAAAATCCCCTTTTGGTACATTTTCTCGGCTGTAACTTTCCCTATACCATAGAATTTCCTGATGTCTAAGGCTTCTAAAAAATCTAAAACTTCTTCAGGATTTACTGTTTTTTGTCCGTTAGGTTTATTGTAATCACTAGCAACTTTAGCAATAAATTTGTTTATAGAAATACCTGCAGAAGCTGTTAACCCAACTTCATTAAAAATGCGGGCACGAATTTCTTCAGCTAGCATGGAAGCGCTGGGATTTCCTTTTTTGTTTTCGGTGACGTCAAGGTAAGCCTCATCTAAAGAAAGCGGCTCTACCAAGTCTGTATAATCATGAAATATGGCTCTAATTTTAGAAGATATTTCTTTGTAGCGATCAAATCTTGTCTTTACAAAAATAAGCTCTGGACATAAGCGTCTGGCCAGAACGCCGCTCATCGCGCTTTTTACTCCAAATTTTCGAGCTTCGTAACTCGCTGCGCTAACAACACCTCGGTTGCTGCTTCCTCCAACAGCTAAAGGCTTTCCTTTTAATTCAGGATTATCCATTTGTTCTACAGACGCATAAAAAGCATCCATATCCACGTGGATAATCTTTCTTATTGGTAAGGCTTCAGACATAACACAAATTTATAATATCTTTAGCAAAAAGAATTTTAGAAATGAGTAAATCGGCAATTATTTTAGGTGCAACTGGATTAACGGGTGGCAAAGTATTACAGCAACTTTTAGCAGATGCACGTTACTCTAAGATTATTTTGTTTAGTCGAAGCGCTTGTGAGATTTCTCACGATAAAATAGAAGAACACCTTATTGACCTTTTTGAATTGGAAAATTACAAAAAGGATTTTGTAGCAGATGATGTGTTTTGTTGTATCGGCACAACGAAAGCGAAAACAAAAGACGAAGTGCTTTATAAAAAAATAGATTACGTAATTCCGGTTGCTGCAGCAAAGTTAGCAGCAGAAAACGGCATCAATAATTTTATTGTTATTTCGGCTTTAGGGGCAGATGCAGAGAGTAAACTATTTTATAACCGTATTAAAGGATTAATGGAAAATACGGTATTATCGAAAAATATAGATACCATATATGTTATGCAACCCGCATTAATTGGTGGAGAACGTGAGGAGAAGCGATTGGGGGAATATGTCGCTAAAGTCCTTATGAAACTGATAAACCCTTTTTTAATTGGAGCGCTAAAGAAATATAAATCTATTCATCCCGAAACCATTGCAAGTGCGATGGTATGGCTAGCAAATAACCCTTATGAAAGTGGTAGGATAAAATCAGGTGTTATTCAAAAAATTTCAGATAAGGCATGATAGAAATAGAACGTAAATTTTTAGTAAATTCCGAAGCTTTTAAAACGGAAGCCTTTAATTCCACACGCATCATTCAAGGCTTTTTAAGCACAGATAAAAAGCGAACCGTTCGTGTAAGATTAAGAGGTGAAAAAGGCTTTTTAACTATAAAAGGGGAGTCTTCAAAAAATGGAATGTCGCGTTTTGAATGGGAAAAAGAAATTTCTAAAGCTGAAGCTGAAGCGCTTTTAAAGCTCTGTAAAGAAGCGGTCATCGATAAAATACGCTATGAAATAAAAGTTGACAATCACACTTTTGAGGTTGATGAGTTTTTTGAAAATAATGAAGGTTTAATTATTGCAGAGGTGGAACTAAATTCAGAAAATGAACACTTTACAAAACCAGATTGGCTAGGCAAAGAAGTTACTGGAGAGACTAAATATTATAATTCACAAATAAGTAAACATCCATTTTGTAAATGGTAAATAATGAACACATGTCCTGGCGTCTAAGAGTTTCAGAATCGGGATCAGGAAATGAATAAAAACAGATGGTATGAGAAAAGCATTTTTTATTTTATTAATTATTGTTTCAGCTTGTAAAGATGAAACCAAAGTGGTTGAAATCCCAAAAGAGATTCCAGAAGAAGCTCCACTTGAGATTGCAATAGAGAAGACCGGAACCCAAGTCAAACCAACAGCAAAGCAGATACTTGAAACTTTAAAAACACAAGGTTTTGAAACTTTTGATTATGTTGACAAGAAAACAAAAGACACCATAATCATGCAAAAATATTTTATGGCGTTTTTAAAAAAGGGACCTATTGTAAATCAAAATGAAGAAGAAGTTGTTATTTTACAGGAAGAACACCTTAGTCATTTAGAAAAAATGTATGCTCTAGGTTATGCAGATATTTCTGAACCCTTTATTGACGATGGAGACATTAGAGGTGTTACTATTTATAATGTACCAACGCTTGCTATGGCAGATAGTTTAGCAAAATCTGATCCTATAGTGAAAGCCGGGCGGTTAGAAGTTGAAATTCACCCGTGGTGGGCAGCAAAAGGGTATCATTTAAGATAAAAAGGATTCAGAAAAGCTTAATGCTTTAATTAGTAACCGATGAGATTAACGAGAATTATTTACTTACCTCTATGGTTCTTTGAATATCATTTCCAAATTGATCAACAACAGTTATTAGATGTTTTCCTTCTGAAGGAATAACAGGTAAATCATGAATGTCTTTTGTTGTGCCAACAAATGTGTGGTCTAAATACCAGTATAATGTAGATTCTGGTTTTGAATGGGCCACTTTCAATATGAGTTCATTGGTTTGTCCGTCAAAATCCTTTGGAAGAAAAATGGTGCTCGATACTTTAGGGTAAATAAATTGCATGCTCACTGAAGCATTAGTAACACAATCGTTTCTAAAAGGGGGTAGTGGTTTGTAAAACGGATTTTTAATTTTGTAATAGAATTCCATTAGCGGCGGTAATACAAACCAGGACTTATGCGTGATCTGGTTTAAATCTTCGCAAGACGAATTTACTTGATGCAATTCGTTTTTATCTAAGTGAATACGTTTGTGATAAGGGCAGGGTTTTGTTTTTAGCCCACTAAGTTGAACAAATTGTTTGAGTATTTTGTCACAATTTTCACTAGCGCGATAGCCGCTTTTTTCACAAATTGCTATTTCTTGTAGGTCATCAAATGGCTTATCAAACCAATTGCTATTTGGAAGTAAATCGAAAACATCAAATAAAATGGGTGCAGCTGTTTGCACGCCAACTAAGCCAGGGCGCCCTTCTCCATCGGCATTGCCCACCCAAACACCTACAACATAATCCTTTGTTGTGCCGATGGCCCAGGCATCACGAAAACCAAAACTGGTTCCTGTTTTCCAAGCGATTTGTTTTGAACCATCAAAAAACTCCCAATTTTCGTCTCTTTCGGGACGGTTCACCTCTTTTAAACTCTCGTAAGTAAGATATATGGAAGCCGCATTAAACACCGTTTTTTCTGTAGATTTTTTTCCGAAGTCAATAACTTCCGAAGCTAAAAAAGTAGGTTCACAAAATTCATTTGAAAAATATTCACTTGAGGTGTCATTAAAGTGATTAAGCGTTGAAGAAAAGCTAGCGTAGCTTTTACATAAATCCCATAAATTACTTTCAGCACCACCCAAAATTAAAGACAAGCCATAATGGTTCGCGTCATACTTGATATCTTTTAATTCTAAAGCTTTTAAATAATGATGAAAACGATCAAGTCCAAAATCTTGAAGCATCCATACCGCAGGTACATTGAGAGAGCGTGATAAAGCGCGACTTGCTGGTACAGCACCATCAAATTCTTTATAATAATTTTGTGGTGAATAATTCCCGAATTGTGAAGGCACATCTGGCACCAATGCATTTGGCAGTAAGTCACCAGCATCCAGCATCGCGGCATATAAAAAAGGCTTTAAAATACTCCCGGTACTGCGTGCCTTATTAATGATATCCACATCTTTTTGATGCGCTTTATCTGTTGGCGTATTCCCAACATAAGTTAGCACTTTACGCGTTTTAACATCCAACACTAAGACTGCAATATTAAAAATTTCATTTTGTTTTAAGAGGTTATAATGATTAAAAACAATGTGATTTGTTTGTTGTTGTAGTTTGGTATTAATAGTGGTTTGTATGCGTTCACCAGCATTCGTGTTGGACACTTTTTGTAATAAATGTGGTGCAATTTGAGGCAAGGGATATGGTTTTTGTGGTAATCCTTCTGCAATGGATAAGTCGTAAGTAAGGCTATCAATAATTTGCTGACCGAGTAATTTTTTTAATAATCGATTACGCTTTGTTAGTAGTCGTTTTTGGTTTTTCCCTGGGTAGATTAGGCTAGGTGCATTTGGTAAAACAGCCAATGTGGCACTTTCAGACCAGGAGAGTTCGTTAGGATTTCTATTAAAATAGCGCCATGAAGCGGCATCAACACCAACAACATTTCCTCCAAAAGGTGCATAACTGGCATAATAGGCCAGGATGTCTTCTTTACTATACCTCAATTCTAATCGTGTAGCAAGAATGAGTTCTTTTATTTTTTCAATATAGGTGCGGGATTGTCCTTTTCGAGATAAGCGAATGACTTGCTGTGTTAATGTGCTTCCACCACGCTTTACTTCGCCAGAATACACATTCTGTTTCAAGGCTTTAAAAATTGAAACAAGATTAAAACCAGGGTGTTGATAGAAGTACTCATCTTCAAAATTAACGATACAAACCTTAAATTTTTCAGGTACAGCATCTCTTTTTGGAAATCGCCATTGGCCATCTTTGGCAATTTGTGCACCTAGTAAATCGTTAGTTGCACTTGTAATGACCGTGGCTGTTGGGGCTTTGAATAATTGCTTGGGTAAGCAAAAGTAATAGGCCACTAAAAGCACTGCTAAGATTACAGATTTTATTTTATGTCGTTTTATGTAGGCTATTATTTTCATTTGTTAAAATCATACTCACGTTCTACTTTACAAATGCGTACATGATACCAACGGTACCACTCCTGTATTCCTTTTTTTTGCGCTACAATATGATCGGTGTGCTGTTTCCAGTTTTTTATGGCTTCTAAAGATTCCCAATAACTAACAGTAATTCCAAGGTCGCTTCTTGCAGAATCCATACTAATAAAACCCTCTTGTTTTTTTGCTAAGGTTTCCATGAGTTCTGACATTTCAGAGTAGCCGTTTTCGCCTTCAGTTCTAGTAGAAGTGAAGATTACGGCGTAATAGGGCTTGAAGGTTTTATTCATTTATTTTACTTCCATACAGGAGGGTGTTTTAATGGCAAACCTGCAAGGTTTCAAAAACCTTGTAGGTTCTCATTATTTTATTTCTCTACAGTAACCCATTGTCCTTTGGTTCGCACTAAAAAGTCATGGTCATACATCGCTTCCGCTTGCACACCGTATAAATAATACGTACCTAAATAGGACGCATTGAGCATGACATTAAACGTATTACTTCCGTATTGACCTTTTTTATTCAAATCAAAATAGAAATTCACCCGGTCGTCACGAATATCTGTATAACGAGCTTGACTATTAGTGTTACTGCCATAGGCTGTAAAACGGGTATTCACAATTTCCCAACCTGATGGAAATATTTGCGTGAGTGCGACGTCACTCACCCGTTCATTTTTAAGGTTTGAAACGGTAACTGTTGCCATAAAATCCTGACCTTGTTGCAAC